>JAIOIE010000008.1 GCA_019912665.1 Deltaproteobacteria bacterium
AACTCCGCGTACCCCTTCGAGCTAAGGACCTTGGTTATCGCCGCGGTAAGCGAGGTCTTCCCGTGGTCAACGTGGCCTATCGTGCCTACGTTAAGGTGCGCCTTGCCTCTCTCGAATTTAGCCTTGCTCATTTTTTCCTCCAGGCAGAATATATTTTGATGTCATTTGGAGCCCATGAGCGGGATTGAACCGCTGACCTCTTCCTTACCAAGGAAGTGCTCTACCAACTGAGCTACATGGGCGTATTGTTTTCCGGTTCCGGTTGCGCTCCGGCGTAAGCGCCGTTATATTTAATATGGAGCGGGTGATGGGAATCGAACCCACGCATCCAGCTTGGAAGGCTGGAGTTCTACCATTGAACTACACCCGCGCGAAATCCTGATATAATGGTGGAGAGGGGAGGATTCGAACCTCCGAAGGCTGAGCCAGCAGATTTACAGTCTGCCCCCTTTGGCCGCTCGGGAACCTCTCCATGCCAAGCTGTATGAAACTTCCTATACCGGCTCCGCTACATCCAGGAAGACGGGTTTCAAGCTCCGCCGCAGCTCAGCGCGCGTCGGCATCCAATCCTATCGCTTGACACCGGCAGGGCCGCGCCCCAATAAACCGGGTTCGCTTCAGTTCAATGGTCGGTTGCAATTCCGGGATAATGGGACCAGGCGAGAAGGTCAGCCACTTGAATCCTCCGGACATTGTGAAGCCGGCAAAGACCGCCGAATCTCAACTGGAGCTGGCGATGGGATTCGAACCCGCAACCTGCTGATTACAAATCAGCTGCTCTACCGTTGAGCTACGCCAGCGTAAAAACTGGAGAAAGCACAAAACCGGAAAAAAGGCGTACCACGCCTCTCCTGACGGCGAAAACAGAATTTTAATATATAAAACACAACCTCTGCCTTGTCAAGGGCTTTTTTCTGGCGGGCAAAGAGAAAAAACACAGGCCTATCAGAAACGCTACTGTCTCGGCGTGAGGGGGTCACGCAATATTACAGTATATCACGAACCGGCCGCAAATGCGCCACTATTTTCCATTGCCATAAAGGCCGGGCCGCCGCAAGGATACCGGGCATGGCAGCCGATCCCTGCAACAGCTCGAAAACACTACTTTTTTAAACCCTTGCCGGCAAAGGCCTGAAGGTACGCCTCTATGAACGGGTCAAGCGCGCCGTCTATTACCGGGTCTATGTTCCCTGTCTCAAAGCCGGTCCTGTGGTCCTTTATGAGCCTGTAAGGCTGCATTACATACGACCTTATCTGGCTTCCCCAGGCGATCTCGCGCTTTTCCTTCGTAAATTCCTGCATCTTCTCCTCCTGCTCCTTCTGCTTAAGCTCATAGAGCCTGGAGCGGAGTAGCTTCATGGCGACGGCCCTGTTCTTATGCTGGCTCCTCTCGTTCTGGCACTGGACGACTATCCCGGTCGGGATGTGGGTTATCCTCACGGCGGAGTCGGTCTTATTCACGTGCTGTCCGCCCGCGCCGCTTGCGCGGAAGGTGTCGACCTTCAAGTCCGCCTCGTTCACCTCGACCTCGACGTCCTCCTCGATCTCCGGGTACACGAAAACCGAGGCGAAAGACGTGTGCCTCCTCTTGTTTGCGTCGAACGGGGATATCCTCACGAGCCTGTGCACGCCGCCCTCTGCCTTCGCGTACCCGTAAGCGTACTCGCCGGAGACGGTGAATGTGACGCTCTTTATCCCTGCCTCATCGCCGGGCTGGTAATCGAGCACCTCGGTAGCGTAGCCCCTGAACTCGGCCCACCGGAGGTACATACGGAAGAGGATGGCCGCCCAATCCTGCGCCTCTGTGCCACCCGCGCCGGGATGTATGGAGATGATGGCATTCGAGCGGTCGTGCTCGCCGGCGAGCATCCTCCGGACCTCGGCCTTCCTTATGGCCTCGCTCGCTTCCTTCAGCTTCTCCCCGGATTCCCTGGCCACGGACTCATCATGCGCCTCGTCCGCAAGCTCGAGAAGGACCTCGGCCTCTTCCACCAAAGTGCCTATCTTCCCTATGGCGTCAAGCCCTGAGGTGAGCTGGGCCTTTCTCTTTGTGAGCTTCTGCGCCTCTTCGGGGTCGGCCCACACGGCAGGGTCCGAAAGCCTGGCCTCAAGTTCCTTCAGTTCATCAGCCCTGGAAGCCTGGTCAAAGATAACTCCTTAGCTCGTTATACCTCTCCCGCACTCCATGCAGGTCTTCCTTAAGCTCTTCGAACATTCTTCACTTCCTCCTTCTTATTCTTGTCCCGGTAAAGACACCGGCAATTATCGTGCAGCCCCACGCGAAAAGGTCGCCATAAGCGGTATAGAAGGTCGGTTCACCCGAGCGCATCCGCACTTCGTCAACAAGGACGGTCCTCTCGAAAAGGCCCGTTGCCTCCCTCACCCTGCCGTTAGGGTCTATAAACCCGCTTATTCCGGTGTTGGCCGAGCGGACGAGGAACGACCTGTTCTCCACGGCCCTCAAGACCGACATCTGGAAGTGTTGGTACGGGGCCGACGTATGCCCGAACCACGCGTCATTGGTCAGGTTGGCCAGCACGGTCGCCCCGGCCTTTACCTGTCCCCTGGCTATTTCGGGGAATATGGACTCGAAGCAGACGAGCACGCCTATGCCGCCCCCCTCGAAGGGTATCGGAACAGGGCCCGGCCCCTCGGTAAAATCACCGACTCCTGCCGTGAGTTTTTTTAGCGGGAGTATGCCCCTGAGCGGAACATATTCGCCGAATGGCACCAGATGCGACTTGTCGTATCTCCCGACGGTTTCGCCCGTTGAGTTAAGCAGAAAGGCGCTGTTAAAGTACCTTACCGAATTCGAGACCGGATTATAAGTGTAAGAGGGGCTTCCGGTCAATATGTACGACCCTGTATTCCTCGCAAGCTCCCCAACGGGCCCGCTCCTTATCTGGTCCGGCTCATAGTAAAAGGGGATGGCGGTCTCCGGCCATATCACAAGGCGCGCCAATTGGTCCGAGGCGAGCGAGGTAAGTCCCCTGTAAATGTCTATCGTGCTCTCCTGGTACCTGCCGTCCCATTTGACTGACTGGTCTATAGCGCCCTGCGCAATCCCGACCTTGATGCCGCTCCACCTACGCACTTCCTCGTCGACCGCCTTCATGCGGATAAAGCCATAAGAGGCAATAGAAAGGACGAGCGCTGCCGCAATGGCAGCCGGAAGCATAGGCGGCATACCCTCCTCTTTACGGAGGAGATGCCCGGCAACGGAAGCCAGGGCCGCGTTCACCGCGACCACCGCGAACGAGACCCCCCAGACCCCGGTAGTATCAGCCACCTGTATGAATGGCAGATACCCGGCCTGCGTATATCCCACAAGCACCCAGGGGAAACCGGTAAAGAGGTGCCCCCTCAGGAATTCGAGCGCTACCCAGGCGGAAGGGAGGATGAGGAGCTTTGCGATATTATCGAGCCTGGACGCGAGCGAGAAGACCCAGCCGAAGGCGCCCCAGAAAAGGCTCAGGTATATTACTAAAAGGAGCATGACCCCGATGCTTGCCGATATCGGCACGCCTCCGAAGTTGTTCATCGAGTGGACGACCCAGTACACGGAGCCGAGGTGGAATACGAAACCGGATGCGAACCCGAGCGAAAAGCCCCTTAGCCGCCCCTCTCCTTCGAGCGCTAACAAGAGCGGGATGAGCGCGAACCACGCAAGGCCCCACAGCCCGAAGGGCGGAAACGCGAGCACAAGTGTTATGCCCGAAACCGCTGCAAGGATTAGCTTTTTCATTGGAGCGTCATGAAGAATATCCTGAAGACGAGGAGCGTCAGGCCAAACCCCAGAAGGCCTCCCAGGAATATCTCGAGCTTGGAGTGTATGCCGCCAAGGAGCCTCGAATGGCTCACCATCAAGGCGAGCGCAAAGGCTAGTATCGCCACCGTAGGGTCGAGCGTAAGCACGGTTATGCTGGTGAAAATAGAGAACGCGACCGCCGCGTGCCCGCTCGGCATCCCGCCGTGGAGCGGCCTCCCCCTCCTCGTGAGCGCCTTCAGGCACACTACGGATATGAGGACAAGGAGGAGCGATATTACTGCTATGTGCACGGAGAAGGCCCGCGCCTCACGGATAGCCACGCCGATTGGCTCGTGAAGATACTTTGAGAAGATAGTGTAGACCATGACCGCTACCCCGACCGAGGCTATAAGCACCGCCCCGGCCGCAACGTCCTTGGCGTTCTTGGCCGTCATGTGGTGCTTCTCCTCGACCAGGTTCACTATCTCCTCCAGGGCGGTGTTGACCATCTCCGCGAAAAGGAGGAAGAGGACCGCCATGGTGAAGAGCACGAACTCGGTCATGGGGAGCTCGAGGAAAAGGCTTATAAAGAGCGCGGCGGCGGCGATGAGGTAATGGTACCTTATGTGCCTCTGGGTCTTGAAGGCGTAGATAACGCCCTCGATGGCGTAGTTCAGGCTCTCGAACCAGTTCTTCGGCCTTGTCACCTCTTTTTTGTCCATTGGATTATTTTAGCCCAAGAGGCCGGCAAAATAAAGGAGTCCCATGGCGGCCGCCATCATGAGGGAGACGACCGCGGCGGCCTCGAGGCGCCTCAGACCGTGCACGCCCTCCAGCACGATTACGTTCACAGGTATGCCCCATATGCCGATGAAGGAGCCGACGACCGGTATGGCCTGAGACCAGCTTACGATCGAAGCCAGGGCGGCGGCCCTGTAGTAGGACTGGAAATTTGCTTTGCCTCCGAAAAGCCTCGCAATGGCGTGGAAGACGGAGATGAAGAGCGAGAATACGAGTACATTGAGCACCGGCGCTAGGATGAGGAAAAACACCCCCTCGACCAGCGAGCTTGCGCCCCCCTGCGCTAGAGCCCCTATAGCGACCGCCAGGCCCCCTATGGCCAGGACCATTATCCCTGGGATTAGAGCCGCCTCGTCCGAACCGGCCTCCCTGGCCGCTTCCTTCCTCAGCTTTACTATATCTATAGCTTTTGGCAGGTACTTCCTGAAATCCCCCCAGACTTTCATTCCCCTCAATAAAGCCCCTTTTCCCTGAGGAGCCGCATGAGCATCTCCTCGTTCTCCTTCATCTTTCTCGCCTGCCTGCCGCCTTTTACATGGTCGTGGCCTGCAAGGTGCAATATACCATGGACAAGGAGCCTTGCAAGCTCCTCGTCCTCGCTTACCCCGAATTCGGCGGCCTGCGCCCAGGCCCGCTCCATTGATATCGCGATATCGCCAAGAAGCGAGGGGTCTTCCATCGGGAAGCTCAGGACGTCGGTGGGCTTGTCCTTCCCTCTGAACCTCAGGTTAAGCTCCCGTATCCCTGCGTCATCCGTCAAAAGGACCGAAAGCTCTCGGTCCTTATACCCCAAGCCTTCTAAGGCGGTCTCTGCCATCTTTTTTGCCGTCGTCCGCCCCTTTTTTCCCTGAACCAGGACCTTCAATCCCTTTCTCCTTAAGTATGTCAACCGGCTCCGGGTACTCGATCCTCTGGTGGTACATCCCGGCAAAGACCCTGTTGAAGCTCTTCGTTATGGCGTTCAGGTCCTTGAGCGTGAGCTCGCATTCATCAAGCTGCCCGTCGGAGAATATCCTGTTGACGATCTTCTGGGTAAGCCACTGTATCCTGTCCGGGCTCGGGTCGGGCAGGGTCTTGCTCGCAGCCTCTATAGCGTCGGCCAGCATTATGATGCCCGCCTCCTTGGTCTGCGGCTTGGGCCCCGGATAGCGGAAGTCGCCCTCCTTGACCTCCGAGTCCCCTTCCATGGACTTTGCCTTCTGGTAGAAATACGTTATCACGGCGCTACCGTGGTGCTGGCTTATGATGTCGGTTATCTCGGCGCCGAGCCTGTATTTACCGGCAAGGTCCGCCCCTTCCTTCACATGGCTTGAAAGTATAAGGGCGCTCATGGAGGGGCTGAGCTTGTCGTGCCTGCTCTCGCCCGAGGTGTTCTCTATAAAGTACTGCGGCATCCTGAGCTTCCCGATATCGTGGTAATAGGCGGCGACGCGGGCAAGGAGCGGGTTGGCGTTTATGGATTCTGCGGCGGCCTCGGCCAGGGTGCCGATCATAAGTGAGTGGTGATACGTGCCAGGGGCCTTCATGGCGAGTTCCTTAAGGAGCGGGTGCTCCATCCTGGAGAGCTCAAGGAGCCTTATGTTCGTCGTGTACTGGAAGACCGCTTCAAGGAGCGGTGCAATGCCGATGGCCAGAACAGAGGCCAGGAGGCCGTTAAGGAGCCCGGTGAATATGAGCTGCACCGGCCCGCCGAACGCTCCGCCCTTCAAGGCCGAGATGCAGAGGAGGACGGCGGCATTCACTATGCCCAGCACGAAACCGGCCTTAATGACTATAGACCTGTGCGTGCAGTGCCTTACGCCAGCGGCCCCGGCCACTCCGCCTGCAAAGGCGAAGGCTGCCATTTCAACCCCTCCCATAAAGAACCCGACGATTATCGAGCTTACGGCAGCGAAGACGTAGGCGGTCTCAGAATTGAGGAGAAGCCTCACGAGCATCGGGCCTATTGCGACCGGGACCACGTACCTGTAGGCCGAAGCTGAACCGGGGAGGAGGTCGGTCATGACCAGGGCGGCGGTATCGGAGAGGTTTATGATAACGAGAACGCCGGAAAGGACCGTCGCCTGGAGGAGGATGTCTTTCGCCGAGGAGGAGAACTTCCTTATGTTCCTCTTTGAGAAGTAGTAGCTTACGCCGAATAGGACCGCCGTCAATACGAAAAACCCGATGGCCGGAAGCCCGGACCTTTCCTTCCGAACGGATTTCTCGATAATGAGGAGCTTAATGAGATCGTCTTCGGTCAGGACCTGCCCTTCCCGGACGACCGTCTCTCCTTTCCTCACCACCAATCCATCGGCTTGAGCCTCGACCGGCGATTTAATATCCGTACGGGCGACTTCGCCAGCGGCATATTCATAGCCCCTGAAGGTGAGGTTCGGGAAAAAGAGCACCGTAGCCAGGAGGCTCAGGACCAGCATAAGCCCTATTACCTTGGCCGCGTCTCCAAACTGGCGTGGGTTCTTTTTCGAAGAGACCGGTTCCTGCCTGGACTGCATCAGGCGCCCTCCGCTGCCGCTGCTTTTCTCTTCTGCTCCATCCTCTCGAACGCCTTTACGATCTTCTGCACAATGGGGTGCCTTACAACGTCGGTCTCTGAGAAGGTTATGAACTCTATCCTCTCCACGCCCTCGAGTATCTTCTGCACCTCCACGAGCCCCGAGGGCTTTGCAAGGGGCAGGTCTATCTGGGTGATGTCGCCGGTTATCACGGCCTTGGAGCCGAAGCCAAGCCTCGTAAGGAACATCTTCATCTGCTCAATGGTGGTATTCTGGGCCTCGTCGAGTATTATGAAGGAGTCGTTCAGAGTCCTGCCCCTCATGAAGGCGAGCGGCGCGACCTCTATCGTGCCCCTTTCAAGGAGCTTCTGCGCCCTCTCGTAATCCATCATGTCATGGAGCGCGTCATAGAGCGGCCTTAGGTACGGGTCGACCTTGGCCGCGAGGTCGCCGGGCAGGAACCCGAGCTTCTCGCCCGCTTCCACTGCCGGCCTCGTAAGTATTATCCTGTCCACTTCCTTGCTCGTAAGGGCCGCGACAGCCATGGCCATCGCGAGATAGGTCTTACCTGTGCCGGCAGGCCCTATGCCGAATACGATGTCGTTCTCCCTGATCGCGTCTATGTACCTTTTCTGGGCAACGCTTTTGGGAGCTATCGACTTCTTCCGGTACGAGACGTAGACGGTATCCATGAAGACGTCGGCCAGCTTCACGTCCCTGTCGCCAAGGACCATCCTCAAGGCGTAGTCCAGGTCGTGCTGGTAAAGCGGATAGCCCTTTGCCAGAAGGTCATAGAGCTCTTTAAGGAGCCTTTCCGCGAGCTCCGCCTTCTCGGGGGTCCCGCTTATGGTGACGAGCGAGCCCCTGCTGTTGATCTCGACCCCTAGCTTCTTCTCGAATCGCCTGAGGCTCTCCCCACCCTCGCCGAAAAGACGCACGGCAAGGCTATTATCCTCAAATGCGAACTGTTTTTTTACGGTGCCGTTCTTTTCCAATTCAGTCTCGTTTGTACTTAATTCAAAACCCCTCCGTAGAGGGGTCGATACGGGATTACTCCCATCTTCTCATTAATCTTAAAAATATTAACATAATTCATGCATTTTTGCAATCAAAGCCTTTTATTACGGCCCCGGTCCATGAAGGCAAAAAAAAAGCCCCGCAAGGGGCTTTTCTGTATCTATTCTGGAGCGCTAAACGCTCGCCATCTTCTCCATGAGCACGGGAGCAGGGGCGTGTATGCCGTCGTCCCATGAATGAGAGTCCATGAACTCCCATTTCCCGGGCTTCCTCCATATCTCCTGGGCGAGCTTATGGTTCAGCGCGTGGCCCGACCTGTAGGCTACTATGTTGCCTATGAGGGGAGCTCCAACAAGTGCTATATCGCCCATGAGGTCGAGGACCTTGTGCCTTACGAACTCGTCGGGGTACCTTAGGCCGCCTTCGTTCAGTATCTCGGTATCGCTTATGACTATGGCGTTGTCCAGCGAGCCGCCCTTTGCAAGGCCGTTGGCCCTCATCGTCTCCACATCCTTGAGGAAGCCGAAGGTGCGCGCGCTTCCGAGCTCTTTCCTGAAGACGTCCTTAGAGAAAGGCCTTGAAAACGACTGCTTTGCAAGGAACGGGTGCGCGAAATCTATCGAGTAATTTATCGAGAGCCCGGACCCGTCGGAAGGGAGGAGGAAGATATATTTATCGTCCTCTACCACTTTTATTGGCTTCTTGACGACCATGTACCGCCTCGGGGACGAAAGCGTGACAAGCCCGGCGGACTCTATCATTCCAACGAAACCGGTAGCGCTTCCGTCGAGAATAGGCACCTCCGGACCGTCGAGCTCGACTATCGCGTTATCAACGCCCATGCCATAAAAAGCCGCCATAAGGTGCTCTATGGTGGAGACGGTCGCGCCCCGCGACCCTAGCGTGGTCGCGTATGACGTGGAGATTACGTTTGAGGAGACTGCCCTTATGGCAGGTGCGCCAGGTAGGTCGCGCCTGAAAAAGGTTATGCCGGAATCTCCGCAGGAAGGGATGATCCTGGCATTCACTTCCCAGCCTGTATGGAGCCCGACTCCCCTGAACTCTATTATGTTTTTCAAAGTCTGCTGCATCATCATTATCGCTGTATGTAGCAATAAGTATGCCATAAAAGAAACCTTTTGTTTTCGGGTATTTTTATAGTGAACCGATGGCGACAGTGTAGTTTTAATACCAAAAAATGGATTACTTTTCTCTTTTTTACAACAACTATCGCCTGAAGAAGAGATAGAGCAAGAGGGTCAGGACAATGCTCACTATAATGGACGTGGCAAGCGGAAAGTAAAAGACAAAATTATCCCTTTTTACATAGATGTCTCCAGGCAGCTTCCCAAGATACGGTATCCTCGGGCCCAGAGAAACGAAAAGCCCGATGACCACTATAATTATACCTATTATGATTAAGGTCTTACCGACTCCTGGCATAAACGGCCTTAACTGAATGGGCGGATCCCCTTGAACTATGGTAATTCCAGCCGGTAGATTCTGCCCCGTATTCCATGCCCTTTAGCCCTGGGCCCATAACCTAAGTATAGGTTCGCGCCTATTGCCTGTCAACAGAAAGGAAAATAAACTGCGGGCTTTAATACTCGAAATGGTTTGCATCCCAGCCGACCTTTGTCCCGTAATCCTCTGGCCTCACACCGAACCTGCCGCCCCATCTCCCCCCGAGCGACTCCCATTTTTCGCCGAGCGGCCTGTAGGCCTCCCCGTCCGCGACGTATTTGCCCCCGATAAATAGGTTAAGGTCCACCGCGAGCCTTTCCCTGTGGGGCGAAGCCATGGTCCTGCTCTTTCCGGACTTAAGATAGAGCTTCTGCTGCTCTTCTGTCCTGTATGCCTCTCCAAAGGTGAGCTCAAACCCGTTCGAGTAAGCGGACCTTATAAGCTCTGCCACACTGGCCGTAAACCGCCTCTGCTTCTCTGAAAGCTCCATCGGGTATTGTCTCCTACTTTAGCGTGAGATGCCCCGCGAGGTAAACGTATACGTCCTTGATTATCCAGAGCATGACCGCCCCGCATATCCAGAGGAAGGCACTTACCGCGTTCTTCTTGGTCCTGAGAAGGTCCTTTACCGCTTCCTGCTCCGAAGGCGTGAAGGCGCAGGCCCCGAAATTCGACGAGAGCTTCTCTGCTATCAATTCCGCCATCTCCTCCGCCGCCTTCCTTCCTTGAGCATCCATCATGTCTACTCTTTCCTCTTTATGCCCCGGAGGACCAGGCCTTCATGGGCGAGTTCCGTTTCGAGGTCCACGACGAAGTTCTCCATTATGTACCTGGTCCTGTCCACGGTAACAAGCACGGGGTTGCCGCTCCCGTCAAGTTCGGCCCTTGTCCCGCACCCGGCCTCTATCTCCATTGCCGTAAGCGTGTCTATATTGAGCCTCGCGTGGGTAAGCCCGTCGGGTATCCCCGAAAACCTGAACATAGGGGCGTTTGCCTCGACAGGCAGGGTGTCTGCGCAGTAGCATGCCTTGATATTGCCTGAATCGTCGTGGAGCACCTCTGAATACATATCGCCTCCTTAGCTTGCGTGATAGTCCCAGAATACGAAAAAGGTCTCGCCGTTACCGTACGGCGCACGGACGAGCACCTCGTTGATATCCGAAACAGTGGAATGAATATCCGTCTGGAGAAAGAGCTGCACATTGTACACCGAGCCGAGCTTGGTAAGGCTCGGGACATGGGAATACCTGCTGATAGTTACATAGAAATCACCGCCGCTCGCGGCTGAAAAGCTGCCTCGCATGAGATTGAGCTTGGCAACAGTCACGACCGAATCGGCGAGCAGAACGCTCTTGCTGTTTATTCCGTCATGGTCGTGGTCCCTTGCCGGGGTGAAGCTTTCACCCAGCCACTCCTTGAGATGCACAAGATTCCGCCTTATCCCCTCCATAAGGGCCGTGTCAATGGGACTGTCAGCGTCGGTCTGCGCCTCGGTTATCTCGTTCCAATTGTACGTCGGGTCTGCCATAAGACCTCCTACCAGATATAATATCCGTCCTCGCCGCCCGTTAAGTTGCCTGCCCCGCTCACAAAACCGTATGCCTTTTCTTTTTCCGAGGCTTCCCCGTAATCGGCCTGGCCGGACGCGGCTATGAAGGCGTATCTCCTGTGCATCTTAGTCTCTACGGCCTCGATAGAGACCTTGTGCGTCGAAAAATCGGGCCTTACGCTCGTAAGCATGAGCCGGTTCCTAACCCAGCCGTCCATGCCCATACCGCAGGCTTCGTTAGTGGTGCAGTCCTTCAAATCGGAGGGCTTTATGAACCGGTCCATGAACGCGATGCTGTTCATGTCTATCTCAAAGCTTGCAGCGGCAACCGGATCGCGGAACCTGTTGAGGAGCTTCTGGGCGAGTGCCGCCGCATGAGCATCCCCTTTTCCGCCGCTTATAAAGACCGGGCCGCTCGCGTAGGAATACGGGAGTTCCGAGATGACTACAATTACCCTTATGTACCTGTTCCTGTCAGTATCGAAGATCTGGTACTTGCCATCCTGCGATAGCCTGACCGGCTCACCTGGAAGCCCTCCCGGCGCCCTCCAGGCCAGGGTCATTGCCGTGCTGTCGTAAACAAGGGTCCCCTCTCCTGACCCGTTGCCCTTCGATACATGGTAGACCCTTACCCCGCTTATCCCTTCTGGCTGCATGAAGGCGAGCGAGCGCATCCACCTGCTCTTTATCACCCTGGTGCTTGCCTCATTCCACTCGGACCGATCCTGCGATGCCGCGTCCACCGCGATTATCGCAGACTCGAAGTTCTCCTCCCTGTCCCCGCCTGACTCGTCGTAGTCGAAATAAACCACGATTCGGTTATAGAAGCCGTCGCGCGAGCCGCTCTTCAGGGTGAAAGAGCTTTCGAGTATCGTCTTTTCCGTCCACTCCTCGACCTCCTCCCATGGCGCGGGCGGGGCGAAGACCTTGAATGAGACCTTCTCGCCGTCATGGACGATGAATGAGTTGGTCTCGGACTGCAGCTCGTTCAGGTACTGGTTAGCATCTTTGGTTTCCGTGAGCACCCTTTCGAAACGCCATCCGGCAAGCCACATATCCCGTTCCCGCACGAAGCCGTCGAGGTCTATGAAGGAAGGGTCTATCTTAATCCGGTTTATCAGGATATCGGTCATTATGTCGACCGGGTTCATCCCCGTGTAATCGATTACTTCGGTCCTCGACTCGCTCTCGACGGGTATCTTCGTTGACGCGTCTTTCAGGTCGTCGGCGATGACTATAGTAAGCTCGTCGCCCTTTCTGGACCAGTCTATAATCTTTCCCGAAAACGTCGCGGCGTAGTCGGGATAACTGAACCCGGGGGCCAGGAACCCGTCTTTCCGGACCGCGCGCCTGTTCTTGAGATACTTACCCGAAACGATGGGCGTGAAGTTCTCCCTTCCGGATATGACGGCGGTGAGCTGACCTCTTGTCGAGTACCCGGCCTTGGGGTCGAGCCTGTTCTGAAGTGACGAGACAGACTTGAGCGCCGGGACGACACCCGGGAGCTCGTCGCTTCCGGCCGCGAACGCGCTCCCGTCGGCAGCGTGTTCCCCTTCAGCCATGAACCGGACTATCGGGAGCCCGTTCCTCCCATGGTACCCGAAGCGCACTGTGCCGCCGTCAAGTTCGAGCTCCACGACTACATTGGGCGAATTGACTCCCCTCTCGAGCTCGCGCATGAATCTCTTGGTCAGGCTGATCGCCATCCGGTCTCCTCTGCCGGATATTTCAGCATCCGGCCCTGAGCTGCGTTCTTCAGCAATTGCAACTTCAGAAATTTATAGATCGATAGCTCCCCAGGTCTTCCATGTCCCTGGTGTACCTGCGCTAATGCATATCCTCCCGACCTTTCCGCCCCCTGATGGCGCGGCGGCGTAGATGATATCCGAGGTTTTCCAAGTCCCGGTAATCGGGTTAGAGGCAAGCCCTCTCATTTCAAGCAGCGGCCCGGCCCACTTCATCGAGACCGGGTCCGCAAACAGAGCATCAACTCCGCCTGCCGTGCGAGGCTGCCAGGGATAGCCGTTGACATAAAAACCGTCATCATAAAGCCGCTCTATGGCCAGGAGCGGGATATCAGCGTATTTATCGTAACTTCCCGCAGAGGTCCCCCTGTAGACCCTCAAGACGGCGTTCCGTTTCCGGCCTCCGAAAGTAACCACCATCAACGCGCCGCTCCCGTCCGTGGTAAGCGCAAGGTTCAATTCGCCGCTTGAATCGTTCATGCCTACCATCCGGACCGGGTCATATAGGAGCTGAAGCCGGTAGTAATATGTCCCGGTCGCCTCACCCCATGTAATTGTGGAGTTGGCCTGAAGCGTGCTTATTGCGTAAATACTGCCGCTCCCGCAATCGAGAGCGTGGTCAAGCTCAGGGGTCTCTCGATACCCAATGACCCCTCTCTTACTAAGAAGGTGGGAGTAACTGTTCCACGCCGATATGGCGGAGCCGGCACTGTCCTTGACGAGCATACCTCCTACGTCCGCAAGAGCTATCTGTCCTTTCTTGGTCGCCAGCTTCCCGCAGTTCTCGACCGTAACCAGATAATTCGGGTGAGTCTGCAAGTCGTACTGGTCATAAGACCCCGGCATGTCATCATGGTTGACGACGAAGTTCACGCCCCGCATGGAAATCATATGCTGGTGGTCTGAGGTAGCAAGGAGCTTAATCCTCGGCGCGCTCCCTGCCCAGAGGTACATTCCATCGAGGACGACGGAACTATTCTCAATGACCAGCTGCTCCATATCCTCTGCCTCGTCGTGCCAGCCAGAGCAGACGATACCCACGCTGTCCTGAATCTTGTGATATCCACCGATGATGTTCCGTATCTGCCCGCCGTTGCACCCGGTCACGTATATCCCGTATGCTTCCGGCTGCGTTCCCGATGAATCGATGAAAACGACTTGCGATATGTCGAGCCCGTCCCCCAGGTTCGCAATCTGAATCTGATAATCAGTCCCCCTTGCGTAAGCGCAAAAGATGCGCCTGATGGTCAGGAGATCGAGATATTGAGAGGTTGTCTTTATGGATTGATGGAGGTTATCGGTGCGAATATCGAATATCTCCGCGCTTGAAGCGACGAATATGCCCCTGCCAGTCACGGTGGCATGGTTATCGTTCTTTATCTTGAAATTACCGAGGCGGTTTGACGGCACATTGGGGTAGCTTGTAGTCCACCCCGAGGCATCGGTGCTGTTTACGAGGAAAACGAACCCGCCATTAAGAGAAGCCCCGGCGAGTATGGAAATGGTTGTGCCTCTGCCGTGCCCTACTACGTCCACTCCCACAGGAATGACTACAGAGCTTAAGACCCCGTGATTCCTTCCCAGGCGCACGAGTCCGCCGCCCAGGCTCTCCATATGATCAACTGCATCCTGAATGGCTTCGCTGTCGTCCGTCCCGTCGTCGGCGGCCCCGAAGGCCCGCACGTCAACCCAGGGACCTTTGGCCATGAGGTCGGCATAGACGTTCGTGCCCTTATGCGTCCCGTCCTCGCTGTGCTCGATGAGAACCAGCCTGTTGAGTGTATCGGCCTTTGCGGGGTGCTCCGCCCCCACCATCTCCTCGTTATACATTATGCGATGGTCTGCCATTCCGCTCCTTATTCCTTTCTCCCGGTAAGGTTCAGGCTTATGTCCCTGCTCTTCCCGCCATGCTTCAGAGGGTTTGAGAACCTCGGCTCAGGCCTCATAAGGAATACCTCCTCAGGATGACCGGAAGGCTCCCACATGACAAAAAAATTCTTCAGCCCGTTCAAAGACCGCCACTCGGCTATTTTTTCGTACAGTGCCGGGTCTGCGTCATCGAACCTCAGTGATATCGACCTTTCGATGTAATGCGCGTGCGTCCCGGCGAGGTATCCCCCCTGACTGAGATTAACGCTCGCCTTCGTCTCCTCCTCATGTGGGTCATACGAGGCAGTCGCGTAGTCAAGCTCGGTCCCCGTTCCCCAGGCTGCAATTGCAATGCAGGGGGCCGCGGTCGCGTCCTCGATTACGAGCCTCCAGTACCTGTATGCCCCTGGGTTTGTGAATTCCCTTACGAACGATCTGTCCGATGGAGGGGTGAAAGGGGCGAGGGCATCATCATAGACCTCGCCGTCGATCGAGTACTGAAGCGAAATGCGCGCCCCGGTTGTCGAGAGGTTATGCCCGGATACTGCCAGGTAATCGGCCTCTTCCGAATTTCCGGCGCCTGCGTCGAATGTTATGTAATGCGGCCCCGCGGCATCGGCTGCTATCCACATATTCGTCTCCATCATGTTCGATATGTATGCCACATCGAAACCGGAAAACGTGGAGCTCGCGCTCAATGTCGATCCCTCGCTGCCCAGCATGTTTTTCCAGAAGAACTTTATTTTCGCCCAGCCCGCCATTATGTTTTTGCTCCTACATGGTACTCATGCTGAGGGATATGTTCCTGTCGCCAGCATCCCGCATGGCAGGGATTATGTTGTCCTCGATTATCTTCTGCCAGTTCTGCTCCGATAGCGGGTTATATATCTGGATCGTTATGAACTGGGTCGGCCTTTCGTCCTCGAGCCTCGCTGGCACCGGGTAAGCGCCTGGGGAGCCACCTGAATACTGCGGGTTGGCCCTGCCCCCCGTGCTTATGGAAGAGGTCGCGCCCTTGGGGGTGGTGCTTCTTATCTGCTCGACCCTGGCCAGCCCTGCCGCGATCGCCGCAGCTGCGGCAGCCGCGCCGAGTGCCGGACCTACCACGGGGATAGGGGCCAGCGCGGCATACGCGCCCTGTGCCGCCCTGTAGGTCTGTATTACGGTCTCCGCTATGGCAAAGGCCTTCATAGCCTCGAACATGGCCCTGTTCTTGCTCCCGGTCGCTATGAAAAGGTTCTGGAGCGTATTCGAGAGCATGGAGGCCGCGGTCTGGGCGTACATGAGCCTTGTAGCCCACGACGCCCTTTCCATCTCCTCGGTCTCCCTGAGGTGCCCTCCCGTAAGAGCGGCCTCTTCGGATAAGAGCCTCTCCCTCTCTTCCATTTGAAACCGGCTCATGTCCTTGAGCCTTTTCATCCGTTCTTCCTCTCCGGCCAGGAAACCATCGCTTAGCGGCTCTATCCGGGGGAGGTCTGTAATACTCTTTTTAAGCCCGGAGAACGCCCTCTCGACCGCGAGCAGGTCTTTTTCCGCAGATGACGAGAACCTTCTAAAGCCTTTCGCGTTCAGCTTTTCAAGCTCCGAGGCAATCTCCTCGACCGCGGTCCTGGTCCTTTTCCTTAAACCGTCAAGGCCTGAAGGGCCTTCCCCGGATTTTGCCGATATTTCCATTTCGCTCTCAGCCATTCCCTTTCCCCTCGCGCGCGGACCTTTCTTTTTCGAATATCTCGATCGCTTCGATAAGCCAACAGGGCTGCTCTGAAAGCCCACCATCCAGGTAATGCTGCCCTGTCGCTTCGAGACGGAAGACAAGGCCTATCAGCTTCTGCGTCTCTTCGTCGAAGTAGCTCAAGGGGCATTCGTACAGCCGTTTGTCCCCGAGGCTCATTACTTTTTGGCAGCGCTTTTGCTTGAGCTCTCGCGTAATCCCGGGCGTATACTCGTCCACTGCCCGGGCCTCTTCGGAAAGGCCCTTGAAGTTACAGCAGTTCCTGGCCTCCCTGTCCCTCTCGGTGCAGTTTTCGCATTGAAAGGGGCTCCCGCCCGCGGTCTTGAAAGCCCAGCGGAAGCCCGCAGTCAGTTTTTTCTCTGTCCCTCGGAGAGCCTTGAAGTCGACTCCATGGCCCTTATTATCTCGAGCACAAGGTCTGTGTCTGCGGTGTCATAGAACTCGCCCGGGTCCGAGACCCTGGTTTCGCCGACATAGTACCCCTGTATGCATTCAACGTTCTCAACGAATTGCTTTCTCTGAACCGAGTGCGTAAGCTCCGCTATCCTTACCTGGTCGGCAAGGCCCCGCGTCCTTGCCGCGAGGAGGCGCGAGTATTCCTGCACCCTCGAATAGGGGACGAACTTCAGGCTCACTATGCACGGGTCCAGGCTCTCCCTGTTCCCTCCGTATTCGGGTATGTAGTCAATGATGCTCTCCCTGTCGAAACTCACTATGGCCATCTCTCCCCTCCTCGGTCGGCTTTAGAACGTTTTTTGCGGATGGCTCCTGTCAGACGGACGGCGCCGTGTTCATGAGCATGAGCCCCATCATGTACTTCGCTTCAGCGCCGTCGAAAAGGCCTTCGTATTTGAGGGTGACCGTGGGGTCCTTTTCATAAGAGTATTCAGGCTCCCCGCCGGTCCTGTGAAGCTTCGGGAGGTCTATAACGAGTCCGTGCGTCCCGCCCGAGCCTGCGTCCGTGCCGGTATCCCAGTGGAAAAGGAGGTTGGTCGTGCCTGCCCCGGAGACCCAGTCCCTGAACTCGGCTATTGAAGAAAAACCGTTCGCCGGGTCCTCCCAGTCTATTGCGAGCTCGATCGAAACCTTGAACTCCCCCATGCGGGTCCTGTCAGGGTAGGCGACTCCAGAAAGCCTGAGCGCGTCCTCCATCCCGTTCTCCATCTTTATGGAGACCTTGTCGGGCTTGATAGCAGTAGCGCCGGCAACCGAAAAACCGGTAAAGTCCGGCGCGGTACCGGTCCTGGCGACGACACCCGTGCTGATCCTGAGGTTATTGTAGTCGCACCTCAGGTTTTCAGCGGCGAATACGGGATTCCCGAGCTCCGCCGTGTCCGCGTCCCTTCTCTGGCCGAAGAGCTCCGCCGTGAGCTTAAGCGCCTGCCCGGCTTCCTGCTCGAAAGAGAGGGCCTTTACCCTGCCGCCTACAAATGGCCAGTTCCGCACATTTGCCCCTTCGTTTATATTGAAGTTGAGGGTGAGGGCTTTCTGGCCGAGCGAACCCTCCGAGAACGGGTCGGCAGCCGGATACATCATATGGTAATACTGCCCTGTCGAGCCGTTCTGCCCGGAGGCGCACTTTCCGAAAAAGTGCTTAAGAAGGGTGCCGACGAGGCCCTTGGCGGGGCTTGTCTCCGTAAAGAACGGCATCTCAAGAGACGCTCTCCACCTCTCGGAGAACCTCTCAACCGCGTGCGGGCCGAGGATAGCCTCCTCGCCCCTCCACTCTTTTCTTTTCCTGTCGTCGAACTCGGACTTGGGCACGCCGGGGGTTAAGAGTGGCAGGAATCCGACTGTCCCGGACTCCTTCACACCCCTTTCAGCCTCTTCGCCAAGCGCCGCGTATATCAAGTTCCTCGCCATCTCGCCTCCTGCCCCTTGTGAACGTTCAATTGAATGCGAATCTATTTCAAAATAACTCGGCATCGCTCATAGGCAGAGCGCCTCGTCCCGAAAACTATGGCACCCTGTACCTTACGGATGCTCTCACCCTCACTTCCGGCCTGCTGCTCCTGCCAGTGACCTCGGCCCTCTCTATCCTGACCCCGCTAACGCTCTTTGCCTCCGAAAGCGCCCTGGTGTTCAACGCATCCACCGTCAAGCCGTCCCTTATGGCGTGTATGATCTTCTGCTCCTCCCTGATAACTACCGAGGGCTCTCCCGGAGACATGATTACTTTGAGAAGGAAGCCCGCCTCGGCATACCCCGGCCCCTGCCCCAGACTCTGCTCGAACGACTCTCCCGCGTAGAAAATTTCTCCAAGGGGCAAAAGGCCCGCGGGTATGCCCTCCTGGAGCTCGAAGGACTTCCTGTTGAAATTGATTCCCAGCGCCCTCAGTGTTGCCTCGATATTGTCGGTGAGGGCCGCTACGATCTCGTAACCCGTCATCTCCTGCCCGCCTTGAGGGTGTTGAACTTATAGCTCCCCTCCGCCCCTGATATCAGGCCATCCCCGGTGCGGTCATATTTTAAAGTGACCTCCGAGATGGCCTCGTCAGCCTTCCTTTCATATTCTTTCCAGAAGTCCCACCAGAGCCCCTTGCTCTCAGCCGCAAGCCCCTTGCAGGCCTCGGCAACGGAGAGGAATATGTGCGCCTCCCTGAGGTCATACGAGTCGAGCACGAGATGGGGCCTTTTCCCGAGCCTCGTAAGCCTCTCCTCCAGCTTCTCAAATGCCCTCTGTATCTCCCTTCCGAAAGACCTCGACAATATATAGCTCTCTCCTGATAAGACCGGCGACGGGAAAGGCTCGACTGAAACGGTCCCGCTTGCGGCCGTAAAGCCAGTGACCTCCCTCCTCTCCCCCTTGGCAGGGAGATACGCGGTCCCGCCGGTGAAATAGTCGTCTCCGTATCTTTTCAGCCCGGTGTCGATGATCGCGGTCTCCGACCCGGACTCCGCTAGCCCCCTTACGCTCCAGTTGCTCTCCCTGAGCTGGGGAAGCTCCGCCGTAAGGTCGTCGTCCGTGACCACCTTGCCAAGCCTGGATTTCACTACGTCATAAAGAAGGGTCGCGTAATGGGTCTTGGACGCATGCGCGTATTCTATGACGGCCTTGTAATTAAGCGCCGCAACTGAATTTTCCGCTTGGCCCAGGTCGTATAAGAGGAGCCCGTCCCCCGCAATCGACATCTGTGCCCTCTCGACCAGAAGACGGCCTTCGGGCGTGTAAACGGTGATGAACGCGGCCTCCGGGACTAGCCTCCTGTTGCTCTCATATATGTATGTCTGGAACCTGTCCGGCGTATTCAGAAGAAATTGCTGCCTCATTTCGTCTCCGCCTTTAGTCAACATCTAAAAATTGCTATCTTCCCTGGACTTTGCGTCAGGGCGTGAATAAGATGCTCACATATCCCACATATATGCTCCGCTTTTTATTCCCGCCCTTCCTTAATTACAGGAAAATTTCAAATTTCCAGAGGTTGCTTTTAATGATTACTTCCTCGCCTTGTTGTCGGTCAGACTCGCTATTTTCGCCGCCTTCTTCTCCATCTCGCGCACCTCTTTCGATTCCGGCAGCTTTCCGGTGCGTTCGAGCCTGTCCTTATAAAGCCTTTCAACAAGCCTTTCGACCGCTCGCCTTTCGTTCATAATGCCTTCACGCCTCCTCTTCCGGAGCGTCTTTCCGGTCAAAATCCGGGATCTCGCTCGGCTCCGGAAGAAATCGTCCTTCCGGGAAGCTCACACCGGCGGCCTTGAGCCCCTTGTGTTGCCTCAGCGCGCCCTCCATCCTCAGAAGCAGCCCACTATCCAACTTGAGAGGGACCCACCCGTCCTTCCAGTACTTGAGCGCGGCCTCCTTCAGCTCCCTCACCCTGACCGTCTGAAGAGACCTCTTCCCGCCTGACCCGTTAACATACTGCCCGGTCCACATCCAGAGGTCCTTTATGTGTTCGCCCTGCCATGCGATGGAGGCATGGTTGCTGAACGCTATGGTAATATATCCTTTCTCTTTCAATGCGCCGGGATGAAGTGCCATATTCCCCCGAGAAGTGCGCGGAGGGGCGCTTGGCCCCTCCGCTCTTTTTATTCGTGCTTGCTTATTATCTTCACGCCGCCGCCTGATGCGGTATTTACGCACCCATGGCCGTAGAGCGCGGTCACGACTATTTCCGTTGCGCGAAGCGAAGCGTCCCTCTGGAACTCGGTCTTGGCCCCGGTCTTAAGCACATAGGCCAGGCCCGACTGGTTCCCCATGGGCATCATCACCCCGAGCCTGTCCGCGTCCAGGTTTATCGACGCGCAGTTCGTGGACTGCACTATATCCACCCCGTAGAGGGTGCCGAGCGAGCCGACCTCCTGAGCAGGCACCGAGGGGCCTCCCCAGACCGCGCCTGTCGAGGCCGCTATCGCAGTCCTGAGATTACTGACCTGGTAGGGGTGGAGCACCGCGACGAACGGGCCCTTCGCGTTCCCCAGCTCGAGCTTATAGACGGCCGAGAGGAAATGCGACTCGTCCATGTCAGCGCCCGAGGTCCCGACCGAGCTCGTGAAGCTGGCCGCGCTCGAAAGGAGATCCGCGTCTATCTTGTTCGCGAGCGCCTTTCCGAGCTCTTCAGCGAAGGGCTCGAGGCCGCCGAGACCGGCCCCGTTAAGGAGCATGTCGGAAACCGTAATGAGGATGCCGGCCTCGTCGGCGGTGATGAGCGTCGAGGTGGTGTTTACCGCCGTATTGCTCATATCCGTCGCTTCGGTCAAGTCGGCGGCCATGAGGAGCGGCCACTTCGGGAACTCGACCGAGAGCGTTGATTCCCCGCTTATGTCCGCGACCCTTACGAGCGGCGGCATCACCGCCTCGGCGTAAGCGGCGTCTATCACGAGTCTCGATACTATCTCTGCGGCCACCAGCTCGCCTGCTGACCCTGCGGCCGTTGTCACTTCATTTGCCATTCAGTTCTTCCTCCTTTGATGCCGCGGCCGTCAGACGGCCGCGGAGTTAAATTTCCTCCTCCGGGCCTCAATGAAGGGGTTTTTTACATCCCTGAACCTGTAGGTCTGCCCGGCTGAGCCTTGAACGCTCAATCCTTCCCTGAGGAGCCTGTCGAGTTCCTCCCTGGGCATCGCGCGCCAGGAAGCAGGGTCCGAGAGGTTATGTCGAATTGACCCGGCGCCGAACCTCGCTCCCTGCGAGCCTGCGCCGGAGCCGCCAAAAGGCCTCAGGTGATGAGGCCTCTCGCCGAGCCAGTCCGAGACGAACTCGTCGAGTGTCATAGGCTGGCCGGCCGTGTTTATCCTCACTGCCCCCGAGTCGCCGAGCACCTTTACGCTCCCGTCCTCTTCCATTCTAACCCGGTGCTTGACGAGCTCGACGACCTCCTCGGCGTCGACCACGTTGTGCCTGGATATGGCCCTCAAAAGCGCAGCCGACTTCCTCTCGTCCTGAAGCCTCTCGACCTCGCCCTTGAGCCTCTCCACCTCTTCGCTCCCGCCCTTTCCCTTCTGGGCCTTGGAGTAGGCCTTCCTGTACGCCTCGTCTATGAGCTCCTGCACCTTTGCCTGCTGCTCCGGGAGGAACATCACTTTTCTGGCTTCCTCACTTCCGTCGCGGCCGTCGCCTCCAACCGTTTTAAGTTCGTCAACCATGCCTGCCTCCTTTGAGCCCCCTTCTTAAAACCGCCCCCCGGGGTGCCGGGGCGGCCTGGCAGCCACGCCCGGCCTGTTAAGCTGTTGCAGGCGCGCCGCCTTTTTCGATCTCGTCGTATATCTTCGATAGCACCTCTTCGCCTGTCTTGGGGAGGACCGAATGCGCGATCCTCTTCTGCAGCTCCTTCCTGAAGGTCTCCGAGCCGACAAGGGCTGTCTGAGCCTTCAGGGCGTTCTGAAGCTCCCTGTCAAGGTCCCTAACCGAGAAATCATCCGGATAGTCTATGTGTCCATCGAACTTCCTTCCTTCCCACTTGGCCCATAGCTCCAGGACCCTCGTCTCGGCCTGCTCGATATTATCGGCCTTTTCGCTCAAGGTTGAATACAGCTGCTGGTATTCGAGCTCAAGGGCCACCCCAGAGCGCACGCTCCCGTAGTCCTCTGCGGATTTAACGCCCCCCAGCTTCGCGATCCTGTATATCTCGTCAATGTCGTGCCTGACCCATTCCCTTATCTCGGAAAGAGACGAATGCGGGGCCTCGAGCCAGTACGGCCTGGAGTTCGGCTCTGCAGGGTCGAACTGGAGTATGTTCCTGGGACCGAGCTCCCTCTCACCCGCTTCCCCGCGCGAATACGGGACGGCCAGCATGGGGAAGGCCGTGTTCTCGATAATCTCCCTCGCGTCGCTGCAGAGGTAATAGATGTTCCTGTTTATGTCGGCTATGTCCTGGATATCGGATATGCCCGCCATCCGCGTGCCGGACTGCTTGTTATAGAGGCTCACTAGCGGCACCTCACCGAGCCCGTGCCAGCCCGCATCCAGGAGCGCAGCCTCGCCTTCCCGTGCCTGCCAGAGCTCCCAGCCCTCCCTGTTCCAGACCCTGAAAGTATCCGCGGCCTCCCTTATCTTCACGCTGTCGAGGACCGGCCTCCCTGAGTACGGGAGCCTTATGTATGACCAGTCAAGGAGGTTTTCCGGCGTAACGAGCGCGAGATAGGGCCTTATGCCGAAGTCCTCGGCCTCGGCCCGGGTCACGGCCAGGGTCTGCGACTTGTCGACAATTATAGAAACCCTGCCGTACACGCTCGCGAACCTCTGCGCCTCTCTCATGAACGACTTGAAATTATTTCCTTCGAGGTCGGCGTCGGCCAGGAACATATGGAAAAGCCTGTCTCCGGCAAGCGAACCGAAATCCCTTACGGCGTCCTTCCTGAAGAGGTGGGAGACGAAGATATCGATTATCGGGCCGCAATAGTTGTAATAGTAGCTCGTCTCCTTCCGCCGGGCGTAATTTGCCGCGCTCTCGAAAGGATGCTGCAGGAGGTAGTCGCCCGTCTTGTACATCCTCCCCCCGAAGTAGGAACGGATATAGAAGAGCCACTCGTCTATGTGCCCGGCATAAAGCGGATGTGTCCTTTCAAGCTCCTCGTGGGTCATTCGCTCCCCTCCCTTGAATTACAGAATCGTATTCTTCACATTACTTATAAAACCTTCTCGCAGGGTCATGCCTGCTGAGCCTCAGCGGGAACTCGTATTCGACGAGATACCCGAGCGCGTCGGAGGCGTGGGTCCGTTCCGGATTCGACTTGTCTATCTCCATGCCCCCCGAGCGCCACTCTACGGTCTCGAAGTCCTTCCTCAAATGAGCGCACCTCGGGTGCAGTAAGAGCCTGACCTCGCCGCTCGAGCTCTCGAGCATCGCGTTCACGGCGTTCACCCTGTCGCGGACCGGCGGGTTCGACCTCTTTACCCTTTGCGTTTTCAGCCCCAGCCCGTCGAGTATGGCGTAATCGCTCATGCCCGCCGTCGATCTGCTCATTCCCGCCGCGTCCCCGTATACGACGAGCCCTGACTTGTGTCCTCCGTATCTTGCAAGGATAGCCCTCCCCATCTCAGCCGTGTTCGTGTTCCTCATGGCTATCTCGTCCAGCACCCGGACCGTCCTGCCGTCGGTCTGCGCCACTTCCCACACGCAAAGGTCCACGTTGAAATCGCAGCACACCGCGAGCTTCAGGTCCGTGTTTATCGACAGCCCCGGGTCCTCGTGCCTGGCCCGGTCGTAAGCGTAATAGGCCCGGCCTGAAGAACCCTCGAAGCTCGCTTCGTACTCCTGCCTGAAGGTCCTGGCGTCCAGGACCCTCCTTGCCGCCTCTACCTCTTCCGGCGGCAGGATTTCTGAGGACGGCCATGTATAAAGGCCCCAGTCCCGGTCGTTCCCGCTCGCGGCATACTCGGCTACTTCCTTGAAATGGTTCAGGCCCTCAGGCACGCCTATGAACCAGCACCACCCTCGCCTGTCCGAAAGGGCCGGCCTTATGTGCTCGGTCCAGGCCGTATCCCTCATGTTGGCGAACTCGTCCAGCACCCCGCCGTCCCACGGCACTCCCTCTACCCTTTCAGGCTTGTCGAGCCCCACTACCCATAGCTCGCTCCCGAAAACCGTCTTTATGCAGAGGTCGCTCTCGTATACCCTTTTGGTCCACTCGCGGGGCGTGAGCTCCTTCAGGTCCTTCCAGAATATCCGCTTCGCCTGCTCCCTCGTGGGGGCCGCAGCAAAATATTTCGGGTCGTGCCAATTCTTTCTCTCATTGAGGCTTATGACCAGCTTCCGCTTGGCGAGCTCTGTCTTTCCGCTCCTTCTTCCCGCCGGAACCACCGCAAACCTTTTATTCTCGTTCCAGAGCCTCTTCTGCTCCGGATGGGGCCGTAGCCTCTGCCATCTCGGAGGCAAGCGCATGGCCGTCCTCCATTTCCTTTTTCAATGTTCTACCGAGCCCCAGCGCCAGCTCCTCCTCTTTACGGTAGTCCGAAAGGACCTCCAGGGCGGTCTTCGCGACCTTTAGCTCCTCTAACCCCAGCTTGAGATCCGCGTTCTCAAGCCCCTTTACGAGCCTTCTCCTTACCCCGTTCAGGAGCGTCCTGTGGTCGGCTGCCGTGCTGTCCGGCGCGCCGGAGCCTGCATCAGGGAGTCCTCCTTTTTTCTGCCACTTTTCCTTCCGCGCCTTCCTACGCACTGTCTCGGCGCTGCACCCGTGCCTTTCCGCGAGGGCAAGCGCTCCGGTCCCGCTCTGGTAGCCACTCTTTACAGCCTTCCAGTCTATTTTCACCAATAAACCCCGTGCCGCTTTTTTCAGATCTCATCAAGTCCTTCGTGCTCCCCGCAGTTCCTTAAAGGATAGAGGCTGACAAAGACCCTGTTGCATTCCATGCAGACCTCCGGCTCCCTCAAGAGTACCCTTGAGGCGGACCTCCTGTAATAACCTGGCGAAGCCTTCCTCTGAGCATTGACCTCGGAACCCATACGGCACCTCCGCGCTCCGTTTATGCCATATGGTGTAACTCTTCTACCCGGCCATTGCTAACCGCAGGTAACGGCGCAGGAAATGCGGATAATTTATTCTGTACCGGGGGCTTGAAATGCAAAAAGGCCAGGCTGATTGCCTGGCCTTTTAACTATTCACGCCTCTACGCGCGCCTTATTTCCGGTTTTTCATGATTATATCGTTAACAGTCCAGTCCTGAAAACTCTCCTCATAAGGGTTCCATGATCTGTTCAGCAGCTCTTCTACACCTCCGCGATAACCGTATATGCGCATGCTGTCGAGGATATCCCCGAGCGGCTGGTACTGCTTCATTATCTTGAAGTCCACAAGGCTCACCGGCGGCTCTTCGTTGGGCTTCTCCGTCGGCTCAACCGGCTTTCTCCTTCTCATCCTGTGTCCTTGAAGCCGCGATTTTCTCCTCTGCCCTGTAGAGTATCTCATACGCCCTCCCGAGTGAAATTCTGTGGCTCTCAGCGATGACCTTCATGTGCGTCTTCCAGTAATGGTACTCGGTAAAGACCGCCCTTTCCCTTGCGCTCAGGCCGGACAGCGGCCAGAGCAGGTCCCGTATCTCCACCCCCGAATGCCTGAGCCCCTCGTAAAAAACCTCCGGATCGCAACTTTTTCTCGTCAATTCGCCCCTCCCTCTTTTGCAATTTTAGTGCACAATACGAACATGCATGGCCTAAAAAAAGGCTTCTCTCTCGCTTAGGCGCTTACCTTGAGGCCTGAAGCGGAGAGAAGCTATGCGCACGGTCGAATGCAGGGTAAAAAATTATACTTTTCGAGCCGGATACTGTCAAGCCATTACAGGCCGGACAGCATGTCAACTGTACTTGTGTGCAGATGCTCAGACGTTGAACCTGAAATGCATGAGGTCTCCGTCCTTGACGACGTATTCCTTCCCCTCTATCCTCAGCACGCCCTTCTCCCTGCACGACGCCTCTGAGCCGTATTTTATGAAGTCCTCGTAGGAGATCACCTCTGCCTTTATGAAGCCCCGCTCGAAATCGCTGTGTATCACGCCTGCGGCGGCTGGGGCCTTCGAGCCTTCCTCGACCGTCCACGCCCTAACCTCTTTTTTGCCGGCGGTAAAGAAGGTTATAAGGCCCAGGAGCCTGTATGCGGCAGCCGCAAGCCTGTCAAGGCCGGATTCCGAGAGGCCCAGGCCGGAGAGAAACCCGGCCCTCTCCTCTTCCGAAAGCTCGGCTATCTCGGATTCTATCTTTCCGCATATGATTACAAAGCCGGCGCCCTCCGCCTCCGCGACTTCCCTTACCTTCGTAGCTACCTGAGAAATGCCGGAAAGGTCGTCCTCCCCGACGTTTGCCACATAAATGACGGGCTTAGCCGTCAGGAGGTTCAAATCCTTCACAAGCAGGGCGGTCTCCCTGGTAAGGACGCTCCTTGCTGGCCTGCCCGCGTCGAAGGCCTTCTTAAGCTCCTGGTAGATCGGCAGCGCCTCGGCCACGGCCTTGTCGCCGCTCTTGGCGAGTTTCGAGGCCCTGTCGAGCCTCCTTTCGACCGAATCCATGTCGGCGAGTATGAGCTCGGTATTTATCGTCTCGATATCGCCACGGGGATCCACCTTCCCGTCCACGTGGACCACCTGCTCATCCTCGAAGCACCTCACGACATGAGCGACCATATCAACGCTCCTGATGTTCCCGAGGAACTGGTTTCCGAGCCCCTCACCCTTGCTCGCGCCCTTCACTATCCCGGCTATGTCCACGAACTCCACCGCGGTCGGGAGCGTCCTTTCAGGCTTCACAAGCGATGCTATCCTGTATATCCGCTCGTCACGGAGCGGCACCATCCCTATGTTGGGGTTTATCGTGCAGAACGGATAATTCGACGCCTCAGCGCCCGCGGCCGTCATCGCGTTGAATATGGTTGATTTCCCCACGTTCGGAAGCCCTACTATCCCGCAGTTGAAGCCCATTTGAACCTGCTCTCCTTTTTTCTTTAAAAAATAAAAACAGGGCACGAGTGCCCTGCCGACCCTCAAAGATGCGTAATGCTCAGACGATAAGAGGTGCTATCGTGAGCGATACTATGCTCATGAGCTTTATAAGTATGTTCATTGCAGGGCCCGAGGTGTCCTTGAACGGGTCTCCGACGGTGTCGCCGACCACGGCCGCCTTGTGCGCTGCAGAGCCCTTGCCGCCGAGCCTGCCCTTCTCAATATATTTTTTTGCATTATCCCATGCCCCGCCGGCATTTGCCATGAAAATCGCGAGCAATATGCCGGTGACGGTAGCCCCGGCAAGCATGCCGCCGAGCGCCTTAGCGCCGAAGAGGAAACCCACTGCGACCGGCGCCGAGGCGGCGAGGAGCCCCGGCAGTATCATTTCCCTCAAGGCGG
Source organism: Deltaproteobacteria bacterium (assembly GCA_019912665.1). NCBI lineage: Bacteria > Pseudomonadati > Myxococcota > Myxococcia > Deltaproteobacteria bacterium. The sequence continues at coordinate 27,693 of JAIOIE010000008.1, forward strand.
CCCTGGTGCTTATATCCACGCACCTCTCGACGTCAGGTTTTACCCCTTCCCTTCCTTCGAGTAGCCCCGGGATCTCCCTGAACTGCCTTCTTATCTCCTCCACCATCTTCATCGCTGATTTTCCCACGCTCGTCATTGTAAGCGAGCCTATGAAGAACGGGATCGTCCCCCCGACAAGGAGTCCGATTACGACGAGCGGGTCCGAAAGGGATATCTCGAAAGGCGCCTTCGTGGCCGATGAAACCGCCTGCCCGAATGCCGTGAAGAGCGCTATCGCCGTAAGGGCGGCCGAACCGATAGCAAAGCCCTTCCCTATGGCGGCCGTGGTATTCCCGAGCGAATCGAGGGTGTCGGTTATCGCCCTCACGTCGTCCCCGAGCGCGCTCATCTCCGTTATCCCTCCGGCGTTGTCGGCTATGGGGCCGTATGCGTCGACGCTCATCGTAATGCCGGTTGTCGCGAGCATTCCGACCGCGGCTATGCCTATGCCGTATATGCCTGCGCCGTAGTTCGCGATGAATATCACGGCGCCGATCGCCACTACCGGCAGGACACAGCTCTCAAGCCCGACGGCTATGCCGGTTATTACGTTCGTGCCCGCCCCCGTAGTGGAAGATTTTGCAATCTTTTCGACCGGCCTTCCTCCCGTGTAGAATTCGCTTAAAAGGCCGATGAGGCTTCCTCCGAGCGACCCGGCGGCAACCGCCAGAAAACATCCGGCTCCGCACCCGGTCAATTCGGTCACCAGATAGGCGAGGACGAGGAATGCGCCTGCGGAGATTATTGTAGAGTACCTTAATGCCGATGCGGGCCCGAGCCTGCCGAGAGCTCGTATCGAAAAAAGCCCCAGAAAAGACGATACTAACCCGGCCATGATAAGTACCAGGGGATAGGACATGAGCGTCTCTCTTGCCCCAAGTCTTTCAAGCTCGGAAACGGGTATGGTCGCGGCCAGTGCGAACGAAGCAATGACCGCCCCCACGTAGGATTCGAAGATGTCCGCCCCCAGCCCTGCGACATCGCCCACGTTGTCGCCCACATTGTCGGCCACGACACCGGGGTTCCTGGGGTCGTCTTCGGGTATGCCCGCCTCAACCTTGCCGACGAGGTCGGCTCCGACGTCGGCCGTCTTGGTGAAAATGCCTCCGCCAACCCTGGCGAATAGCGCTATTGAGGATGCGCCCATGGCAAACCCGTTTATAACCTTCGCCTCTTCCGGCCTGCCGAACGCGAGGAAGAATATGCCGACCCCCACAAGCCCCAGGCTCGCCACGGAAAATCCCATTACCGAGCCGCCGTAAAATGCGGCCGCCAGGGCTTGCGAGATGCCGGGCTTATATATATGCGCCGCCTCGGCAGTCCTTACGTTCGCCTTTGTGGCCCCTTTCATGCCGATAAAGCCGGCGAGCATGGAAAGGGCACCTCCTGAAATATAGGCTATCGCCGTCGGGACGCCGAGGGAAAATGCCAGGGCAACCGAGACGCCCGCGAGGAAGATGATTATTATCGCATACTGACGTTTAAGATACGTCATCGACCCGGCGTGGATGAGGTCCGATATCTCCCTCATCCTCGCGTTCCCTGCTGGCAGGCTTTTGATGTGGCGGTATATCAAAAGGGCTGCGGCAAGTCCGATGATGCCGAAAATGGGCGCGTAATTTGCCAGAGTGGACATTGCTGATACCCTCTTTAAGTTAGAATCATTTGGCGGGGGATGCGGATTCTATGATGGGTGGCCTTCAGTTGTTGTGCCTGTTCATGGCCTGCCCTATTCCGCAGGCTATTATCGATTCAACCGCGTCCCGTGCCCTGCCGAGCATCTCGTCAAGGGCCGGCTGCTCATCAGGGTGAAACGGGCTCAGGACGAAATCGACTACGTCTCCATCGTGAGGTCTTCCTATACCGAGCCGAATACGAGGCATGTCTTTAGTGCCGAGAGTTTCCATGACGGATGCCAGGCCCTTGTGGCCGCCGCTTCCGCCGCCGCCCCTTATCCGGATCTTCCCGAGAGGCAGGTCGCAATCATCAAAAGCTACGATGATCTTCTCCGGTCCGACAGGATGGACCTGAAGAAATTCCGAAACAGCCTGCCCGCTCCGGTTCATGTAGGTAAGCGGCTTAAGGAGCGCCACCTCCTCACCGGCTATCCGACCCATGCCCCGGAGCCCCTTCCCCTTTACGGAAAGCACTATCCCGTACTCGGCTGAAAGCCTGTCCACGAGCATAAACCCGGCATTATGCCTGGTTTCCGCGTACTCGCTACCCGGGTTCCCCAGTCCTATTATCAGCATCATTTGGCGGCATCATAAAAGAGCCCCTTTGGCAGCGGCCAAAGGGGCTCTGATTTCCCAGGCTTATAAACCCTTAAGCCGCAAAAGACTCGTGTCCACGAAAAAAATCCGAAAAGACCGGGAGCGGCATCAAAAAGCTCAACATGGTGTTCCGGACGATGCTATTCCTTCTTCGCCCCTTCCTTCTCCTCGAAGCTCTTTGCCAGCTCGGCCTCGACCTCTTCGGCAGTCCTGGGCGCGGCCTCGGCGGTCGGGGCAACGATCGAGACAACAGTCAGCTCAGGTTCGTCAACGGCCTCGAGCCCTTCGCTCAGGGCTATGTCCCGGACATGAACCGAGTCGCCAACTGCGAGCGGGGTGATATCCACGTCTATGCTGTCCGGGATGTTGCCCGGAAAGCACTCTATCCTGATCTTCCTCGTCTCGTGCTGGACTATGCCGCCGAAGGCGAGTCCCGCCGCCTTGCCGGTAAGGTGCACCGGCACTTCGACCACGACCTTGTGGTCCATCTGCACCTCGAGGAGGTCCACATGCTGCACGGTCCCCTTGAGCGGGTGGCGGAGCACTTCCTTGAACATCACGGTGCGGACCTTGTCTCCGGCTATGGCCAGGTTCACAAGGACGTTGCCGCGGGCTCCGGTTCCGAGCGTCTTATCCAGCTCCTTTTTCTCGAGTGTCACGGAGAGCGCCTTGTCAAGGCCGGGCCCGTACAGCACGCCGGGCACCTTGCCGTTAGCACGGAGCCGCCGCGCCGGTCCGTTTCCCGTCTCGTTCCTCTGCTCTGCTGAAAGATTTATCTGTTCCATCTGTTTCCTCCGGTATTATTCCTTTAAGGGTTCGGGGCGCTCGATCAAACGAAAAGAGAGCTCACCGACTCGCCTAAATGTATCCTCTTTATGGCCTCGCCCAGGAGAGGGCCAATTGAAAGCCTCTTTATCTTGGGCGAATCCGCGCCCTGCGATTTGGGAATGGTGTTGGTGACGACGAGCTCCTTTATCGGCGACTCGTTTATCCTCTTTATCGCCGGCCCCGAAAGCACGGCATGTGTAGCGCAGGCATAGACCTGCTTCGCGCCCTTCTCATGCAGGGCCGCAGCGGCCTGCGTTATGGTCCCTGCGGTGTCTATCATGTCATCGAGTAGCACGGCGGTCTTGCCCTCGACCTCGCCTATTATGTTCATCACTTCCGAGACGTTGGGACTCGGACGCCTCTTGTCCACAATGGCCAGGGTCGCGCCGAGCCTCTTCGCGAAGGCCCTCGCCCTCTCGACGCCGCCGGCATCGGGCGATACCACCACCACGTCGTTCTGGAAGTTCTCCCTTATGTAATTGAGGAGAACGGGCGTTGCGTAGAGGTGGTCGACCGGTATGTTGAAAAAGCCCTGTATTTGCCCGGCATGAAGGTCTACGCAGACGGCCCTTTTTGCCCCGGCCACGGTTATGAGGTCGGCTACAAGCTTCGCGGATATCGGCGTCCTCGGCGCAACCTTCCTGTCCTGCCGGGCATAGCCGTAATAGGGTATCACGGCCGTTACCGAAGACGCCGATGCCCTCTTGAACGCATCGAGCATTATAAGGAGCTCCATCAGGTTGTCGTTCGTGGGAGTGCAGGTGGACTGGAGTACGTATACCTCGACACCCCTCACGCTCTCCTGTATGTCGACGTAGACCTCGCCGTCGCTGAAGCTCCTTACGTCCGACTTCCCGAGCTCTATCCCCAGGTGGTCGCAGATCTCAACCGCCAACGGCTTGTTCGAATTACCGGCAAATACCTTTATCCTCTCGATCATCCCTTGTCTCGACCTCTGGTTATTCTTTTTAACTGGATGGGGCGGGAGGATTCGAACCTCCGAATGCGGGGATCAAAACCCCGTGCCTTACCGCTTGGCGACGCCCCAGCCGGAGCATGCACCCGAAGTCCTTTTCAGCCGGTCAGAGGCCTTCCGCGAAAAAAATACGCGCCGGCAGGGCCAGCCTCGGCTCAAGCGTCCTGTAGGCCCGCATGGCATCCTCACGGGAATGGAAAACGCCGAAGACGGTAGGTCCGCTCCCGGACATGAGGGCCCCGGAAGCGCCGGCCTCGGCCAGCATCTCCTTCAAGGCGGATATCTCAGGATACCTTCCGATGGTCACCGCCTCCAGGTCGTTCGTAAGCGCTTTTTTAAGCCCTTCCCTGTCGGCGAAAACCTCGCAAGAATACAAAAGAATATTATTTTCACTCTTTTTTGTCAAGCGTAAACTCGAATAAACCCATGCGGTCGGGACATGGAAACCGGGGTTTATAAGGACGTAATACAGTGGCGGGAGGTTGGCCCTCTCAAGGACCTCGCCCCGACCCTTGGCCAGGGCAGGCCCTTTGAGGAAGAAAAAGGGCACATCCGAGCCGAGCCTTGCGCCGAGTTTCATAAGTTCCTGCAGAGAAAACCCGGTCCCGAAAAGCCCGTCAAGGGCCATGATGACGCTTGCGGCATCCGAGCTCCCGCCGCCGAGGCCGGCCCCTACCGGGATTCTCTTTTTTATGCTGATGGAAACCCTTTTCAGGACCCCGGCCGCCACCAGGAATAGCCCGGCCGCCTTGTAGGCGAGGTTCTCGCTCCCGCCAGGGGCCTCGGGCGAGTCGGTCGCCACATCTATGCCTTCGCCCTCGGAGACCGAAATCTCGATCTCGTCATAGAGCGAGACCGGCTGCATGAGCGAAAAAAGCTCGTGATACCCGTCCGGCCGCTTCCCAAGGACCTTGAGGAAAAGGTTCACCTTGGCCGGGGCAAGCACCCTGGCATACATGGCCGCTAAGAGAAGAAAAGAAGGAGGTTAATGAAAAAGAGGAGTCCGAGGAGTATCGTGACAGCATAGTGCTGAAGCTTCCCGGTCTGTATGCGGCGGAGGTCTCCGGAAACATACACTACGAGCCCGGCCACACCGTTCACCATCCCGTCTATCCACTTGAAATCAAAGCCCCAGCACCAGTTCGCCGCCTTCTTTACCCCCGAAAGTATCGGCTTGTAAAGGTTGCTTACGATATCGTCGACCGCTGCGAAGAGGCCGTAGGTGAGCTTCATGAACATTACGGAGCCCTTGCGGTAGAACCAGTCGGTATCGAGGCTCATCGTCTTTTCGCCGCCGAGCTTCTTTATGTAGAGCCAGAAACCGAGCGCGGTGAAAAGGAGTATCTGAGAGGTCCACACCACGTGCTCAGCCGTATACGGATGGTACTCCATCGCGTACGGCAGGAGGTTATAGAGGAACTGCGGGTATATGCCGACGAATACGCACATGAACGCGGCAAGGCCCATGCCGACGAGCATGTTAAGCGGCGGGTCCTTTGCCTGCACCCCGGAGTCCTTGCCGAGGAACGTGAAATACGGAAGCTTAAGCCCGGTATGCAGGAACGTACCAGCCGAAGCGAGCGTAAGGAGGAGCCATATTATGGCCATGTGCGACTCGCCCGCTGCCGTGAGGATTATGGACTTGCTCACGAAGCCGCTGAACAAAGGAACCGAAGATATGGCAAAGCCGCCTATCATGTACAGTATAAAGGTCCAGGGCATGGTCTTGTACACGCCGCCGAGCTCCGTTAGCTTGGACCTGCCGGTCATGTAAAGTACGGAGCCGGCGCCCATGAAGAGAAGGCCCTTGTAGAGTATGTGCGCGAAGGCGTGCGCGGCCGCGCCGTTTATCGCGAGCTCGGTGCCTATGCCGCAGGCGGCCACCATGTACCCGACCTGGCTTATGATGTGGTAGGCCAGAAGCCTCCGGATGTCGTTTTCAAGAACGGCGTAGACGACGCCGTATATGGCCATGACGGTCCCGAGGATTATGAGTATCTCGGTCCCGGCAAAACCCCTCGCGAGGGTGTAGATGGCGCTCTTGGTCGTAAAGGACGACATGAATACCGCGCCCGTAACCGTGGCCATGGGGTACGCGTCAGGAAGCCATGAGCCGAAGGGCGGGACAGCCGCGTTAGTGATGAAGCCTATAAGAAGGAGGGCGGAGGCCAGGCCGCCCGCCGTCACGAGGTCGAACGCGAAGCTACCGGTATGCGAATACTGGAGGAGCGCTCCCCCGAGCATGCATATGCCGCTGAAGATATGGACGAGTATGTAGCGGTATGCCGCCTTGGTCGACTCTGGCGTCCTCCTGAAGAGGATGAGGCACATTGAGGCGAAGGCCATGAACTCCGCGAAGACGAAAAGCGTCAGGTAGTCGCCGGCAAAGGCCAGGCCGACGGCGCCGCCCGCGTAGACGTAGGCCGCAATGTGCTGGCCGCTCTCCTTCACGTGCAGGCTGTAGACCCCGCTTATGAAGGCCATGAGCGTGAAGATGAAGGCGAATACGTAGCTGAGCTTATCGACCCTTCCGAAGACCAGCTCCTGGCCGAGGAGCGGCACCACGCCGTAGGTCCCGTAAGACATGGTGGCGACCGTTATGAACGCGAGCGCGGGCAGAAGGAGGATATAGGCCTGCCTTACCCTCCCCTGGAATACCGGGATAAGGACGGAGCCGAGTATGAGTATGAAGGCCGGGTGTATCCAGTTAAATATTCCCATTTGTTCCCCCGGGGCTATTTTTCATAATAGTCCTCTTTCCTCTGGAGCCATAGCTTCCCGAGGGCCTTGGAGACGATGATGATGAGGACGCAGGAGATGAAGCCGAATACGGCGCTAAAGCCCGGTATCTCGTCCCAGTAGAAGTGCAGGTGATGCCTGGGTATCACGAAATCCAGCCCGACAAAGATGATAACTGCCGCGTAAAAGGCCCACTTGAGGAGCCTCATGGTGTCCTTGTTCTCGTATATCCTGTCGAGCCTCATTGCAGCACCCTCTCAGCGAGCGACAGGAGGAAGTCGGGGTAGACGCCTATCGCAACGGTTATGACGGCGGTCACAAGGAGCGGGACCAGCACGAATTTCGGGGCCTCCTTCACGCCTTCCAGATGGACGTTCCCCTCAGGGCTCTCGAAATAGGCCTTGAAGACGATCGGCAGGAAGTATGCCGCGTTAAGCACCGTGCTCGCGAGAAGTACGATGAGCGGGACGGTGTCCATGGCTTCCATTGCGCCTATGCCCATGTACCATTTGCTCGTGAACCCGGCCATGGCCGGGACGCCTATCATGCTCAGGGCCCCTATCGTGAAGGCCGCCATGGTAAGCGGCATCTTGTACCCTATGCCGCTCAGGTTGCTTATCTTTTTTATGTGCGAAGCAACGAAAATCGATCCCGCGCAGAAGAAGAGCGTTATTTTCGAGAAGGCATGGTTCCCGATATGGAGTATCCCGCCCGATATGCCGTGTGGCGTAAGGAGCGCAACGCCGAGTATGACGTATGAGAGCTGGCTTACAGTCGAATAGGCGAGCCTGGCCTTCAGGTCGTCCTTGGTGAGCGCTATTACCGATGCCGCAAGTATTGTTATCGAGACGAAATAGACCGTGGGCATCCCCAGGTTGAAGGCGGACATCACGTCTATGCCGAAGGTGTGGAGCATGACCCTCACGACAGAGAAGACCCCGACCTTGACGACCGCGACCGCGTGCAGGAGTCCGCTCACCGGCGTCGGGGCGACCATCGCGGACGGCAGCCAGTTATGGAGCGGCATTATGCCAGCCTTCGCAAACCCGAGGAGGAAGCAGACATACGTGATGGTAACGAGCGTCTGCGACATCCCGGTATTGAATATGCCGCCCTGCTGGAAATCCAGCGTGCCGGTAATCATGTACGTGAGTATGAGCGCGCCGAGGAGGAAGGTCTTCGAGGCGCCCATGAGGTACACAATGTACTTCTTGCTTCCCTCCCAGGCCTCGTCGTCCTCGTGGTGCGCGACCAGCGGATAGGTCATTATGCTCAGCACCTCGTAGAAGAGGTAGAGCGTAAAGAGGTTCGCCGAGAAGGCCACTCCGAGCGCGGAGGAGAGAGCTATGGCGAAGCAGGCGTAATAGCGGGTCTGCGCGTGCTCGTTAAGGGAGCGCATGTAGCCGATGGAGTAGGTAGTCGCGATAATCCAGAGAAATGACGCGGTAGTGGCGAAAAACAGCCCGAGCGCGTCAACCCTGAACTTGAGCTCTATTCCGGGCAGCACCGTAAACAACGTGTACTCGATTATCTTCCCGGAGAATATGTCCGGGAACATCGAGACAACGAGCGCGAACTTGACGAGCGCCGCGAGGTAGGTCCACGATTCCCTCAGGTTTGGCCTGTTCCTCGACATGATTATCAGGGCCACGACCACTGCCGAGGCCAGAATCGCTATGAAGGGCCTTATGGATACTATCGTTTCCATCTCATTCCTTTCCCTGGCCTACAGCGGGAACGCCGCGTAGCGGGCGAGGTTTATGAAGTAAGCCGGATATACTCCCAGTGCGACGACCGCCGCCAGGGCGATTATAAGCACGCACAGGAGGCCCCGCGAGCTTGCAAGCGCGAATTCCTTTTCAGGCTCCCTCATGTACATGAGCATGACTATCCGTATGTAGTAGTACGCCGCGACCGCGCTCATGAGGGCGGCTATTACCGCAAGGCCTACCATGCCCTTGTGGATAAGGGCCATGAAGACGTAGAACTTGGCCACGAACCCCGCGGTCGGCGGTATTCCCGCGAGCGAGAAGAGGAATACCAGCATCGCAAGGGCCGTGAGCCTGTTAGACTTTGCAAGCCCGGCGTAGTGCGATATCTGGTCGCCGGACTGGCTGTCCTTCCTCATCAGTATGATTATCCCGAATATCCCGAGGTTCATGAACGCGTATACGAGGAGATAGAACATGACGCTCGCCATCCCCTCCTCGCTTCCGGCCACGATGCCCAGAAGCGCGTACCCCGCGTGGCCGACGCTCGAGAAGGCGAGCATCCGCTTTATGCTGGTCTGCATTATGGCGGTTATGTTGCCGACGACCATGCTTCCCACGGCTATCGCCGCTATGGCCATCTGCCAATTGTCGTATGCCGGGAAGAGGCCTTCGAGGAAGACCCTCATTATGACCGCGAACGCCGCGGCCTTTGGCCCTGCGGCCATGAATGCTGTTATGGGCGTGGGCGCGCCCTCGTAGGCGTCCGGCGCCCACATGTGGAACGGGAAGCCCGCCACCTTGAAGGCGAAGCCCGCAACGAGCATTATCACCGCCAGCGTGAAGAGCGGCCCGGTTACGGCTCCGGCCTCAAGCGCCGCCGATATGGCCGCGAGCTGTGTGGTCCCCGTAAGGCCGTATATGAGCGATATGCCGTAAAGGAGTATGGCCGACGAGAATGCGCCGAGGATGACGTACTTCATCGCGGCTTCGTTCGATTTCCTGCTCGTTTGCAGGAAACCGACGAGGGCGTAGACCGGAAGCGAGGCGAGCTCGAGCCCGAGATAGATGGTCAGGAGGTCGGAACCCGAGGCCATTATCATCATGCCCGAGAGGGAGAAGAGCATGAGGACGTAATACTCTCCGAGGTCTATCTCCTCGGTCTTTATGTAGCGTAACGATACAAGGACCGCGAAGACCGCGACTATGTAGAATATGAGCTTGAAAAAGGCCGAATAGCCGTCCAGCACGAACATTCCAGAGAAGGCTGAAATACCCGAGCCCGCGAGGTTCCAGGAGAACCAGGCAGCTACGGCCACCGACAGGACCGCAAGCGCAGGCACGACCCACCTCTTCGAGCGCGGGACAACAAGGTCCACCATGAGGATAATGCAGGCCATACCGGCTATGACCATCTCCGGCAGTATGGCCAGGAAATCCCCGGGTGAAAAGAACGCGGCTACATCAGGACCGTTCATAATCCAAAACCCTCAAATTTGCTGGCATTGGCCTGGTTTATCAGGTTGCCTACCGATTCGTGCATGTATCCGAGGAAATCCTCGGGATGGAAGCCCACCCAGAAAACGAAGACGACGAGGGCGAGAAGGGCTATTGCCTCCCTGAAATCCACATCCCATACCTTGTGCCCGTGCGAGTCGCCGTGGCCGTGTCCGTGGCCGCCGTGCCCGTGGCTGTCAGCGCCGAAGGCCATGCTCTTATACATGTAGAGCATGTAGGCTGCGCCGCCCACGATGCCTATAAGTAGCAGGATGAGATACGGCTTGTAGACCTCGTAGGCGCCGAAGGCGATAAGTATCTCGCCTATGAAGCCGTTCGTCCCCGGGAAGCCGAGCGAAGCGAGCGTGAATATGAAGAGGAACGTAGCGTAGACGGGCACGCGGGAAGCCGCCCAGCCGTAGTCGCCTATTTGCCTCGTGTGCGTCCTTTCGTAGATAAGACCTATGCAGAGGAATAGCGCGCTCGTGGTTATGCCGTGGTTGAACATCTGGAGTATCGCGCCCTCTATGCCGTTCTTGTTGAAAAGGAATATGCCCATGGTGATGAAGCCCATGTGGCTTATGCTCGAGTACGCGATGAGCTTCTTAAGGTCTTTCTGCGCAAGGGCCAGGAACGCCCCGTAGATTATGGCGACAATCGAGATTATGACTATAGGGGTAGCGAAGAACCTCGACGCGTCCGGAAACATCGTGAGGCAGAATCTAAGGAATCCGTAGGTGCCCATCTTGAGAAGCACTCCGGCTAGGATGATACTGCCTGCCGTCGGAGCCTCGACGTGCGCGTCCGGGAGCCATGTATGGAACGGGAACATCGGCACCTTCACCGCAAAGGCCACGAAGAACGCCATGAAGACCCATATCTGGAACGCGAAGCTGTACTTGTGCTCCATGAGGACCAGCATGTCGAAGGTCTTCCCGGCCGCGAAGTAGAGAGCTATCATGCCCACGAGCATGAGGATGCTCCCGGCTAGCGTGTAGAGGAAGAACTTTATAGCCGAGTAGACGCGGTTCGGCCCGCCCCAGACCCCTATTATGAGGTACATGGGTATGAGCATAGCCTCCCAGAAGAGGTAGAAGAGGAACATGTCGAGGGCCGAAAAGACCCCCAGCATGGCCGCCTGCATTATAAGGAGCGCTATCATGAACTCCTTGACCTTCTTCTCGATCGCCTTCCAGGACGCGAGCACGCATATTATGCCGAGGAACGCCGTTAGGAATACGAAAAGGACGCTTATGCCGTCAACGCCCAGGTAGTATGATATGTTCCAGGCCGGTATCCACTCGTGCCTTTCAACGAATTGCATGCTGTGGGTGGAGACGTCGAATGCGTTCATGAGCGGGATGGCCAGGGCGAAATCCGCGGCCAGCGTTACGAGCGCCACCCACCGTATCGCGCGCGCATCCTTAATGAACAGGATTACGAGCGCCCCGAGGACCGGCAGGAATACGATTGAGCTCAAGAGGTGTCCGGACATCATTACCCTTTCAGAGCGTCGATCTCGTCGACGTTGAACGTTTTGTTGCTCCTTACGAGCGCTATGAGTATGCCGAGCGCCACCGCCACCTCGGCCGCGGCCACGGTGATGGTGAAGATGGTGAATATCTGCCCGGTCATGTCGCCGAGCAGGTACGAGAACGCCATGAAGTTGATGTTCACGGAATTGAGCATGAGCTCAATGGACATGAGGATCACGATGACGTTCCGCCTCGTGAGGACCCCGGCCGCCCCTATCATGAAAAGGACGGCTGAAAGCGCTATGTACCAGGTAACCGGGACCATTGTCACCGACGCTCCTTTGCTATGACTATCGCCGCAACCAGCGCGGCCAGGAGGATCACCGAAACGACTTCAAACGGGAAGAGGTACTTAGTAAATAGCATCCTTCCGATCGACTCGACCGTCGGCTCCCACGCCACGGCCGGGCTGATCCCCATCGGGGTAAGGAAGACGAAGGCCAGCATCTGCGCCGCGAGCACCAGAATGACCCCTACGACGAACCTCTTCTTCACGGGCGGGAAGGCCTGAAGGACCGCCTTCCTCATGTCGAGTATGAGGACGACGAAGAGGAAAAGCACCATGACCGCGCCCACGTATATGAATATCTGCACCGCCGCCAGGAAGGGCGACCTCAAGAGCACGAAGAGCGCCGCGACCTGTATAAGGCACATTATGAGCGCAAGGGCGCTGTGCACCGGGTTTCTGACTGTCACCACCGCCAGGCCCGAAGCAACCGCGACCGCCGCGAACATCAAAAAAAATAGCTTTTCCATCAACCTTCCCTGTTGTTTTCCATCGGCGGCTGGCCGGCTCGACCCTGCCGCGTTATTCGCCCTTTAGAGGTTTCTCTTCTTCTGCATCCGGAGGTCCGGCACGACCCTTATGCCCTCCGGCGTCCTCTCGAACTTCGACCTTACGATAAAGCCGCCCTGGATGCTCTCGGGTATGGACTGGGGCTTCAAGAGCTCGTCCTTTTCCCTGGTCGTGCACGAGAGGTCCAGGCAGGCGAGCTCGTAGTCACGCCCGAGCCTTACCGCCCTCGTGGGACAGGCGTCCTCGCAGTAGCCGCAGAACATGCACCTGGCGAGCTCCACTTTCCAGACCTTTGCCACCCTGTCCGCAATGCCCCTGCCCGTATTGTCCTCCATAGGGATGACGGTTATGCATTTGGTCGGGCAGACCTTTGCGCAAAGCTCGCATGCTACGCAGAGCTCGCGGCCGTTCTCGTCCTTATTAAGGGTGTGCTGGCCGCGGAACCTCCTGTCCGGGACCCACTTCTCCTCATCCGGGTACTTGAGCGTAATGCTCCTCGAAACGTTGTACTTGAGCGTTATCGAGAGCCCCTTCACGAAATCGACGAAGAGGGCTTTTTTTATGAATTCTGCTATCCTGCTCGGCCCTTTGCTCATATCTTCATAAGTCCTGTCACAAGGATGTTTACGAGGGACAGCGGTATCAGCACCTTCCAGCCTATGGTCATGAGCTGGTCATACCTGTAGCGCGGGAGCGTGAACCTGAGCCACATGAAAAAGTATATGAAGAGGATGACTTTGCCCAGGAACCAGAATATCGACGGCACAAGGTGGAATATCGAGATGTCCAGGGGCGGGTTCCAGCCCCCGAAGAACATGATGACCGTCAGCACCGATACCGTGACCATGGCGATGTACTCGGCGAGCATGAAAAACGAAAACCTCATGCCGCTGTACTCGGTATGGAACCCTGAGGCCAGCGTGCCCTCGTCCTCCGGGAGGTCGAAGGGTATGCGGTTTATTTCGGCCAGGGCCGCGATTATGAATATCACGAACCACACCGGCCCGACCGGCAGGTAGAATATGTTCCAGTCGAGGAAGCTCCCGGATTGGCTCCTGACCATGTCGAGGAGGTTAAGCGAATTCGTGAGCATCACAACGCCTATGGCCGCGAAGCTCATGGATATCTCGTAGCTTATCATCTGGGCGGACGAACGAAGGCCTCCGAGGAGCGAGTATTTCGAGTTCGAGGCCCAGCCGCCGAGTATCATGCCGTATATGCCGAGGCCGCCTATCGCGAGAATGTAAAGTATCCCGACGTTCATGTCGGAGAGGTAGAGCGTTATCTCCTTCCCTACGAACGGGATGGCGAACTTCTCGCCGAACGGTATGGCGACGAAGACGAGGAACGCCGGTATCATGGACAGTATCGGAGCGAGCTTGAAAAGGAACTTATCGGCCCTGTCCGGGACTATGTCCTCCTTTATGAGGAGCTTCACCATATCGGCGAACGGCTGGAGCACTCCGTGCGGGCCCACCCTCCAGGGACCGAGCCGCACCTGTATGTGCCCAGCGACCTTCCTCTCGATCCAGGTAAGGGGCAACGGGAGGCTGAAAAGGATCCCGCTTATTACCGAGACCTTCACAACGATTATAAGAATTTCAAGCAATGTCGCTAAATCCGGCATTTTTCCGTCCAGGGCCCTTTAGGGGCTAACCCCTTTTCCTGCCCCACATGTAATTTATCATCTCGATGTACCTCGAGTTCATGCCGCGCACTATCGAGTGTATGGTGAAAACGATGTTCCTCAAAAGCTTGTATATTACCCTCGGGTTCCCGTCGACGAGGGTCTCGAAGTCGTTCTTGTCGATGTAATACGTCTCGAGGTCCGAGACAGCGACGATGGTAGCCGACCTGGGCCTGCCGTCCAGGAAGCTCATCTCTCCAAAGATGTCCCCGTCCTTCATGATGGTCAGGGTGAAAAGCTCGCCGTCCGGGGCCGTCTTGCAGGCCTTGACCTCGCCTTTTCTTATGATGTAGAGCGACTGGCCGTCCTCTGACTCCCTGAAGATGGTCTCCCCTGTCTTAAAGCTCTTCTTCTTTACTATCGGGGATATCGCTGCCACCTCCGGGTCCGTAAGGTCGGCGAAAAACTGCACCTCTCTCAGCAACTTCGGGTCGATCATCTCCTACCTCCTTCCGAGAGGCTCTTTCCTGGCCGTGGCCTCATGGCGTCACGACCTCTCAATCATGACCCTCTGGATACCTTCGCCCCTCTTGGAAAACATGTTGGCAGGGGCGCCCTCGAAATTCTCCGGTATGAAGGCCACGCCTTTTTTCGTGCCCTTTCTTACGCGGAGAAGCATCGTAGCCTCGTGGTTTTTCCCTCTCACGCGCACCCGCTCTCCGCCTGAGAGGCCGAGTTTTTTCGCGTCCTCCTCGCCTATCTCGACCAGGGGCTCCCTGGCAAGCCCGATAAGGGTCTCGGACCTCATCGATACCGTCCCTGAATGAAAGAAGTGGTTCCCTGTCACGAGCACAAAGGGATAGCTATCAGGCCCGGCCGGGGCTACGGATTTGAGGTCAGACTTGGCCTCAAGCCGTTCCGAGGCGGCCCTTACAAGGGCCTCCTTGTTGTCGAGGCCGTTCCCCTTGTTCTTTTTATTATTGAACGCCAGGTCAACCGCCTCGTAAATCCCGGCTTCCCGCCGTATCTCGTCAAATACCGATGCGCTTTTTATCTTCGAGGGAAAGCCCGGGTCTATCGCGTTCCCGAGCATGGTCATTATATCGAGATCGGCCATTGACTTGCCGGGGGGCCTGGTAAGCCTTTTTACGGCCTGCACCCTGCCTTCCTGGTTTGTGACGGTCCCGTCCTTTTCGCCGAGCGCCGCGCCGGGCAGCACCACATGGGCGAGCCTTGCCGTCTCGGTGAGGAACATATCCTGAACTACAAGGAGCTTGAGTTTCGTGAGGGCGTCCCTGGTTATCCCACGGTCCCCATTCAAGGCCAGGAGGTCGGTCCCGGCGAGATATAGCATTTTAAGCGACCCGGCCCTTGCGGCATCGAGCATGCTGTCGGTTCCGGCCCCGGCCGCCTCGCGCCGCGCGTATCCGGGCCCGAGCGCGGGGTGTACGCCCATCTCCCACGCGCCCCTCTGGTTGCACCTGTCGAGGAGCGGTAGCCTCAGCACCTTTTTCCCGAGCCCTTCAAGGGCCGCCGATATCTTTGCAAGAGAGCCTATACCGGCCGGATATCTCAGGAAATCGGTCCCGGCCAGTATGCTAATCGATTCCGAGCCCTTGAATTTCGCGGCTATCTTCTTGGCCTCGTCAGCCGAGATCCCGGCCTGGCCAAGAGCCTTCGGGTCAGGCTCCTGCCCGCTCATGGCGGCAGAGACCGCCTCGAGGAGCGCGCTCTCGCCCGCAGGCATGTGCCTAACGACGAGGTTTGCTGAGCTATCGAGCTTCATGCCCCTCGGCGAGGCAATTATGACGTTCATATTCCGGGAAGCCGAATAACGCCTTATGAGGTAATCGGTTACCGGGTTTTCCTCGGATACATTCGCGCCTATGACGAATACGGTATCGGTCTTCACGCAGTCGAGGACCGAGACGCCGCCCCTGTCCATCGCCATCGCGGAGATGAAGCCTTCTACCGCCTCATGGTCCCATCTCGCGCTCGAATCGATATTCGGGCTTCCGAGCGCCTCTCTCATGAGCTTCTGGAAGGTATAGAGCTCTTCATTCGTAAGCCTCGGGGAGGCTATGCCGCCTATAGAATCCGGCGGAATGGAAGTAACAGCGTCCTTTATGTATTCGAAGGCCTCTTCCCAGCTTGCCGGGACGAGCCCGCCGGATTTCCTTACAAGAGGGGTTGTGAGCCTGTCGGGGCTCGTCATATAATCGAACCCGAAGCGGCCCCTCGCGCAGAGCGTCTCTCCGTTTATTCCCACTCCGAGCTGGGCCTTGGACCTTACGGCGGCCCCGTCCCGCTCCTCGAGCACTATCCTGCACCCTGTCCCGCAATACGAGCATACTGAATCCGCGCCCTTAAGGTCCCAGGGCCGGGCCTTATACCTGTACGGGAGCCTCATGAAGCACCCGACCGGACAGACCTCTATGCAGTTCCCGCAGTGGTCGCAGTCGAGGAGGCCCCTTGCGAAGCTCGTGGCCTCCTGGTGGTCGCCCCTGCCGAGCGCGCCCAATACGTTAGCCCCGACGACCTCGCGGCAGACCCGGACGCACTTCATGCAGTTTACGCACCTGTTCGAGTTCTTAACGATTACGGGGCTTAAGATGTAGTCCTTCTCGTGGAACTTGAACTTGGGCTCGGCGTGCCTGCCCTTGTGGGGCCCGTGCCTGTAGACCATGTCCTGTAGCTCGCACTCCCCGGCCTTGTCGCAGACAGGGCAGTCGAGGGCATGGTTCGCGAGGAAGAACTCGAGGACCCCGGCCCTCGCGTCCTGCACGGCCTGGGTCTCGGTACTGATTGACATGCCGTGCAATACAGGCGTTACGCACGAGGGCTGGAGCTTCTTCTGCCCTTCGATCTCGACGATGCACATCCTGCAGGAGCCCACGCCCATGAGATCGGCCTGGTAGCAGAAGGTCGGGATGTCGATGCCCGCCTGCCTCGCCGCGTCCAGTATGAGGGTGTTGTCCTCAACCGTGACTTCTATGCCGTTTATCTTTACGGTTACCATCTGGCTTTTCCGCCCTTTATAACGCCGGGCACATCTTGTGGTCTATGTGGTACTGGAATTCCTGCCTGAAGTGCTTAAGCGCGCCCCTCAAGGCCATGACCGCGCCGTCCCCGAGCGGGCAGAAGGTGCGGCCGAATATGTTCGTACAGAGGCTTTCAAGGAGCTCTACGTCCCCTGGCCTGCCTTCGCCGTGCTCGAGCCTCCGGAGCACCTTGGTAAGCCAGGGCGTGCCGTCGCGGCACGGAGTGCATTTGCCGCAGGACTCGTGGCTGAAAAACCTGTTGATGATGTATGCCATTTTCACCATGCAGGTCGAGGTGTCCATCACTATGACCGCGCCGGAGCCGAGCATCGAGCCTTTGGCCGCGAGCGAGTCGAAATCGAGCGGGGTGTCGATATCCTGCGGGGTCAGCATGGGCGCGCTCACGCCTCCTGGGATGAAGGCCTTGAGGGGCCTCGTATCATGAAGCATCCCTCCGCAGTGCTCGTATATGAGCTCCCTTGCCGTGGTCCCCATCGGGAGCTCGTAAAGGCCGGGCTTCTTGACGTGACCGCTTACGCAATATATCTTGGGTCCGGGGCTCTTCTCCGGGCCGAGCTTCTTGAACCACTCCGCCCCCTTCTCGATTATCGCGGGGATGCATGAGAGGGTCTCGACGTTGTTGATGACGGTCGGCTTCCCGTAGAGGCCGGCGAGCGCCGGAAAAGGCGGCTTCTTCCTCGGCTGTGCCCTGTAGCCCTCTATCGATTCGAGGAGCGCCGTTTCCTCGCCGCATATATAGGCGCCGTAGCCCCGGTGCACGTACATCTCGTGCTCGAAACCGCTCCCGAGGATGTTCTTCCCGAGATACCCCTTTGCGTGCGCTTCCTTTATAGCCTCTTCAAGCCTCTTTGCCCCGAAGTCGAACTCGCCCCTTATGTAGATATAGGACCTGGTGGCGCCTATGGCGTAGCTCGTAATTATCATCCCCTCGACGAGGAGATGGGGGTCGTGGTCTATTATGCCCCTGTCCTTGAAGGTGCCCGGCTCTCCCTCGTCCGCGTTGCAGCAGAGGTACTTCTGGAGGGTCGGATCCTTGGGGATAAAGCTCCACTTGAGGCCCGTTGAGAAGCCCGCGCCGCCGCGCCCCCGGAGGCCCGAGTCCTTCACCATCTGGATGATGTTGTCGGACTTCATCCTGAGGGCGGCCTCGAGGGCCTTGTACCCGCCGGATGCCAGGTAGCCCGATATCCTGTGCGAGTCGGGCTTGCCGTGGTTTTTAAGCAGTACTCTTTCCATTTTCTCGCTAATTATCCTTCAAGGCTCTTTTGCAGTGCCTCGGCCCCATCGCTTCAACTTTGAGAGTTAACTTTCAGCTCCAGTCCAGCTTCCGCGTTCACTTCAGCGTCTTCAACAGCTCGTCTATCCGCGTTTCGGTCAGGTTCTCGTAGTAGTCGTCGTTTATCTGCATCATGGGGGCCGTTCCGCAAGAGCCGAGGCACTCAACGGTGGAAAGGGTGAAGCGCTTGTCGGGGGTCGTACCGCCTGTCTTTATCCCGAGCGTCCTTTCCATGTGCTTTATCAAGTGCTCAGCGCCCAGGAGCGAGCAGGAGATATTCCTGCACACCTGGATGTGGTACTTGCCTACGGGCTTTTCTATGTTATACATGGTGTAGAACGCGGCGGCGGCGTTCACCTCGACCGGCCGCATCTCGAGTATCGACGCGATCTCGTCCATGTCTTCTGTTGTAAGGTGCCCGCCGTTCCCCTTCTGCGCTATGCGGAGGGCGTCCATGACAGCGGACCTCTTGTTCGGGTACTTCCCGAGGGCCGCTTCCAGTTCCTTTTTAGACTCTTCTGAGAGCATAATCTTCCCTGTTTACTTGTCGCACTCACCGAAGACCGGGTCGAGGCTTGAAAGGACCGCTATGACGTCGGCGAGGTACAGGCCGTTGACGACGCGGCCGAGCGTCTGAAGGTTCATGAACGACGGGGCCCTTATCTTAAGCCTGTAGGGGCGCTCCGAGCCGTCGCTTACTATGAAGACGCCGAGCTCGCCCTTGGGGGCCTCTATCGAGGCGTAGGCCTCGCCCTCAGGCACCTTGAAGCCCTGGGAGACGTACTTGAAATGGTGTATGAGGTTCTCCATGTTCTTGTATACGTCCTGCTTGGGCGGCGGCACTATCTCGGGGATGTCGATGTTTATCGGCCCGTCCGGCATCTCCACGAGGCACTGCTCGATTATGCGGAGCGACTGCCGTATCTCGACCATCCTCACCATGTAGCGGTCGAAGCAGTCCCCGTTCTCTCCGAGAGCGACGTCGAAGGCAAGTCTGTCGTATACGAGATATGGCTCGTCCTTCCTTATGTCCCAATTGACCCCGCTTGCGCGGAGCGCAGGGCCGGATAGGCCCATGGATATCGCGAGCTCGGGGGGTATAAAGCCCACGCCCTTGTTCCTGTCGAGCCAGATCCTGTTCCCGGTAAGTATGGTCTCGTACTCGTCCACCCTGGCGGGCAGCACCCTCACGAGTTCCTCGCAGGCCTCCCTGCATACCTTGTTGAAGTCGTATCTTACGCCGCCGACCCTCATATACGAGTGCGTCATGCGGGCGCCGCAGAGCTTCTCGAATATGTCGAGCACCATCTCCCTCTCCCTTATGGCGTAGAGGAGGATGGACATGGCCCCGAGGTCTACCGCCCAGGCGCCTATGCCTATGAGGTGCCCGGCTATCCTCGAAAGCTCGGCCGCAATCACCCTTATGTACTTGGCCCTTTCCGGGACCTCGATGTCCAGAAGCTTCTCGACCGCGAGGACGTACGCCAGGTTGTTGCTCGACGAGCACATGTAGTCGAGCCTGTCCGTATAGGGGACGAACTGATGGTAAAGGAGGTTCTCGGCTATCTTCTCGGTGCCCCTGTGGAGATAGCCGATATCGGGCCTGCAGCTCGTGACCATCTCGCCCTGCAGCCCGATAACGAGATGCAGGACGCCGTGGCTGGACGGGTGCTGCGGCCCGAGGTGAAGGGTCAGCTCCTTAGTGGATAAAAGGTCGTTCTCGTTGTTGTCTTTTATCATGACCGCGTAATGGCGTTTTTATTTGAGGCCTGGGGCGTTTAGCCCGTTTGCGGACCTTGTAGCGAGCCGCCGGTCCGCCGCGCCCCTGTTATTCTTTTTCCTCGCCGTAGGGGTTGTATCTGTCCTTATAGCCCCTTAGCGGATAGTCCTTCCTGAGCGGAAAGCCCTCCCAGTCGTCCGGGAGGTAGATGCGGGAGAGGTCCGGGTGCCCTTCGAAGACGATCCCGAACATGTCGTACGCCTCCCTCTCCGGCCAGTCGGCCCCGGGCCAAATGCCGGTCACCGAGGGCGCGCTTTCGCCTTCGGCCACCATGGTCTTCACGCGTATCCTGTGCTTTTTGGGAATTGAATACAGGTTATAGATGACGTCGAACCTGGGCGAGCGCGGCATGTGGTCGACTGCCAGGACGTCAACGAGGTAGTTCATCCTGAACGAGGTGTCGTCCTTCAGGTAAATACAGACGTTCAGGACGGCCTTTTTCTCGACGAGGACAGTGACATCCCCCTTGAAAGCGGTAATATCGAGGATGTCCCGGCTGAACGAATCCTTCAGTTTCCTTAAGATATCCTGCTGTTTTTCGATACGGCTCATCGCGACCTTAGGCGAACTTATTTGGACTGATGTTCCTCTTTTCGAGGATGAACGGGCTCTCTTTGTTGATCTTTTCCATGAGGAGGAGGAACCCATACAAGAGGGCCTCGGGCCTTGGCGGGCAACCCGGTATGTACACGTCAACGGGAATGACCAGGTCCGTGCCCTGCACGACCGAATAGGTGTTGTAGGGTCCGCCCGCCGAGGCGCACCCGCCCTGGGCTATGACCCATCTCGGCTCGGCCATCTGGTCGTAGAGCCTCTTTACGAGCGGGGCCATCTTCTTGGTCATGGTCCCGGCGACTATCATGACGTCCGACTGGCGTGGCGAGGGCCTGAAGACTATGCCCAGCCTGTCGGTATCGTAGCGCGAGCAGGCGGTCGCTATCATCTCTATGGCGCAGCACGCGAGGCCGAATGTCATGGGCCATAGCGAGGACGCGCGCCCCCAGTTCGCAACGGTTTTTGCGACGTAGTTCTCCCTCACCTTGTCGAGCACCGGGTTATTCCGGAGGACCTCGGCCACGTTCTCCAGGGTGGTAAAGAGGAACGACTCCTGCAACTGGTTCTCGACCGGCGTCAAGGAGCCTTTGATATTCATATCCTTCTGCATCTTATCCATTCAGGCCCCTAAACCCAATCCAGGGCGCCTTTTGCCCACGCGTAGACAAGGCCTATGCCCAAGACCACTATGAAGACAATCATCTCGATGAATATGGGTGTAGCCAGGGCCTTGTCGGTCAGGTTAACGGCCCAGGGGAAAAGAAAAAGGGTTTCGACGTCGAATATCACGAAAAGGATGGCTATGAGAAAGAAGTGTATCCTGAAGTGACCGGTGCTCGCATCACCTATGGGCTCGAGGCCGCATTCCCAGGGAGAGAGCTTCTCCCTGTACGGGTTTTTCGGACGCAAAAGGAAACTGAAGAAAAGGGCCCCGACGGCCATGGCCGTTACGACCGCTATCATTATAAGAACTGGCAGATAGGAAAGAAGCATTCAAACCCCATTCTCTCACCGGAAAACGGACGGTTTGCCGGTGTTCCAATTTTTACAATAAACTCGCCAGGGTAGTCCGCAAGATAAAACAACTCGAAATTTTTGTCAAGCGCAAAATGTATACTGTATACAATTAAAGGCCTCGGAAACCCGCGGGAAGCGCCTCTGCGTGGCCGCCCCTGCCGACAGACTATTATTCCAAAGGCAATCTCTAAAAATTGGAGATTTTTCCCGCAATCAAGGAAGACCGGGGAAAAGATCAATTTTTAGAGATTGACTAGAGCCTGAAGAGGTCTTTCCTCCTATCGCCGAAGATGTCGTTTACCGGGGTTATCCGCTTCCGCCGGGCTTCAAAGGGATTTATTTCCACGACACCAGCCTCCTCTTTCCGGCCTCCCGCCCTTGCGAGCACCTCGCCAAAAGGGGATGTAACCTGGCTCGACCCTATGAAGCGGAGGCTTTTCCCCTTGACCCGCTCCTCGACTCCGACCCTGTTGGCGGTTACGGTAAAGACCCTGTTCTCTATTGAACGGGTTATCATGGCCTCAGGGCAGTACGGCAGCACCAGGTTCGAAGGGTGGCAGATTATGTCCGCCCCCATGAGGGCGAGCGTCCTAGCGGCCTCGGGAAAGACCCAGTCGAAGCAGACCATCATCCCGATCCTGGCCTTTCCGGCTTTATAAACCGTGAAAGGGGTATCGCCCTTCGTGAATATCTTCTTTTCGTCCCAGAAGAGGTGCGCTTTCCGGTATGTCCCGATATGTCCCCTGGGCCCCACTAGCACCGCCGAGTTGTACGCCTTTCTGCCTTCCCTCTCGGCAAGGCCGGCGACTATGTAGGCCCCTTTGGATTTAGCGGCATCGGCAAGCCTTCTTACGGCGTACCCTCCCGGCACCTCTTCCGCGAGGTCCAGGAGCTCCTTTTTGGACCTGAACTGGTATCCGGTCGAGAAGAGCTCCGGGAGTACGATAAGCTCCGCGTCGAGGCGTTCAATCCTCTTTACCGCCTTTTCGACGTTCGAGGCGATATCGCCGAAAAACGGGGACGTCTGCATGAAAGCTACTCTCATCTTTCCTCCATATGGAGTCAGAGCTATGGGACGGACCTCAAGGGGACGGTATGATAATCAACGGGGGCTTGTTTGTCAATCGGAAGAGAAACGGGAAGAGGAACGGGGCGTATCGGGCTTTGAGGCAGGAAGGGGAGAGGCGGTCCGCCTCCCCCCTTCCGTTCAGTTCATGCTCTTAGCGGCAGCAGCCAGATTTCTTTGCTGCGGTCTTCTTTGCCGGTTTCTTTGCAGCGGTCTTCTTCTTCGGGGCGGCTTTTTTTGCGGTAGCCATCAACTTCCTCCTTTTGGGTTTGGTGTTGAGAAGAAAGAACCTCACTCCTTTTAACATTACTATATTTCGCTGTCAACACGATTTTCTTTAAGTTTTTTTCAAAACGGCGCGGGGCTCCCGTCCGTCGGGCTTGCAACATCTCCGCTTGTGTGTTAAGTAACCATTTCAAGGAAACCTGAGGAGAATGCCTGCATGTCCATAACCGAAAAAGACGTGCTGCACGTGGCCGAGCTTGCGCGGCTCGCGCTCACCGAGAAAGAGAAGGAGCTTTACACAGTGCAGCTCAAGCGCATCCTGGGCTACGTAGAGAAGCTCTCCGAGCTCGATACCAAAGGCGTCGAGCCCACCACCCACACCGTGCCCCCCAGGACCGTATTCAGGGAGGACCGGGTGCTCCCGTCGCTTCCGAGAGAAGAGGCGTTGAGGAACGCGCCCTCATCCGAAAGGGGCTGCTTCAAGGTCCCTCAAATTATCGAATGACAATCAAACAGTAACGGAGAGAAGGAATTGGATATAACCTCATTGGATATACGCGCACTTTCGGAGAAACTCGGCAAAAAGGAGCTTTCCTCTACTGAAGCGACCCGGGCGTATCTCGAAAGGATTGAAAAAGTCGAGGGGCGGGTCTCCGCATTCGTTACCGTTACGCCTGAAGAGGCGCTCAAGGCCGCATCCGAGGCCGACTCGCGCATCTCCAAGGGCGAGGACGTCACCCCGCTAACCGGCGTCCCCATAGCCGTAAAGGACATATTCTGCACCAGGGGCGTCAGGACGACCTGCTCATCGAGGATACTCGAAAACTTCGCACCGCCCTATGACGCGGCCGTAGTAAAAAGGCTCAAGGGCGCGGGCGCCGTGATACTCGGGAAGAACAACATGGACGAGTTCGCCATGGGCTCCTCGACCGAGAACTCGGCCTTCAAGAAGACCCTCAACCCCTGGGCCCTGGACCGCGTGCCCGGCGGAAGCTCGGGCGGCTCCGCAGCGGCGGTCGCCGCCTCCGAGTGCGCGGCCTCGATCGGCACCGATACCGGCGGCTCGATAAGGCAGCCCGCGTCGTGCTGCGGCGTCGTGGGCTTGAAGCCCACTTACGGGAGGGTATCGAGGTTCGGCATGATAGCCTTCGCCTCGTCCCTCGACCAGGCCGGGCCGCTTACGAGGAGCGTTGAGGACGCGGCCATCATGCTCAATGCGATAGCGGGCCACGACCAGCTCGATTCTACGTCGATAGACGCGCCGGTGCCCGATTATACCGCGAGCCTCAAATCCGGCATAAAGGGGCTCAGGGTGGGCATACCGAGGGAATATTTCATCGAGGGCATGGACCCTGATGTCGAGGATTCGGTCAGGAAGGCGCTCGAAACAATCAAGGCGCTCGGGGCCGAGCTCGTGGAGATAAGCCTCCCTCACACTGAGTACGCGGTGGCGGTCTATTATCTCGTCGCTACCGCAGAGGCGTCAAGCAACCTCGCTCGCTATGACGGCGTGAAGTACGGCCTTCGGGTGGACGAGCCCGGCAGCCTCCTTGACATGTACAAGAGGACCAGGGACGAGGGCTTCGGCCCTGAGGTCAAGAGGAGGATAATGCTCGGCACCTACTCCCTTTCGGCCGGGTATTATGACGCTTATTACAAAAAGGCCTCTCAGGTGAGGACGCTCATAAAGGACGATTTCGAAAAGGCCTTCTCATCCTGCGACATCATCGCCACCCCGACTGCGCCCACCGCGGCCTTCAGGATAGGCGAGAAGCTCGAAGACCCTCTTACAATGTACCTTTCCGACATATTCACCATCTCGTGCAACCTCGCCGGAATCCCGGGCATATCCCTCCCGTGCGGGTTCACGAAAGAGGGACTTCCTGTTGGGCTTCAGCTCCTCGGAAGATACCTTGACGAGGAGACCGTCCTCAGGGCGGCATGGTCGTATGAGAACGCGACGGAGTGGAAGAAGAGAAGGCCTGAACTGTAAGCTGGGTGCGGCAAGCCTCGTGTTTTTAACCTCCCATCACTTGATGGGAGGGGTCGTGGGGAGGGTGAAAAAAACTTCACATCTTCCCGAGGGGACAACGCGCTACCCACGCATTTAAAAAAGCAAAAAGGACTATCCGGATGAAATACGAAACTGTAATAGGGCTTGAAGTCCACGCCCAGCTACTGACAGATTCCAAGCTCTTTTGCGGCTGCTCGACTAAGTTCGGAGCTGAGCCGAATACGCAGGTCGACCCCATATGCCTGGGGCTTCCCGGCGTGCTGCCGGTCCTCAACAGGAAGGCCGTCGAGTACGCGGTGAAGATGGCCCTTGCGACCAACTGCAAGGTGAATAACCGGAGCGTCTTCGCCCGGAAGAACTACTTTTACCCCGACCTCCCGAAGGGCTACCAGATATCGCAGTACACGGAGCCTCTTGCCGAGCACGGCTGGCTCGATATCGACCTCGACGGCGGAAGGAAGCGGATAGGCATAACCCGCATCCACATGGAGGAGGACGCCGGGAAGCTCCTGCACGGCGAGGGGCCGGAGGACGAGGCATATAGCTTCGTGGACCTTAACCGCACGGGCGTGCCGCTTATAGAGATAGTGAGCGAGCCGGACATGCGCGCCTCGGATGAAGCGCAGGCCTATCTCAAGGCCCTCCGTGACATACTCGTCTATCTCGAGATATGCAGCGGCAACATGGAGGAAGGGAGCTTCCGCTGCGACGCGAACGTCTCCATCCGCCCCGCGGGCTCATCCAAGCTCGGCACAAAGGCTGAGCTTAAGAACATGAACTCCTTCAAGTTCGTGAAGGAGGCGATAGACTACGAGATCGCGCGCCAGATAGACCTGGTGGAGTCCGGCGGCAAGGTCGTCCAGGAGACGCGCCTTTTCGATTCGGCAAAGGGCGTGACCGTCTCCATGCGCTCGAAGGAAGAGGCTCACGACTACAGGTATTTCCCCGAACCAGATCTCCTCCCCCTCATAGTCCAGGATGCCATGGTCGAGGAGATGCGTTCCATATTGCCGGAGCTGCCGCAGGCCAAGAGGGAGCGTTTCGTCTCCGAATACGGCATTCCGGCCTATGACGCGGGCGTCCTCACTTCCTCAAAAGACCTCGCCGCCTATTACGAAGAAGCAGTGAAGGAGACGAACGAGCCCAAGGCCTCCTCGAACTGGATAATGGGAGAGCTACTCCGGCTCTTGAAAGAAGACAACCGCGACGTAAGGGATCGCCCGGTAAGCCCAAAGGGCCTCGCGAGGGTCATGGGCATGGTCAAGGCCGGCGAGATAAGCGGGAAGATAGCAAAAGAGGTCTTCGAGGAGATGTACAGGTCCGGGAAGACCCCGGAGGAGATAGTCAAGTCAAAGGGACTTACGCAGATATCCGGCGAAGATGAGCTCGCCAGGATAGTCGACGGGATAATCGCGGCAAACCCGGAGAACGTCGAGCGCTACAGGTCCGGAAAGACCGCCCTCTTCGGCTTTTTCGTAGGCGAGGCCATGAAGGCCACCCGCGGCAAAGCCAACCCGCAGGTCATAAACAAGCTCCTTAAAGAGAAGCTCGGCATCTGAACTAATTCACAAGTAGCAGGATAGTTCAAAAAAGAGTGGCAGCATAATTTGCTGCCACTCTTTTTTTCTTTTAAATTTACCTCTCAGCCACCGGAACCATTTTACCGTAAAGTTCTTTCGGCACTTCGCCCTTCATTACAATAACCAAGCCATCACCTGTTTTTATTAAAGAAGACTTCGTGCCAAGATCAGCGTTGATGAACTCCGGGCTTAAAGTCCACATTGCTCCGGTAAGCGGATCAACGATGAGCCAACCGATAAGGCCACCGAATATAAGGTTCCCTCCTATATACCAGCCATTTGGGGATCCTTGGATAATAAATTGCCTGGTCTGGTACCCATCTTTCTCGAGAACGACATCGTATCTGGCGGATTTGAAATATCCAGCTCCTCTGTTAAGCGTTGCCGTATACGGAGTCTTGCCAACGTAAATTGTTGAACCGGTTCTGCTGTCCTCTATTCTCAAATTGACGTCAGATGGATTTGAATTGATTGTTATGACCTGCGGGGAGCCTTTACCTATAATTGAAGCGCACCCATAAGAAAGCATGATCACGAAGAACACAGTTGATAATTGTAGCGACAACTTCAGCATTGCCTTCATAAACATCTCCTGTTTGAAATTTAAAATAACACTCACATTAATGCCGGAAAATGAACCGCAAAGCGTATACAACCTACCATAAAACCGGAATTTAATTCAATACGAAAGTTAATAATCAAAATAATTGCTTTCATTAAATTACGACCTCCTCCCGTACACCAGGTCTCCCCTCAGTTCCGCCACCATATCCTGGGTATTCGCCGGGTCGCCGCCCGGGTGGGAGTAGACTTCTATATACCTCCAGCGCGACAACCGGTCGTCATAGGTCGTTGTGACGAACCTGCCCTTCCCGGCGGCATCGGTTTTGAAATGGCTCCTGTCCACCCCCGCAGGCGCCCTCTCCCCGCGCTCGTTCACGAGCCATACCGAGTAGACCGTATCGGGCTTCAACCTGAAAAAGTCGATCCCGATGCTCCTCAGCCCGGGCATGAACTTCATCCTTTCCGCCTCCAGCCTGCCGTAGCCTTCCCCGCCGCTTATGTTTTTCAACTCCATGAAAAACTTCGGTTGATACGTAAAAGTGTATGCGGCCAGAAAAAACTGAAGTACCGCTATGATGGCCAGGCTCTTTTTCATCGCCCGAATCCTTTCCCGCGGCTCACCCGGATTTTGCTCCGGCCGCGCCCTTGGTTTTCCACCCATATCAAATCATACAGCCTGTTCCCCGGCAGGTCAAAACCGCGCTCCAGACTGATTTGACAATGGAGGCTTCTCCTGTAAACTAACAACATACATAAAAGCTTATAAAGAAAGGAGACTGCGGTGAAAAGGATACTATCTTCTCTTATTCTGGCCGCGGCAGTATTGGGGATTTCGGCTGATTCCAGGGCTGAGAACTACATCCAGGCCTACCTGGGAGCCGCGATCCCGCACAAGGCTGACGTTGAGGGCGGCGGGCAGGCGGGCAGGATGGAATTCGAGGCAGGCCCGTCGGTCGGGATAAAAGGCGGGTGGTTCCGCGACCCGAGCTCCATCTTCGGGCTCCAAGTCGACCTTAATGCCCACTTCCCGGATACAGACGAGCTGGGCGCCGGCGGCGTCCGGGCGGCAATGGATGCGGACGTAAGGGTCCTTTCCGCCTCGGTTAACGTGATAGCGCGCTACACCGAGCCGGCCCTCCGTCCCTATGCAGGGTTCGGCGTCGGCTGGTATTTCGGGAGGATCTCGAACGGGACCCTTGCGACCCCCGTCTTCGGCGTCTCAAATACCTTTTCAGGGGATTCCGACCACACCTTCGGATGGCATCTCCTGGCGGGCGTTGATTTCCCGGTCATCACCAATTTTTCGATATTCGGGGAATACAAGTACGCCAGGGCCGACTTCTCATTCGGAGGCGACCTCAATTTCGACCTCGATTACGAGGCGAGCCAGATTTACGGCGGCGTCTCTTACAGCTTCTGATTTTCCGGGGAATGGAAGGGCGATTTAAAAAAAACGGGACGTTTGCATTGAGGGTGGAAGGCCTTAATACTCGAAGACCTTCCACCCCTCTTTTTTCCACCTGAAGTAGTCCGCGATTATCCTTGCGTGGTCGAATGCAAGCGGGCCGGGGAAACTTTTCTCGGTAAATACGCCCGCTCCCTTTGCGTCGTCGCGGGCTTCCAGCGTCCCCGTGCCTTCGGCCACGAAAACCACCGAGAGCGTATGCTTCCGAGGGTCCCTGGCCGGGTCAGAGTATGCGTGGAGCTGGCATTTCAAAGTAATTTCGAGCGAGGTCTCCTCCCTGGCTTCCCTAATTGCCGCGTCCTCGAGAGATTCCCCATAGTCCACGAATCCTCCGGGAAGGGCCCACCCCTCCGGAGGGTTTTTCCTCTCGATAAGCACGATGCCGCCCCCGGTCTCGATTATTACGTCGACCGTCGGGAGCGGGTTCCTGTACTCCGGCATAAGGCCCTCCTTTTCGGCTGGATTCTATTCGGGCCTGATCGACCTAAGGTACTCGGCGTTTCTTTCCGGCAGGCTCGTGTTGATGAACATGCCGCTTCCCATCTCGAAACCGGCTGCGGTATAGAGCCTCGGCACCAGGCTCAGGTACCAGTGGCAATACTCGTTTCCCGTGTCCTTGGGCCGCGACGACCTTATAACATAATTATAGTCCGGGTCCGAAAGCCCGTAATGGAACCTGGATAGGATGTTCTTAAGGTGCGCGGCAAGGTCACTCGCCTCCTCACCGGTAAGCGAGCTGAACGAGGCCGAATGCCTTTTGGGGAATATCCATGTGTGGAAGGGCGAGAGGGCCGCATAAGGTATGAACGTCAGGAAATGCGGGGTGTCGTAAATGGTCCTTGTCCCGTCCTGCAGGTCCTTTTTAAGGACAGAGCAGATAAGGCACTCGCCTGTGTCGTCGAAAAAATGGAGCGCCGCCTGGACCCTGTCCCTGAACTGGACCGGGACGACCGGGGTGGCTATGAGCTGCGAATGGGGATGGTCGAGGGACGTGCCTGCCCCCTCTCCGTGATTCTTGAATATGATGGCGTGCTCTACCCTGGGGTCCCTGTTCGCCTCCACGAAGCGGGCCATGTATACCCTTATGAGCTCCTCTATATTGCCGACGTCCTGCAGGCCCGTATGGAGGTTATGCACGGGAGTTTCGATTATGACCTCGTGGACTCCGACTCCGGTGACCGCGGTCCGGAGGCCGTTCCCGAGCCGCTTTTTCTCGCCTTCAGGATTAAGGGCCGGGAACTTGTTCGCGACCACGCGTATTTTCCAGCCGTCCCCTTCAGGGACCCTGAACCGCTCGGCTGGCGTCTTGTGCTCGTTTCCGGGGCAGAAAGGGCAGGTCGGCAGGCGCTCAGGCCTTAAGCGGGTCTCCTTATTGTTGCTGAAGTCCTTGGGGCGCTTGGCGCGCTCGGTGGCGATGATCACCCATTCCCTGGTGACGACATTGAATCTCAGCTCCGGCATGGACGCATTATATCAGAAAACGGGTTTTTTAGAACCGGTAGCTTACTTATTGGGATAACACGGAAAGGCCAAAACAGTTAAAAAAACTGCGCTATTCAGCCCGACATTGAAGAGAGATGCTTTCGGATTTTTTAATGTCCGGACCCGTCGGCGAGCATGGCCTCTATCTGGCTCACATGGGACCTCTCCTCGTCCGCGAGCTCGTTGTACATGCGCTTTCCCTCCTCGGTCTCTGAGAAGGCCGAGAGGCTCTCGAAATAGCGGACCGAGTGCTTTTCGGTTTCAAGGGCCAGGAGGAGCGCTTTCCTGGGGTCGTCTAGCGAGCGCACCAGCTCGTCGACGTTTATGCGCCTGGTGAACATGTCGGCCCTGCCCTCCTTCTCGATGTAATCCTCTATCTCTATCTCCTCTTCCGTTATCTGGTCCCTGAACCCGGCCTCCGGGAAGAACTTCGTCTCTATGATCTTCAGGTGCCTCTTTTCGTCATCGGCGAGCTTTTTTAATATCGCCTTCGCCTCCCTGTTCGCGGTCTTCTCGGCGAGGAGCTTGTAGAACATGTAGCCGTTTACCTCTATCAGGGCCGCCGTCTTTACCGCTTCCTTTTCCTCGATATGCTCGAACATTATGAGATACCTCCTTCGGGCGCTCTGTTATGAGTTTATCGTAATTGCCCCTTCCGGGCAAACGAAAACCTGTTGAAAGGACGGGCGGTTTAATGGTAAGAAGTAATGCTGCTTTTACAAGCCGCTTAACCCCGGCTTACGGCAGTCTACTTTCCAGGGGGTGGTTCATATGGGTTTGCTCGACGGCAGGAAAGGTGTAATCTTCGGGGTCGCGAACGACAGGAGCATAGCCTGGGCTATAGCCGAGGCCCTCAAAAGGGAGGGGATGGACCTGGCTTTTACGTATGCCGGGGAGGCGCTCGAGTCGAGGGTCAGGCCGCTCGCCGAATCGCTCGGCTCGAAGCTAATTCTCCCTTGCGACGTAACCGACGACGGGCAGATAGAGTCCGTATTCCAGACCATCCGTAACGAATGGGGCGGGCTTGACGCCCTGGTCCATTCGGTCGCATTCGCGAAAAAAGAGGAGCTCAAGGGCGAATTTCTCACCACGTCGAGGGACGGCTTCAGGCTCGCGCTCGACGTAAGCGCCTTCTCCCTCGTCGCGCTCGCCAGGGCCTCGGCCCCCCTCATGGAAGGCAGGCCCGGCTCCATCGTGAGCCTTAGCTACTACGGTAGCGAGAAAGTAGTCGCGAACTACAATGTCATGGGTGTGGCCAAAGCGGCGCTCGAGGCGAGCTCCCGCTACCTTGCCGCCGACCTCGGGCCGCGCGGCATAAGGGTGAACACCATATCCGCGGGCCCGATAAAGACCCTGGCCGCCGCAGGGATCTCGGGCTTCAAGCAGATACTCGACGTCGTCGAGGCCAAGGCCCCGATGAAGAGGAACGTAACGCAGGCGGACGTCGCCGGCACGGCCCTGTACCTTATCTCTGACCTGTCGAGCGGAGTGACCGGAGAGATAATCCACGTGGACTCGGGCTACAGCATAATGGGCATTTAGCAGCTTGCTGAAAAACTCAAAACCATGTACAGGCTGCTTAAAAAGTCCGAGATGCGAGGAGTCGAGAAATGAGGAATGAGGCGTACTTTTTTGTACGCCGGAGTGTCCAATTTTGAAGACGACAAAGCAGATTGGGCTTTTTAAGCAACTTGCTAGGGGCTTTGGGCCCGGAGACCGCACCCGACCGGACAAGAAGCCATGCGCATCATAGCCGACCTGCACATACACAGCAAATATTCGAGGGCCACGAGCAGGGATATGGCCCTCGAATCCGTCGCGTCCTGGGCGAAGCTCAAGGGCATCGGCCTTTTGGGCACCGGCGACTTCACCCACCCGGCCCATTTCGCCTCGATAGAGGAGAAGCTCGAACCGGCCGGGAGCGGTCTTTTCGCGCTCAAGGGAAAGCCGGGCGAGGACCAGGTCCATTTCATGCTTACGGCGGAAGTATCCAATATCTTCTCGCAGGGCGGCCGGACCAGGAAGGTCCACAGCCTTATATTCTCGCCGAGCATTGAGGCGGCCAGGAAGATGAACGCCGCATTCAAGTCCCTGGGTAACATAAGCTCAGACGGCAGGCCGATTTTCGGCTTTTCGGCAAAGGACCTGGCGAAGCTCGTTTTCGACGCCTCGCCCGAGGCGATGCTCGTACCCGCGCACGCGTGGACGCCCTGGTTCTCCATCTTCGGCTCGAAATCAGGCTTCGGCTCCATCGAGGAATGCTTCGGAGAGTATTCAAGGCACATACACGCCATAGAGACAGGGCTATCCTCCGACCCGGAGATGAACTGGAGGGTCTCGGCCCTCGATCGTATAGCCCTCATATCCAACTCGGACGCCCACTCCCCCTCCAAGCTCGGCAGGGAGGCGAACGTCTTCGACTGCCCTATGGACTATTTTGAAATAAGAGATATCCTTTTAAAAAAGGACAAATCGAGGTTCCTCTTCACCGTGGAGTTCTTCCCGGAGGAAGGCAAGTACCATTCGGATGGCCATCGGGCCTGCGGCGTGAGGCTTAAGCCCGCCGAAACAAAGGCCCTTTCAGGCATCTGCCCGTCCTGCGGGAAGCCCCTCACGGTAGGGGTGCTATCCAGGGTCGAGGAGCTTGCCGATAGGCCGGAGGGAGTGCGGCCGGAGAACGCTATCCCGGCAAGGCGCCTCGTGCCCCTGGAGGAGATCCTTTCAGAGGCCATGGGAGTAGGGGTCGGGAGCCAGAAAGTACAGCGCGAATACAGGAGGCTTACGGCGCTGGCGCCCGAGTTCAGCTACCTTTTGGACATGGAAGAGAGCGAGATAAGGGAGGCCGCCGGAGACAGGGTCGCCTCCGCCATAATGAAAGTAAGGGAGGGCGATATTTCCATAACCCCCGGCTTCGATGGGGAGTTCGGGCGCATCAGCATCTTCGGCCACGAGGCCACGGAAGAGAAGGACGCGGAGCACCATCCGTCCCTCTTCTGATCCCTTAGCGCGTCGAAAGAGGGCCGTTAACTAGAGCCCTGCGCTCAAACCAAATTCCAGGCAGGGAGGTTCACATGGACAGGCTCTACAAAGGCATACGCAAGTTTCAGCAGACCTTCTACAAGCAGGAACAGGACCTCTTCAAGAAAATAGGGAAGGGGCAGTCCCCTGACATCCTCTTCATCGCATGCTCGGACGCGCGCGTGGACCCGAACCTCCTCACGCAAAGCAAGCCCGGCGACCTCTTCGTCATCAAGAACGTGGGGAACATGGTCCCCACGAATGACGGCGCCGCTAAAAAGACCTGCACCGCGGCCGCAATAGAGTTCGCACTCATAAAACTGCAGATAACCGATATAGTCGTATGCGGCCACTCGGACTGCGGCGCCTTGAACGCCCTCTGGTGCGACGAGAAAGAACTTGCCTCCATGGACAACCTGCAGGAATGGATAAAGACCGCATCCGGCGTGAAGGACTACGTCCTGAAGCACAATAACGACCCTTCGTACGCCTCGAAGATGGAGATGACGGCCAAGAAGCACATTATCCAGCAGCTCGAAAATCTCAAGACCTATCCGCTCGTTGCCCGGGCCATGCAGGAAGGTAAATTAAGGCTCCACGGCTGGTACTATGGGATAGGCTCCGGGATCGTCCACGCCTATAACGAAGAGACCGGGGCCTACGAGAAGATCGAATGCAAGTGCGAGGAATACGGCGCGCCGTGCTCCGGCGAGGAGGAATGCAAGGATATGCCCTGACACCCGCCTCACTTTTGCATGATTTTTCAGGCCCCCTTTGCCGCCACGCCCTCCTTTCGGCTATACTCATCTAACAGATTGCTAAGAAACTCGAAATCTCATGCAGGCTGCTCAAAAAGCTCAAGATGCAAGGAGTCGAAAAATGAGGAATGAGGCGTACTTTACTTGTACGCCGGAGTGTCCAATTTTGAAGACGACGCAGCAGATTGGGCTTTTTGAGCAGCCTACTAAAAAGGCAAAGAGGCAGCTAGGTGAAAATATTAAGGCCGCTCCTTACAGCCGTAATAGCAGCCTGCATGGTCCTAATCGGGGCGGTTTCCTACCTCTCCCTTAAAGAGATAGATTATTTCAAGTCCTCCTACCCCGTTACCTTCACGGTCGAGGAAGCCTTCTACGCCTCCCTAGTGGAGTTCATAAAGATCCACATCATAAGCCTCCCCCTTATAGCGGCGATCCTGCTCTGCCTTTACGCCCTCTGGGTGATACGGGAATAGGGGCGCCAGGCCCTATCCCTGGCAGAGAGCTGGAATTAAAACCTTTTCACCGGAACGCGGTTGGGATAAAATATGGGCGTATGTACCGTAATATACTCGTCTGCCTTGATAATTCCGACCACTCCAATGCCGGGGCCGACCTCGCTATCGCGCTTGCGCGCTCATGGGATGCCCGCCTTACCGGATGCCACGTTTACGCGGCAAGGCTCCACAACTCCCGCTTTATCGAGATGGAAGACGGGCTGCCTGAGGCCTACCGGAAGGAGGACGACCTCAAGAAGACCCGCGAGGTCCATGATACCCTCATAACCAGGGGCCTCGAGATAATATCCGATTCGTACATGGCAGTCTTCCAGGCCAGGGCAAGATGCTCCGGGATTGATGCCGGAGGCGTAAGCAGGGAAGGAAAAAACTTCGAGGAAATTGTCAGGGAAGCCGACGAAACCGGCTACGACCTCGTGGTCATGGGACTTATGGGCCTCGGGAGGACCGGCACGAGCAGGATCGGGAGCGTTGCCGAGAGGGTCGTCCGGAGGGTCCGGAAAGACGTCCTCGTCTCGCAGGAACGCTTCGAGACGGGCCGGGGCATAATAGCAGCCGTAGACGGAAGTCCGGCCTCTTTCGGCGGTCTCCTTACCGCCCTCGAACTCTCCGATGTATTCGGCTTCGAGGTGGAGGCAGTAAGCGCTTTCGACCCCATGTTCCACCAGGCGGCGTTCCGTTCAATAGCAGGCGTCCTTACCGAAGAGGCCGGGCGGCTCTTCAGGTTCAGGGAGCAGGAAAGGCTCCATGACGAGATAATAGACAAGGGCCTGGCCCGTATCTACAGGGGCCACCTCGAGACCGCCGAAAGGCTGGCCGCCTCAAAAGGAAAAAAAATAAAAACGACACTCCTTTCCGGGAAGGCCTCGGACGAAATAATCAAATACGCGCGGAACGCAAGCCCATTCCTCCTCGTACTGGGGAGGACCGGCGCGCACGCAGTCGAAGGGCTGGACATAGGCTCGACTGCCGAGAACTGCCTGAGGGAAGTCCCCTGCCACGTGCTCGTCTCGGCGAGAGAGTTCGCGCCCGCGCCCGCAGCCCCGAAAACCGCCCCGGCCTGGACTGAAGACGCCCTCGAAATACTTTCCCGCATACCCAAATTCGCAAGCGGCATCGTGAAGGGCATGGTCGAGGACGCTGCGCGGAAAGAGGGTGTGGCGGAGATAACTCCTGAATTCATGCGCAGGGTGAGAAAGAATATCGAAGGATGAGCGCACCGGCACCTCCTTTCCTCATCTCCTGGAACGTAACCAAAAGATGCAACCTCCTTTGCGGCCACTGCTACCTTGATGCCTGCGAGCTCTCCGGGGCCGACGCCGTCCCTACAGATGAGGCCCTCTCCTATATCGGCCAGATAGGAAGCCTCTCGCCTGGCTGCATGCTCGTCCTCACGGGCGGCGAGCCGCTCTTGAGGGATGATATATTCCAGCTTGCAGGCCGCGCATCATCTTTGGGGCTCTCCCCGGTTGTCGGCACGAACGGGACCCTCCTCTCGGACGAAATTATAAAAAGGCTCCTCGGCTCGGGCGTGCAGGGCATTGGGGTAAGCCTCGACTCGCTTACGCCCGCTCTCCACGACCGCATCCGCGGGGTCGAAGGCGCATGGACAAAGACCGTCACGGGCATAGAGGCATTGACCAGGTCTACCCTTTCTTTCCAGCTCCAGTTCACGCTCACAAAAGAAAACATGAGTGAGATTCCGGCCTTTGTCGAGTTCGCCGAAGGCGCGGGAGCAAAGGCGGTCAATTTCTTTTTCCTCGTGTGCACCGGGCGCGGCCAGAAGGCAACCGACCTGTCCCCCGCGGAGTACGAATCCGCGCTCAGCTCCATTGCCGCCAAAGAGGAGGAATACAGGGGGAGGGTAATGGTCAGGGCGCGGTGCGCCCCGCACCTTGTACGGGTGGCCGGGGAGTCCGACCCGGATAGCGCGCTTTTTAAAGGCGGCACAAGCGGCTGCATAGCCGGAAGGGGGTATATCAGGATATCACCCGAGGGCTTCGTCACCCCCTGCCCCTATATACCCGTCCGCGAAGGCTCGCCCAGCCTCAGGGAAAAAACGCTCTCGGAGATCTGGGAAAACGATCCGGCATTCAAGATGCTGCGGAACCCCGCCTACAAGGGCAGGTGCGCGGAATGCGAATATTCGGACTCCTGCGGCGGCTGCAGGGCAAGGGCCCTCGCCGCTACCGGAGACCTCATGGCCGAAGACCCCTGGTGCATGCACGAGCCGAAGGGCATTAAAAAAGAGGCAACCGCCCCGCCCGCATGGAGCCCGGATGCCGAGGAAAGGCTTGAAAATATCCCGGCATTCATCAGGCCCATGATAAAAAAAGGGCTCGAGCGTTATGCCTCTAATAAAGGCATAAAGGTAATCACCCCTGAGCTGATGAAGGATCTCCGGGAAAAGGCAGGAAGATGACCGGGGATACAGAAAACCGCAGATATAAAAAGGGGGCAGCGCCCCGGTTCCTCGGAGCTGCCCTCGTCTCCCTGGGCCTCGTGAACATCCTCCTCAACGCAAGGGCCGCCTCGCCACTCGACCCCTTCTACATCCTAATGGCCGCCGCAGGCGCCGCCCTCATTGCCTTCGGCTCCCGAAAAGGACAAAAAGGCTGAAGGACTGCCGTATACTACTTGAGAGAACCTTTTTTGTAAAAAAGGTTCTCTCTGACTCTCTCCAAAAAACTTTCAGTTCTTCCTGGGAGAACCCCCGATTTGGGGCTTCTCCCAGGAACTAAAAGTCTTTGGAGGGGGTCTGGGGGAAACTTTCTACAGAAAGGTTCCCCCCCAGTCTTCCGCAGTCCCTTCAATCCTTTCTACCCCTTCCGAGGAAAAGCCAGAACATCTCGGCTGCGAGGACGAAGCCTCCGGCAGCAAGAGGCCACATGTATGACGGGCCGCTGGTTTCCTTTTCAAGCCTCACCCATTCCCAACCGGTCATTACGTGCTTTCCTTTGCTGTCGCCGTTGGAGCCGTCCCACAGGGCGAACGCTACCGGAGTGAACAAGCCTTCTTCGAAAAGGGGGCCGTTTTCATGATTGAGCAGGCCTTTCATGACGACCCGCCACCTGCCGTTGTCGTATGTGCCGCTGGCCACGAAGCCGTCGGCTTCGGATAACGTCTTCCGCTCAATGCGCTCAAAGCCCTTTGCCTCCATGACCTCGAAAGCCTCTTCTCCCGATTCACTTTCAGGGCTCCTCCAGTGCCATATCACGACGGGCTTCCTTCCGTCGCCCATGCCGAAGTACGGCCTTCCGCCCTTGACCTCGCCAGCGGGGAACTGGATAGCCGCGCCGTCCGGGAATAACGGACCGTCTGCGATCTCAATGGACTTGGTGTCCCACGGCCTCGAGTTGGTCGGGTCGTTCCATTCGAGGAGGAAGGCCGCTTCTTTCCCGTTATGGAGGGCCTTTACCGAAATCGAATTGAGCGAAGGCGTAAATGCCTTCTCCCCGGCTATTATCTGCGGAAATAGGAAGTAGTTGGCCTCGGGCGCGGAATCCCAGAGCTTGTGCGAGTGCGCAAGGGGCAGGCTCCCCTCCACCTTTACGGCCCTTATTATCATTTCAGGCACTGTCCTTCGCGAAGGCTCGTCAAGCGAGGCGGCATAGTTAGCCACATCCCACCTCTCCTCTTCGGTCATTGCCTTTTTTGAGGACGGGTCCGCGAAGCTCGGCATCTGGGTGCCCGGTATGCCGACCGTCACCCGCGTGTAGATGTCCTCGGGCCTCGTCCCTGCCCTGAAGGTCCAACCCTTTGTGAGGTCCCTAGGCCAGGTCCTTGCGCCCCAATCGTCCCGCAATTTCTTCGTCCCGTCGCCCCGCCCATTAAGGCCGTGGCACTCGGCACACCTGTCCTTGAAGAGCCCGCGGCCCCGCTCGATGCTCTCCGGGCCGGGCTGTATCCTTCCGGCAAGGCTTATCGCGGGCATTTCATTCCTCTCAAGCCCTGAAAGCGACCTCATGTAGGCTGCCATATCCCTTATACCTTCCGGGCCCATGACATCGCCCCACCCCGGCATCGAGGTCCCGCTCATGCCGTCCCAGCCTGGCAGGCCGCCGTGCTGGCGGCCCCCGGCCATCATCCTTTCAAAGTCCTCGTCCGAGGGGGAGTATTCGTCAAAGGGCGTGGACTTCCACTTGTACAGGCCGAACGTAAGGTCCCTGGGAAGCGGGTTCACGAATTCGGCTGCCGGTCCATCTCCAGCGCCCTCGATGCCGTGGCACCACCAGCACCGTCTCTCATAGAGCGCCTTTCCCTTTTCCGGGTCGCCGTCTGAGGCAAACGCGGACTGAAGAGAAACTGCTAAAATAAGGAGGACGGTAAGGCCCCTTAAACACAATTTTATGTCACGGATCGGGAATGCCATCTCAGTCCTTCCAGCTCCTGGGCCTGTTCCCGGTGTAATCGTAGAGGAAGATAATCACCTTCCAGACCTCGTCTTCCGTAAGCTCATCCTCCCACGCGGGCATTGCCGAGATGTTCGGGCCGCCCTCCCTGGGGAGGCCCGTCCCGCCTTTCACGATCCTCCAGAAAAGGTAGGACTCCTTGAGCTGCGCAATGGTGTCGCTCCCGGTGAAGGGCATGGGGAGCGGGTCCATCGCGTGGGCGTAGTGCCCCCTGCCGTCGAGCTTGGCCCCGTGGCAGAAGAAGCAGTTTTTGAAATAGACCTCCCCGCCCTCGCGCACCATCTCTTTAAATGCCGCGGGATCTTCCTTCTCGAGCGCCCGGAGCGGGTTCTCAAGCCCGTCCATCTCGTATACTTTCCCGTACGCCCGCACCGCTCCAGGCGGGGCCGGATGCGCGCTCCTGAGCTCAAACGGAGGGCCGGGCTCGGTTCCGGCATAATATACCGAGAGCGCGGCGGCTACGGGGAGGAGACCGAAAAAGATATTCCTGGCGAGCGCCTTGGAGGGGTCTTCCAGAAGCGACCTTATTGGCGCGAAGAGCTCGTTTGCCCCCTCGTCCGTGATGGTCATAACGAGAATAACAGTCACCACGATAAAGAACATGTACATCGTGATGACGCTCGACG
Organism: Deltaproteobacteria bacterium; assembly: GCA_019912665.1. NCBI lineage: Bacteria > Pseudomonadati > Myxococcota > Myxococcia > Deltaproteobacteria bacterium. The sequence continues at coordinate 67,127 of JAIOIE010000008.1, forward strand.
GGATGGGCTTCCCGGCAAGGAGGCCTGGCATCTTCAGGAGCGCATAGAAGAAGAGGTTTATGGCGATGAACTTAAGTAGCCTCATTCCTCTCTCCCCTCTCCCGGAAGCGCGACCGTTATCTCCACCCCGGAGATGCTCTGGAGAAAGGCTATCACCGCCCGTATTTCAGTTTCGTTCAGCCCTATCGAGCTTTCTCTCACGTCAGGCATCGGGCTTACGCGGTCTTCGGTGCCGCTTACGCCGTAGCCAGGAACGACATAGGCCGAAGGGTGCACGAGCGACTCGTACAGGTAGCTCTCTATGTCAGAGGCTTTCCCGGAATAGCCCGGCGATGAAAACCGCGCTTTTGCGACCAGGGCCGAGTCGTCGAGGGCCGGAGCCCTTCCCCCGGCTTTTGTGTGGCAGAGCGAGCACGCCCCTTTTCCGTTATAGACCTCCTCGCCGAGGGCCAGAAGCTCATCGATCGTCGCAGGCCCGCCGGAGGCGGCGCTTTCGGAAGGAGGCTCACCGGGGTTGATGGGCGGTATCACGAAAACCGAGTAGAAGGTATATAGGCCGATTATAATGAGGCTGAAAGCCGTGATTTTTATAAACCTACCCATCTTTTCCGGCCTCCTTTCTCTTTCCCATGCCGCCGAGCCAGAATATGAACACGATTATGGCCAGGAACACCACCGTCCCCGCTGAGACCACCTTGGCCGCGTAGGCTATGGAGGGCGTAAAGGCGTCGGCTGACGCGTCCTTCATTACCGAATATACGTGCCAGTGCTGCCTTATGGCCGAGCGGACGAACCCCATCAACCCCATGAGCCAGGTAAACGAGACGGCTATGAGTATGAGCGCGTACTGGCTCCTCTCGGGCATGCGCCCCCACTTGAAATCCTCAGACTTGCCGCCTCTCGCCATAAGCCATTCGATTACAAGGCAGGCGACGATGACGAAGAGGGTCGTCGCCACCTGCGGGACCGACGACGCGACCTTGTAGACGGTATTGGTGAAATAGCCGTAGTAGATTCCGAGGAATGCTATGTTAGCGACCGCTGCCGTAAAGAGGCCTGCCTGCAGAGCGTTTCCGTAACGGACCCACTGAACTGCCGGCCTCCTGTGGGCCCGCCTGTAGAGGAGGAACGACAGGAAGGTGAAAAGGAGCATTATGTTCACGGCCGTGTTCTTGGCGGGCATCAGCCCCAGCGGCCCGAGGTACGGATGGTATTGCCCGCCGAGAGCGCGCGCCTCCGACGGCGTGAGTATCAGCGTGTGCGGGGTAAACCAGACGAGAAAGGAGGCGGCAACGACCAGGGCAATGTACTTTACATATTTAAAATAGGCCGCCCCGTAGCCGCCCCTCCCGAATCCGCACCAGAGATAGTAGTTGGCGGCAAGGAAGAGCGCGCCTATGATTACGGCCTGAATGATGAAGAGCCACGCGAAGACCCCACCCATGAGGGTTATCCCCATCTGCTGGCTGAAGGCGTATATCTCTGCGGTGAGCCAGTATCCCGCGAAGGGGAGCGGAAGGAGCGCGCCGATGGCGATGAGGCTTGCGGTGTAGCCCATCCAATCGTAGTGCGCCCTCTCCTCCTCGCCTGAGGCGCCGAGGAACCTGTACGCGGCGTACGCGCCGACTATGGAGCCGCCGTAGGCTATGTTCGCTATGAACCTGTGTAGGTTCATGGGGCTCCAGAGGTGGTTGTTCACGGCCTCCCAGAGATTGCCGCTGAATACGCCCGCCGCATCCACGCCGGAAGGCGTCATCATGAAGGTCACCCATGCATTTGCCACGAACATGAGCCCTGTGCCGGAGAGGTTCAGCCCGAGGCCAACGGCGAGGTGGAGGAGCTTCAACCGGCCTTCCGCCATGCGCTTCCAGCCGTAAAAATAGGTATAAAGGGCGGCGGTCTCGAGAAAGAAAAAGATCGCGTAAAAGATCGCCGTGGGGCCGAAGATCGAGGCGAGGTACTTCATGAGGTCCGGATAGAACACGATGAGCGCGGCAATAAGTATGCCGCCCGTTATGGCTGTGAGCGAAAAGGCCGTGATGCTCACCCTGAGGAACTCGTAGGCGACCCTGTCGTAGCGCCTGTCTTTCTTTACGACCCCGATGCATTCGAGTATCACGACGAAGATGGGGACCGCGAGGACGAAAGCCGCGAACCAGACGTGCATCTGCGCGGCGAGCCAGACGGCGAGCCTGGGATTCACGGCCTTGACAGCCGGGTAGTCGCCCGGGCCGAGGACCGGGGCGGGAGCATACGACGACCCTGCAGCCAGGGCGTCCGGGGCGAGCGCGGCTGAAGCCAGGAGGATGAAAACGGGGATGAGCCCGCGGAGTAAACTGAAATTCCGGAGCTGGCGCTTATTCATCGGAAGCGGCATCAATCCCTCAGCCATTAAAAAAGAAACTCAGGCCCTGAGCATTGAATAGGAGGAGGTCAAGGACAAGAAAGAGCGCGCCGAAACCCAAAACCGACGCTATGAATGCCAGTACTGTTTTCATATTTCGCGGTTTGACAAAAAAATGCTCATGGATTAATCTAGGGGGATGCTTGGACGAGTCCTTAAAAAGACCGGGCCTGCGGATATCCTGATATTCCTCGGCGCGGCCGTGAACCTCATCATAATAGCCGGGCTCGTCCTTTTGTTCCTTCTTTCCTGAATTCCCGGGCAGGGTCATTATAATCCTGATTTCCTTGTATTTACAAGAGTTTAATGATTGGCCTGGCCGCCCTTTTTTTGATAAAATATTAATTAAGGCCTCTTTGATACCTCCCAATTGCGAATGGCTGACGCGAAGCGGAAAAAGGCCCTTGTCCTCGGGATAGGGAACGTGCTCCTGAAAGACGAGGGACTCGGGGTAAGGGCGATAGAGTATTTCTCTGAACGCTACGGCTTCGGCCCGGACGTTGACTGCCTTGACGGCGGCACCTCGGGCCTGGGCCTTCTCTCTTACATAAAAGACTACTCTCACATCATCGTGGTCGACGCGGTCGCCGCAAGCGGCCCTCCCGGTAAGCTCCTCCGGATACCAGGGGAGGAGGTCGTCAAATGGCCCGCGCTCAAGTCGACCAGCGCCCATCAGATCGGCCTTAGAGACTTAATCGAAATAGCGAAATTTCAGGGCCTCCGCCCCGAGCTCGTCATAATCGGGATAATCCCCAGGGACATAACACCGGGCATTGAGCTTACCCCTGAGGCTGCCCGGTCCGTCCCGCTCGCTGCCGAAGCCATAAGAGATGAGCTTACAAGGTTCGGGTTCAGTGTGGAGAAGAAGGGCTGAAGAATGCACGAGATGTCCATCACAAAAAACATCCTTGAGACCGTCAGGGCGGAGATGGAGAAGGCCGCGCTCAAGGAGCTAAGGAGCGTCAGGATACGCGTGGGCGAGCTTACGGCCGTTGAGCCGGAGGCCCTCAGGTTCTGCTTCGAGGCATCGATAAAGGGCACCTCCTTCGAGGGCGCGGCCCTCGATATAGAGGAAGCGCCGCTTACAGGCAAATGCGAAGGGTGCGGACTTGTCTTCAGGATATCGCTGTTCGAAAGGACATGCCCCGGATGCGGCGGAAGCTCGGTCGAAATAGCCGGCGGTAACGAGCTCGACATAGTCTCAATGGAAGGCGTTTGACTAGGCTAAAGTCCAGGGTATCCGGAGAGCGAAGTTAAAAGGGCGATATTCCTTCACTCGCCGAAAATCCCGAAGGTGAAAGGCGGTCCTTCAACCCTGAGCTTGATAACCCAGGGTTCCGACCGGAATTATAAAAATGCACGAGATACTGATAGAGGAAAAGATACTTGCGAGAAACGACGAGATAGCGGCCCAGAACAGGAAGGCCCTCTCGGAAAAGGGCATCTACGCGATAAATATCGTAAGCGCGCCCGGAGCCGGAAAAACCTCGCTCATAGAACGGATGGCGGCGGAGCTTAAGGCCCTAGGGGCGGGCTTCGCGGTGGTAGAGGGCGACCTCGAAGGCGATTTCGATTCAAAGAGGATAGAGAAGCACGGCATACCCGCGCTCCAGATAACTACCGGCAGGGCCTGTCACCTCGACGCCCACCAGGTAAGCCATGCGCTCCCCTGGGTGTTCGCACAGACCGGCATAGAGCTACTTGTAATAGAAAATGTCGGGAACATGGTCTGCCCGGCCGAGTACGACCTGGGCGAAGACATGACCGTAATGGTCATGTCGGCCGCAGAAGGGGACGATAAGCCCCTCAAATACCCGGCAATATTCAGCGCCTCGGAGGCGCTGATAATAAACAAGACAGACCTCGCCCCCCATACCGATTTCGATATCAGGAGGGCCAGGGAGAACTCTCTCAAGGTAAACCCGTACCTGAAGATATTCGAGACCTCCTGCAGGACAGGCGCGGGGGTCGGGGAATGGGCGAGATATCTCGTGGGGAGCGTTCGAAACAAGAGATAGAATGGAAAGCGCAAGAATACAGATAACCGGCATAGTGCAGGGCGTTGGTTTCCGCCCCTATGTCTACGGGCTCGCATCTAGGCACAGCCTAAAAGGATTCTGCCTGAACGACTCGGAAGGCGTAGTCATAGAGGTGCAGGGCGCATCCATTGACTCGTTCCTGGACGAGCTCAGGAAATCCCCGCCGCCCCTTGCCCGGATAGACTCGATAAGGGTAGAGCGCCTTGAGAACGGCGCGGAATACGATGATTTCATCATACGCGAGAGCAGGATTGTTCCCGGCAAATCCGTCCTCGTCTCTCCGGACATGGCGGTCTGCCCTGACTGCCTGAGCGAGATGCTCGACCCCTCGGACAGGCGCCATCTATACCCGTTCATCAACTGCACTAACTGCGGGCCGAGGTACTCTATCGTACTCGACATACCTTATGACAGGCCCAATACGACCATGGCCGGATTTACGATGTGCCCGGAATGCGAGCATGAGTATCACGACCCGGCCGACAGGAGGTTCCACGCCCAGCCAACCGCGTGCCCGGCCTGCGGCCCCTCGACATGGCTGCACGGGAACGGGGCCGTAAAGAATTACGCGGCAATCGTTGAGGCAGGCAGGCTCCTCAAGGAAGGCACCGTTGTGGCCGTTAAAGGCCTGGGCGGCTTTCATCTGGCCTGCGACGCTATGAACTCCGCTGCTGTTTCGATGCTCAGGGAAAGGAAAAGGCGCTCAAACAAGCCCTTCGCGCTCATGGTCCCCGATATCCGGGCGGCAAGGCTCATATGTGAAATTTCACCTAAAGAGGAGGAGGCGCTCCTTGACCGGACAAGGCCGATAGTGCTCCTTAAAAAAAGGGCCCTTTCCGGGATAGACGAGGCGGTAGCGCCCGGGAACAGCCGCCTCGGCGTGATGCTCCCGTATACGCCGCTCCATCACCTCCTTTTCCGCGCATCCACCTTCAAGGCCCTTGTCATGACTAGCGGAAACCTCTCAGAGGAGCCCATAGTCATCTCGAACAGTGAAGCCCTTGAGAAGCTCTCGCGTCTGGCCGATAGCTTCCTCCTACACGACAGGGACATCTACATGAGGGTGGATGATTCGATCGCCCGTGTGCAGTCCGGCAGAAAGGCCTTGCTCAGGCGGGCGCGCGGCCATGCGCCCGAGCCCATAGACCTTGGCCTCGAATCCGAAGAGGTCTTCGCGGCAGGAGCGCTCCTCAAGAACACCTTCTGCCTCACAAAGGGCAGGAACGCGATATTGAGCCAGCACATGGGCGACCTCGAGAACTTCGATGCGCTCGAGTTCTACCGTGAAACGCTGAGGAACCTCAAGAACACCTTCAGGGCCGAGCCTACTGTCGTCGCCCACGACCTCCACCCTGATTACCTGAGCACCAGGTTCGCGCTTGAATACGCGAAAGAGCACGGCATCCCTGATGACAGGATCGTATCGGTCCAGCACCACCACGCGCACGTAGCGAGCGCCATGGCAGAGCACGGCCTTTCGGGCCCTGTAATAGGAGTCTCTTTCGACGGCACCGGGCTTGGCACTGACGGCAACATCTGGGGCGGCGAGTTTTTAATCGCAACCAGAAAAGATTGCACCAGGGAAGCTCATCTACGCTACATGAAACTGCCCGGTGGCGATACGGCGGCAAGGGAGCCCTGGCGGATGGCGCTATCGTGCCTCCTCGATTCGTTCGGCTCTCCGGACGCCCTCAGGGGCTTCGCGGAGCGTATAGGGGCCAAGTCCGTCATTGTAGCCGAGATGATCAGGAAGGGCATAAACGCCCCCCTTACATCGAGCATGGGACGGCTCTTTGACGCCGCGGCCTCCATCGCCGGGGTAAGGGACGAGATAACCTTCGAGGCAGAGGCGGCCATAGAGTTCGAAACCATCGCATCGGAAGGGGAAGAGCCCTATCCGTTCGAGCTGGAAGGGGACGGACCTCTTGTGATAGACACCCGGCCGCTGATAATGGAACTGGTGAAGGACGCTAATTCAGGGACACCCAAGAGCAGGATGGCAGGCAGGTTCCACTCGGCGATAGCAGGGATGGCACTGAGGGTTTCTGAAATTCTCCGAGACGAGACAGGCATTAACGATATAGTCCTGAGCGGCGGGGTCTTCCAGAACAGGCTCCTTTCGGAGCTTACGGAAGGGAAGCTCAAGCGGGCGGGGTTCGAAACATATAGACAGGAGCGTGTCCCGGCCAACGACGGGGGCATATCGCTCGGCCAGGCCGCTGTCGCAATCGAAAGAACAATAAGGAGATAAAAAGAATATGTGTCTCGGAATACCGGGAAGGATAATAGACATAAACGGCTTCGTTGCGAGGGTAGACGTGGCTGGCGCGACCAAGGAGGCTGACCTCCGCCTCATGCAAGAGGCCCGGCCTGGAGACTTCGTCATAATCCACGCAGGCTTCGCGATAGAGAAAGTCGACGAGGCCAAGGCAAGGGAAACGCTTGATCTAATAAGAGCTGTTTCTAAAAAATAGGTTGAACCGGGCTGAAAAAAAGAATCACATTCAGGCTGCTCAAATCAAGATGCAAGGAAATGAGGAATGAGGCGTACTTTTATTGTACGCCGTAATGACGTATTTTGAAGACGACGCAGCAGATTGGACTTTTTCCAGCCTGCTAAAGGAGATTGCCGGCAAATGAAATATGTTGACGAATTCAGGAAAAGGGAAGAGGCGCAGGGGCTTCTAAGGAGGATCCGCGAGATATCCCGTAATGAAGTGAGCATAATGGAGATATGCGGCACGCACACGCACTCCATCTCGAGATACGGGGTAAGGGAGGCGCTCCCGCCGAACATACGGCTCATATCCGGACCCGGCTGCCCTGTCTGCGTGACATCTGCGGCGGACGTAAACCGTCTCTTGGATTTCAGCAGGTCGCGCCGGGACGTCGTCATAGCGACCTTCGGGGACATGATGAAGGTGCCGGGCTCGGCGTCCTCTCTCCAGGAGGAAAAGGCCAGGGGAGGTGACATAAGGGTAGTGTACTCGCCTCTTGACGCGCTCGATATCGCAAGGGAGGACCCCTCGCGAGAGGTGGTACTCTTTGCCGTCGGCTTTGAGACTACGGTCCCGACGGTAGCCGCGACCATGCTCGCGGCAAGGGATGGGGGCCTTAAGAACCTTTCGGTCCTGTCGCTCCATAAGCTCACCCCTCCGGCCATGCGTGCTCTAATGGACACTGGCGAGATCGAGATAGACGGTTTCATCTGTCCGGGCCATGTGACCGCGATAATCGGTGCGGGCGCTTACGGCTTCCTTGCGGCCGAATACGGTTCGCCCTGCGTGGTGGCCGGCTTCGAGCCCATCGACGCCATAATGGGCATATATATGCTCGTTAAGCAGCTCGAAGAGGGACGTAAGGAGATCGAGATAGAGTACGACCGCGTGGTCACCTGGGGCGGGAACCTCAAGGCCCAGGAGGTAATGCGGAGGGTCTTCGAGCCCGCGGACAGCCTCTGGAGGGGCATCGGCAACATACCCGGAAGCGGCTTGAGGATACGGGACGAGTTCTCGGACATGGACGCGGAGAAGAGGTTCTCGATACCTCCGGGTGAGGATGCGGAGCCCAAGGGCTGCAAATGCGGTTCGGTATTGAAGGGGCTTATAGCGCCCGATGCATGCCCGCTCTTCGCAAAAGCCTGCACGCCGGAATTCCCAGTCGGCCCGTGCATGGTATCGTCCGAAGGCACCTGCGCCGCCTTCTTCAAGTACAGGAGGGCCGCATGACGAAGGACATAAAGACCATACTCCTTGCCCACGGTAGCGGTGGAAGCCACTCAAGGAGGCTAGTCGAGGACCTCTTCGCAAAGGCCTTCACCAACCCCTTCCTTGCGCCCCTTAACGACCAGGCCGTTTTCGCGCCCCCTGCCGGAAGGCTCGCCTTTACGACAGACTCATATGTCGTCAAACCCATATTCTTCCCTGGCGGGGATATCGGGAAGCTCGCCGTATGCGGCACCATAAACGACCTCGCCGTGGGCGGCGCGGAGCCGCTATACCTAAGCGCCTCGTTCATAATAGAGGAAGGGCTTCCCATGGACGAGCTCGAAAGGGTCGTTGACTCGATGGCGAAGACCGCCCTGGATGCCGGAGTCATGATAGTCACCGGCGACACCAAGGTGGTCGAGCGCGGGAAAGGAGACAAGCTCTTCATTAATACCGCTGGCATAGGAAGGATCGACGGCTCCCTTGACCTCGCGCCCACGAACATAAGGGCCGGGGACGCGGTTATAGTATCGGGCACAATGGGCGACCACGGCATCGCGATACTCACCCATAGGGAAGGCATACGGATGGAGACGCCCGTAGAGAGCGACTGCGCCGCGCTCCACACCCTCGCGAAAGCCGTTCTCGACGCCGAGCCTTCGGGCGTAAGGGCCATGCGCGACCCCACGAGAGGGGGGCTCGCGACCGTGCTTAACGAGTTCGCGTCGTCATCCGGGCTCTCGATATCGGTGAGGGAAGACGACATCCCCATAAAGGAAGCGGTACGCGGGGCCTGCGAGATACTGGGCTTTGACCCGCTCTATCTTGCCAATGAAGGCAAGCTCGTGGCTGTGGTCTCCAGGGAATCCGCTGACTCGGTTCTCAAGGCCATGCGCTCCCATCCGAACGGCAGGGACGCCGCCATTATTGGCACAGTCGAGGAAGAGCCGAAAGCCAGGGTTCTTATCGAGACCTCGATAGGGAATAAACGGATACTCGATATGCTCTCAGGCGAGCAGCTGCCGCGCATCTGCTGACATTTCTCGATATACATATAAAAAAGGGGCTCCGGCCAATTTGCCGCAGCCCCTTTTTAAATTCAAGCCACTATCTCCGGTCAGAAGAGGGCCGAGATGGCAAGCTCTGCCCTCGCCTCCTTCGGTATCTCGTCCCCGTCCACAGTCGTTGTCCCTGACGACACTGCGCCGCCGAGGTCGATGTTGAAGAGCCAAAGATTGAGACCCAGTCCGGCCGTGTATACAGGGCCGATGTCGTCCATGGACAGGTTTTTGTAGATGCCTGCCCGGAGCTTGAGGAAATTGAATATACTCGCCTCAACACCTCCTCCCAGGTTCCTCGATTTGAGGCCGTTCGCGGCAGCCGTCTCGTTCTCCGTGACGTCTATGTCGGCCGCGAGGGTAAGAAAGTCGAAAGGCTTATAGGCGACACCGGCCCTGACCTGCGCCTTCTCCTTTATGCTGTCGGCAGGGTCTCCGGAAATCGGCTTCATATCGAATTTGGGCGAGTTCACGTTCCTTGCCACGACCCCGAACCTCAACTTGTCACCGAAGCGGTAGAGAGCGCCGAGATCGACCCCGAATGCGTTGCTCTCGGTGTAATCCTCTTTAGCCTCGTCGAGCACGTCAGAAACGTCCTTGTCGAACACCTCTACCCTCGCGTTATACACACGAGCCTTCATGAACTTGACATTGCCGCCGACCGAGAAGTCGTCATTTATCTTCCTGCCGTATGTAAGCGGGACCTCCGCGACGCCTATGCCCCTCACCAGGAGCGCAGACTCGTTCTCGTCTATGGTATTCCCTCCGCTTCCGGCGGCCGTATCTGCGACAGAGGCAAGCGTCTTTATCTGCTCGACGATATCGTCGGGCACTTCACCGGGAGGGGCCAGGCTCAGGCCCTGGTCGGCTATTTCTATGAAATTGCTCCTTTGGGTTGCGTCCCAGCCCAGGCCCTGCAGAAATGTGTCTAACTCAGCTTCCTGCGCGGGCGTAAGCACAAGGTTATCGACAGTGCCATCGCAACCTCCGCAGCTGTAGTTGCCGGGGTTCGTGAAATCATTGAGGTCGAAGTTATCGACCGGCCCGATGTTCAAGAGGTCGAGGTCCCCCCCTGAGAGACGCCTCAGAGAAGACATATCCGTTAAGCCCGTAGCGCCCGGCCTGGGCCCTCAGTCCACCGTTGGCGGTGATGACAAGCGCGCGGCCGGGGTCTTCGTCGAAGGCCTTAAGCCTGTCCACAATCTGGATAAAATCGTTTATCTCGTTTGTGGATATGGTCCCGCCGGAGAAGAGCGCATCGAAGTCTATCTGCGATATCGCGTCCACCTGCTCTCCAAGGTCCTTGCGGACCTGAACCCCTGCCCCGGCGTCCACTACCGCGCTCCACTTCCTTTTTCCGTACTCGCCGCCAGCGGCGTCCTTGAAGAACCCGAAGGCGGCCGGGTTCCAGTAGCTCGCCGTCGCGTCATTGGCAACCGCTACGCCAGCGCCCCCCATCCCGAGCGCCCTCGGTCCCACTATGCTCCATTCCCTTGATTCGGCATCTGTCGATGATACGGCCAGCAGCAGCGCGGCTGCGGCGCCAAGCACAAGTCTTTTTCCAATCTTCACGGCTATCCCGACCCTCCGGTTTATTTTTTATTTCAGCGCGGCATCTCTTTTATGAGCATACGCATGAGCTTGTCGGCCATTTTTGCCTGGTCCGGCCTGATTATGGTGTATTCCTCTATCAGCTCGTGGCTGGCCTTCCAGACTATGCGGCCGGTTGAGGAATCGACGAGCTTCAACCCGAGCCCCACTCTTGCGACCTTGTTGCCGTCCGCCCTGCCGTAGCCCCATGAGCTGACATAAGTGAGGAGTATCGCCTCGGCCTCTATCGACTCCCTGAGCTTCGCCACCGACTGGGGGTCGGATACGCCGAGCGTATTAATCTTCTGGATATAAAAGGCGAGCTCGTTAGCGAGCTCGGTGGAGTTGGATATCTGCGTCTTTATAGTGGTGCTGTCGACGATGTTATCGTATCTCTTGCTCTTCAGGAGGCTCGCAGACACCACCCCGTCTATGATGTCCCTGCTGGACTCGTGCTCCCCGACAGTGGCCGGCATTACGGCTATCGTCTTGGGGTGGAAGTCCTTGGCATCAGGGCTGAGCTGGCTGAAATTGATCCCGGCGCACCCGGCCAGGAAAAGGAAAGTAAAAAAAGCGAGTAAGGCAGTTTTTTTCACCGGACCTCCTCATAAAAATGGATTTTATTTGTGGTAATCTTCAACCTATGACATCGGCTGAAATACTCTTCTTCTTAAACGTATTTTTTCCTGACATGCCGTTTTCGGTGAGGCAGCAAAACCGCTATTTTTAAATGTGCGCCGCTCAGGCCCTCCGAATAAAAAGCGCCGGGTCCGACGTCCTTGTTCTCTTATAGAATAATTCACGTACTCCTCGGGCATCTTGTTCTCAGATTGCCGGCCACAGCGTCTCATTATATAAAGAGAGGACTTACAGATTGATTACAGATTGCGGTTTTTTTGATTTACAGACATGAGAAAAACAGACGAAGGACATAAATCGAAAATAATTCAAATACTTACACGACCGCGCCTGGTCAGGCGAGACTTGAGCGCACCAGTTAATTTGCCAAGAATTTTTCAGGCTGATCCGTAATTGCTGGAGGGCCGCCAGGCCTGACGGAAATGAGAAGTATCAAATTCAAGGGAATGTAATCAACTCAGGTTATAGCTGGCGTGGCCTGCCCCATCTTCAAGAGCACCTTAAGGACTCCCTTTTCCGACGCATATCCCATCGCCTCAATCCCTTCTTCAACAGGGAACACCTTCGAGACGAGCGGCTTCACATCAACCCTCTTTTCCTCGAGCGCCTGTATTGCGGGCTGGAACGGGCCGCACCTTGAGCCAATGAGGGCTATCTCATCAACCACGATACGGCTCAAGTCTATCTCGCACTTTCCGGCTACCGTCGTCTTCAAGACTACCGTGCCTGCGGGCCGCACCAGGTCGATGGCCGTTCTTATGCCATCCGCGCTTCCGGTGCAATCTATCACGAGGTCAAGCTCCTTCGTAAGCCCTTCGGTACTTGTCCTCGTGGGTATACCCCTCGCCTTGAGTATCGAGAGCTTCTCCTCGTGCCTGCCAATTGCCAAAAGAGCGCAGCCTGTTTGAGACATGACCTGCGCAACGAGCAAGCCCAGCCTGCCGTCGCCCAGAACGCAGACCCTCGTGTCCTCGTCCACCCTCACCTGCTCGAGTATCTCGTAAGCCGAAGCGAGCGGCTCGATAAAGACCGCCTCCTCATCCGAGATGGAATCAGGCAGCGGATGAAGGTTCCTGAACGGGAGCGTAAGATATCCGGCGAACGCGCCGTCCTTTCGGAGTATGCCCAGCACCTTCCTCTCCGGGCAGTGGTTTCCCATCCTCCGCCTGCAGTACGCGCACCTCCCGCAGGGGATGTTTATCTCCCCGGTTACGCGCTTCCCCTTTAGCCTCTCGTCCGCGCATTCCTCTATGACGCCGACGAACTCGTGGCCGAGGACGCCGCTAAAGCCCATGTAGCCTTTGGCTATCTCAAGGTCCGTCCGGCATATGCCGGCGAGCGTAACCCTTATGAGCGCCTCTCCGGGCCCGGGCTCGGGCGCCGGGTGCGCCACCTCGAAACGGAGCTTTCCGCTATCAAAAACGATTGCGTTCATGTCCTGGAGTATATCAAAAATCGCGTATTCAAAGCACCCGGAAAAAAACCGGGCGTGACTTTTATCACATTAAGGTACTTGCAATGAACCTATCATGAATGCATCGATTTTCGGGCGCGCTCTTTACGCGCCTCTGTAATGCTGTAGAGAGCTTGTAAGGATGTAGACTCCCCCATGCATATCCCCCATGAAGTGAACGCCAACTGGATTCCGCAGGCACGCCGCGCCCTCGGCTTCATCTTCCCGCACAGGTGGGCGCTCGCCTTCATCATGTCCCTTACGCTCGTGATGGCGGCCTTCGGGGCGCTCGAACCCCTTGTCATGAAATACATCTTCGACAAGCTCGGGACAGGGGCGCTCTCGCCTCTCCTTTACGGCGTTGCAATGCTAATAGGCCTGAACCTCGCGCGCGAGGGCGTGGGCGGGCTCTCAAACTGGCTCGCCTGGAAGGTGCGCCTCAGGGTCAACCACGGCATACTCGACGCGACGGTAGCGCGCCTGCACGCGCTCCCCGTGGCCTACCACAGGGAGGAGACTGTCGGGGGCATCATGACCAAGCTCGACAGGGGCGTAAACGGCTTCGTGGGCGCGGTCTCCGATATCGCCTTCAACGTCCTCCCCGGTATCGTCTACCTCCTGATCTCGCTCGCGGTGATGTTCAGGCTCGACCACAAGCTCTCGTTCATCGTCCTCTTCTTCGCGCCGCTCCCGGCAATCATAGGAATGTGGGCGGCGAACGAGCAGACGCAGAGGGAGCGGATGCTGATGGAGCGGTGGACGAGGATATTCTCGCGCTTTAACGAGGTCCTCACTGGCATATTCACTGTCAAAAGCTTCGCCATGGAAGACGCAGAGAAGCGCCGTTTCATGACCGGGGTCGAAAAGGCCAACAGGATGGTGCTCCGGGGAGTCGGCATCGACACCGGGGTCGGCGCGGCCAAGAACATAATCGGCGTGCTCGCCAGGGTCTCGGCCCTCCTGGCCGGAGGCTATCTCGTCATAAAGGGCGAGATAACCGCAGGAACACTCGTCGCCTTCCTCGGCTACGCAACCGGCCTCTTCACGCCGGTCCAGGGGCTTACGGGCGCGTACCAGACCATGCGGAAGGCCACGGTCTCGCTCGGGATAATATTCTCCATTCTCGACGCCCACGACCACATGTCGGATGCGCCCCATGCGGTGCCTGTAAGGACTTTACGCGGGGACGTCCTCTTCGACGGCATCTCCTTCGGCTACGACGGCAATAGGCCGATACTGACCGATATAAGCATGCATCTCAGGCCCGGCGAGTGCGTGGCCCTGGTCGGCCCGAGCGGCGCGGGCAAATCCACGATCGCCGCGCTCCTGCAGAGGCTTTACGACCCGAGCTCAGGGGCCATATTCATAGACGGGGCTGACTTGAGGGATTTGAAGCAGCGCTCGCTCAGGTCCAAGATAGGGGTAGTCTCCCAGGACGCCCTCCTCTTTAACGACACTGTGATGAACAACATCGCCTACGGAAAGCCCGGCGCATCGGTCGAGGAGGTCATCGAGGCCGCCAAGTCGGCCAACGCTCACGATTTCGTCATGCGCCTTCCAAAGGGCTATGATACGCCCATCGGGGAGCGCGGGGGCCTCCTCTCGGCAGGCGAGCGGCAGAGGATAAGCATCGCCAGGGCGATCATAAAAGACCCGCCGGTCCTTATACTCGACGAGGCCACCTCGGCCCTGGACGCCGAATCCGAGATGGCGGTCCAGCAGGCGCTCGATATCCTCATGCGGGGACGGACGACCCTCGTTATAGCGCACAGGCTTTCGACGGTAGTCGGCGCCGACAGGATTATGGTCTTGAAGGACGGGAACATCATCGAGACCGGAAGCCACCATGAGCTATTAAAGATAGGCGGCTATTACGCGAGCCTCGTCGAATGCCAGTCCAGGGGCCTCGCCGTTAGCGCGGCCTGACGGTCCGGGCGGATTACTTTCCTCCGCTCTTACCCTTCTTCCCTTTCGAGAATACTTCCCTGAAATAGACGCTGTAGGCCTGTATGGGGCAGTTGGGGCAATCCGGGTTCGCGGCCTTGCAGGTTTTTCTGCCGTGGAGGATAAAGAGGTGGGTGGTTTTCGTCCATCTTTCAGGAGGGATTATGGAGGTAAGGTCCGCCTCAATCCTATCCGGGTCGTCCGATGAAGTGAGGCCGAGCCTACCGGCTACCCTCTTCACATGCGTATCGACCGCCAGGGCGTTTTTGCCGTAGGCATTTCCCAGGACTATATTGGCGGTCTTCCTTCCGACGCCCGGTAGAGCCACGAGGGACTCGAGAGTATCCGGCACCTTGCCGCCGAACTCCCCTTCGAGCTTCGCGCAGCAGGCCTTTATGTTTTTGGCCTTGTTCCGGTAGAAGTTTATCGAGCTTATGTCCTTTTCAAGCTCTTCAAGGCTTGCCTCCGCGTAGTCGGAGGCGGTCCTGTACTTTTTAAAGAGCGGGCCGGACACCTTGTTTACGAGCTTGTCGGTCGCCTGCGCGGAGAGGATCGTCGCTATCAGGAGTTCCAGCGGGTTCTTGAATTCGAGGGCGGTGCGGGCGTCCGGAAACTCCTTTTCGAGTATGTCCAGGACCTTCCGGGCCTTATCTTTGGGGTCCACGGCCTCAGTGCGTCCGGTCGAGAACGAAATCGGCCACTGCCAGGAGGGCTGCCTTCTCAAGGCCCGGCTCGAATATGTCTAGCTCCCTCTTGGCCTCTTCCACATAGGCCCTGGCGCGGTCGACGGTGTACTCGATGCCCTTGTGCTTATTTATTATCGAAATAACTTTTTTAAGCCTGGCCTGGTCAAGGTCGTCGCCTTCGACGGCATCCCTTATGACCGCCCTCTCGTCCTCCGAGGCGAGGAGGGCGGCGCGGATAAGAGGCATCGTTACCTTGCCTTCCTTCAAATCGTTCCCCACGGATTTGCCGAGGCTCTCGTCAGTCGAGACATAGTCGAGACAGTCGTCCATGAGCTGGTAGGCTATGCCGAGGCCCATGCCGTAACTGGCGAGGGCCGCCTCTTTTTCCTGCCCGGACCCGGCGAGTATCCCGGCTATGCGGGCGGCAGCCGATATGAGGACCGCGGTCTTGTTCGTCACGACGTCGAGGTATTCCTTTTCCGTCGTATCCGCGTCGCTGTGCTTGAGGAGCTGCAAGACCTCGCCTTCGGCCATGCGCGTGGTCGTGTCCGATAGGACCTGCAGCACCCTCATGTCGCCGTACTTGACCGTAAGGAAAAAAGCCTTGGAGAAGAGGTAGTCCCCGACAAGAATGCTCGCCCCGTCTCCCCAGACCGTGTTGGCGGAGGCGCTCCCCCTCCGGAGGTTCGCGTTGTCAACCACGTCGTCGTGAAGGAGTGTAGCCGTGTGGATGAACTCTATAACGCCCGCCAGAGGTATATGCTTTTCGCCGCTGTAGCCGCAAAGCCTCGAGGCAAGAAGCATCACCATGGGCCTGAACCTTTTCCCGCCGCTCTTAAGGATATATTCCCCTACCTTGCTTACGAGGAAGACGTTCGAGTTCAGGCTGGCCTTGAAGCCCCGCTCCATTTCAGCTATGTCGGCCTTTATGAGGTCGAAGACCTCCTGGATATGCATGCGGTTCGGGCCGATGTGGTTCTCTTCCTTGAGTCCAGTCGTCTGTGCCAAAATAAGCTCCGATACCTGTCCGCTCGGGCCGCATTGGGCCCGTTCGGGAACAATAAGGGATATTATCCGATGATGTTACCCCAAGTACAGGTTTCTGTCAAAGTTATTTTACAAGGGAAAATCAAGGTATTCGGTGCTTAAAGGACGCATATTGGGCTTATTAGGCACTCGGAGCACTTGGCGGGGTCGGCCTTTCGCGGGCACCTCTCAAGTATGCCGAGCCTGCAGAGCGCGAAGTCGTATTTTACCGGGTCGGCTGGGTCGAGCTCCTTAAGGGCGTCCGTGACCTCCTCGGCCATCCTCCAGTCCGGGTGGGTCCTTCCGGAGAGGCCCAGGTTCCTCGATATTCTCGCGACATGGGTATCGAGCGGCATGACGAGCCTGCACGGCTCTACGCCTGTCCACTGTCCGAAATCCAGCCCGTCGCCCTTCCTTACCATCCACCTGAGATAGAGGTTGAGCCTCTTGCATGGGCTATTGTCGACAGGATTCGGAAAAAAGAACCTTACGCCCGCCTTTTGCGAGAGCCTCTTCTTTCCGTATATGGCAGACGAATCAAGGGCCAGCGCGCGTTCCGAGAAGGACGAGAGCGCCTCCTTTATGTTCTTCCTGGACGGCTCATATCCCTTCATGAAAAAGCCTCCTATGGAGCTCGCCTCCTCTATCATCTGCCTTGCGAACCAGAAAAGGCAGGCGATGTCCTCGCCCCTGTTGAACCTGTGGACGAAGCCGCTAAAGAGCGTAAGACCCTTCTCGGGCTCGAACCTCCTCGTAAACCTGTATGGGAATGGCCCTGCCGCCTCCAGCACCCTTGATACGCTCTTTTTTATCGTCTCGACCCTGCCGTAGGCGAGGGATGACGCCACGAGCCCGACTATCTCCCGGTCCTCCGGCCGGTCATACCTGTGCACGAACTCAAGGGGGTCTGTGGCAAGAAAGGAGCGGTCAAAAGTGCGGTAGAGGCGGTCCAGATGCTTTTTGAGCTTTTTAACGTCCATCCGTTTTTCCGTATCCTGGCCTTTTTTCGGACCGGCATAGCGAGCTGGCTTATTGCCGCTATAATTATACAATTATTCCAGCGCCAGCCATACAGGAATTTGACAGCACCCGGCGCATATTCGAAAAGGAGGTCACATTATGGGAAGAGCCGTTCCTGCAATGGCCGCTCTCGCGGCCCTGGCCGTACTCATCTCACCCGCAGTCCATTCGGGGGAGATAGCGGACAAGTTCTCGGAAGCGCTTAAGACCAGGGACAAGGCCGCTTTGGCCTCCCTCGTGGACGCGAACAGGGACTCCATCCCGGCGGAGGTCAGGTCCGTACTGGATTCGGCTGAAAAGGCCGCCCCGGAAGAAAAAGAAGGCCTCTTCTATCTGGCGGATGAGATGGCGATGGCTTACAAGGAGGCTACCGGAGATACCACGCTTCTCCTGGAGGTCAAGAAAAAATCCTTTGATTCAAGGCTTTCTGAGCCGGTACGCTCTACCCCCGAAAAAGGCGTCCATGTCGTTCACATACCCATGGCCGGCACGGACTCAAAGGACATCTTCAGGCCGGACAACATAATCATCAAAAAAGGCGCGACGGTCAGGTGGGTCAATAACGACGGCATAGACCACGTCTTCTCGTCCATGCCGCTCATAGGAAAGGGAGGCATCTCCGCGCCCGGCATAAAGCCGGGCGGGAGCTGGGATTTCGTCTTTAAGGAGCCTGGCGAATATTATTACATATGCTATATACATAAGGGCATGATCGGGAAGGTCACGGTCGAGGAGTGACGCATAAGCCCCGTTCGCGCCCTGGGGCGCGAACGGGGCTTGCATTGAACGCTCCACTACAGCGAATAGGTAAGGAAGACCATCCCTGTATGGGCCTCGTAGTCTGCCACAGGGCCCACGAGCGTAAGCACGTTCGATACGGCGGTCGATGACGGCTCGTAGTTGTCCACTGCCCAGTCGTCGGACTTATAGTCCTCATACCTGTACCCGGCTCCCACGCTCAGGTTCGCGCGGAGCCTGTACTTGCCCGTCACGCTCAGGGTCTTAAGCCTCGTCCTAAGCTCCGGGAGAGCGGTCGGGATGACCGCCGAAGATATGTCGCTTCCTGCCGTGTGGCGGATGCTCCCGCTGCTCCTCGAAAAAGAATAGTCGACGTCAAAGTCTGCCTTCTTTTCTAGAGCGGTCAGCTTCGCGCCCAGACCCCAGGTCTCGATATCGTCGTCATGGAAGGCCGTCCATTTCCTGTCCGCGTCGGCTGTATGGGTGAGCTTCGAAGCCCCTCCGTTATAGGCCCAACCCTCCTGCCTGGATTTCAGGTCCTCCCAGGTGTAAAAGGCGTATATCGACGCGTTCTTGACAGGCGTTATCGCGCCGTCGAGGCTCACTGAGCTGGTTTTGCTCTGCTGAAGGCCCAGGGCCGAGTCCCTGTAATCGTCTTTTCCGTAGTTCACGAAAAGAGAGAGGGATGAATTATATGTCGGCGTAAGCGTCGCGTTCGCGCCGTAGCGGAGCCTGTCCCTGTTCGCAACGTCGAACTTTCTCATGAGCGGGTGGTTGTCGAACTGCGCCGCCGCCCCGAGGGTTGCGACCACGTCGTCCATGTATTCCTGCGTGTGGTACTGGTCGTAAAGGAGCGACTCGTCATAGTCGGTACCCCTTCTTTCCGCCTGCAGGTAATCAAGCCCCACGGACACGTTCGGCATGTATGTCGACGTGACCGCCGCCCTATACGAGTTCTCGGAGGTCCTCTCCACCTCCCTCAGGTCCCGGTCGATTATGTCTCGGGTATAACCGAGTCTCACCGTAGTCGCCGGGAAGACCGCATAGGAGCCGTCGAGCTTCACCTGGTTCTGGGAGTAGTCGTAGGGAAGGCTATAGAGCGCGTGCGCCTCGGTCAGCGCGGCCTGCGGCTGGGCCGTGTCGTTCTTTACGTAGCGGAAAAGCGTGCGGGAGAGCTTGTTCTCGGTCTTGTAGAGCCTGTACCCGGCCTTGAGGCCGAGACCGGAAAGAGGCCTTGACGAGAGGTTGAGCGCAAGGTGCGTAACGTCTATCTCCGCGTCGGCCCTGCCCCTCGGGACGGCTGCCGTAACGGTACTACCGGAATTATGGGAATAAGGCAGCAGGTCGTCATCCTGCTTCATTATCCCGTACTCGAATGTCGCGGAGAGGCGCGAATGGTACGGGAGGCTTAAGCCGCCGGAGAGGCTCAGTCTGTGGTGGCGGTTATCCGGCGGGAGCGAGATCCTGCACTCGTCGCAGTAGTCGTAAAGCACCGCGCCGCCCGCGTCGACGTTAAACGGGTTTGCGAAGGTTATGGATTTCCTGCCGTTCGAGAAATCCGAAAGCGCGTACTGGAACTCGGCCTGGAAGGCCTCTTTCGTGTGGGCGGCCTTGAGCCGTAGGACGTCAGTCGTATAGTCCACCGGCTCGGGCAGGCCCACGGAGCGGGTCTGCCCGCCGGAGTACCCGGATGTGCCGCCTATGTATTTTATTCCTTCCTTCCGCTCCCGCTCGACCGAAAGCTCCATCTCGGTATCGCCGGAAGCCCTGTAGAATCCAGCCTTCCCTGACTTCCTCTCGAGCCTTAGCCTTACGCTTCTCCTGTGGTCCGCGAGGTCGGGCATCTGGGCGAGGCTCGTGTTGGTGCCCCGAGTGAACGCGCCGGGAAGGGTAAGGTTTGTCGAGCCGGCGCCCTCCAGCACGGTTACGCTGTTGTTAGATATTAGCTTCGGGGTCTCCGCGTACTCTACGAAGAGCCTGTATGACCCGAGCCTCCCTGCCTCGGCATACGCCCGCCTGTTCTCTAATCCGAGGTCATAAGCCCGGAAATCGAGGTAATACGCCCCGTCTCCGTAGCTCAAGTCAGCCCCGGCAAGGAGAAACGCCTTGTCTTTTGATAACCCGGTATATTCGCCGAGCTTGAACGATTCGGCCTTTGCGTCGATAAAGCCCCCGCCTAAGGTCACGCTTCCGCCGAGGCCGTCCTCTGCAAAAGAGAGCGCAGGATACCCGAGTGCCGCAAGCCCCAGGGCCAGCATCCCAATTTTCCTCTTCATATCTCCTCCTTGCTTGTAAGGCATGTTGAATCCGATTTGCGCAGATGGAGGTCATGATGGGGATTACGGGCTATCTCTGGAACCTCGGCCCCGAAGGGTGATTGGAGCCGTGCACCTGGGTATGGCAGTTCAGGCAGGCCTTCCCGACGAGCTGCTGGGCAACACTTCCGCTTCCTCCGACTATCTTGCTGCCATCATAGATGTTACTCGGATGGAACTGGACCGAGTGGCAGGACTGGCAGAGGAACGGCGCCCTCGTCTTAAGGAGCGCTTCGTGGTTGGAGCCGTGCGGGTCGTGGCAGTTCGCGCAGTTCTCCCTTACGGGCGGGTGCTCCCAGAGGAGCGGGCCGCGCTTCTCTGCATGGCACTGGTAGCATGTCTCGTTTACCGATGCGGTCTTAAGCAGGCTCGGTCCAGGGCCGCCGTGCGGGTTATGGCAGGCCGCGCAGTCCATGAGGCCCTCACGCAAAGGCATGTGAGAAGACCTCTGGAGCTGGGCCCTCCTTTCCTTGTGGCACTGGAAACAGGCCTTTTTCGAGTCCTCGTTCACGAAAAGGCTCTTGGGGCTCCTTTTCTCCATAACGTAATGGCACGAGTTGCAGGTAAGGTTCGCGTTGTCGTGCGAGCTCCCCTTCCAGTGCATCCTTATGCCTTTCTCATGGCAGCTCAGGCATACCCCGTTCTTCTTCTCAGGCCTTATGGAGCGGTCCTTGAACGAGAAGATGTGCTCCCTTGAAGGCACTTCTACATGCTTGCCCGCGGGGCCGTGGCAGGACTCGCAGTCATTGCCGCCCCTGTGCGGGAAGACCCTGCCGTGCCTGGTCTCCGAGTAGCTTTCCACGTATTGCGGATGGCAGTTGGCGCAAACGGACCTGTCGCCTACGAATGCCGCGTCCTTCTGCGCTGGATTTAGCAGCCCCCAGTCCGGCCCGGAGGCGGCCAAGGCAGCCTGGGCCAGGAAAAGGAATACCGCCAGGCCGAGAGGCAGGAACAGGAAACCTCTTATCATCTCTCCCCCTTTTCTTCTGCGTATGGCTTAACAGCATGAAGGCGCCAGGCCCCATGCGCTGCAGACTACGCCGATGCAAATAGCGAGAGAGCCCTGTCGGGGTGCCTTGATCTGGAATTGGACGGGATGTTTCCGCGGAATGGTCGTGGTGGGGAACTGAACGGTCCCGGCTCTGAACGAGCAGATTGACTATGACATATCAGATACCGGCAGATTTGTCAAACCGGAGGGAAGCGCCCCGGGCCTCAGCGCTCCTTCCTTCTCCGTATCCTTTCGGCGCAGTCGGGATCCCGTTCCGAAAGGAGCCTTTCCTGCACCTCTATCGGGTCCTTGAGCTCGTCCTGGACCGCCTTGCCGGTAGCGAGGGTCTCATCGAGCGGGCTTTGGTGCCTGAAGCCCCTCCGCTCCATTTCCCTTGCGTCCGCCTCGTGCCTGAGATAGAGGGCCCTTAGCTTGCCTCTCCACCGGGCGGTCTCAGGATGGCTGGAGAAGCCCTTGAGCCCGTTTATTATGATGCTCCAGAGCGCGTGCGCCTCGTTGTGCTCGCCTAAAAGATGCCGGTCGCATAGAAGCTCCGGGTCTATGTCCCATATCCTCATGGTCCTAACCGAAACACCTGACGGAAAGCCGGAACACCGCCTTCAAAGGAAATGCCTACCCTCGGATGGTTTTCGAATTCAATGAGACGATAAAAAGCTTTCTGGTACGGACCAGTCCTCGTTTAGGTAAAAAATCTTGAAGCTATCCCCTTTCGGAGGGAAAAGCATGAATGGCACCGGACCCCAGACACTTGAATAAAAACCAGCGCCCCCGTCAAAAGGCATCGTGGCCACATACGGGATGGGGAAATCGTAGCCATCGAGGTATGATATATCCAAGCTATCAGGAACTATCGTCGTGATACCGGTGTTATTAAGAGGGATTGCCACAAGGCTGCCGGTTGCAATCATGCTGCTTCTGTTGTTTATCGGAATAGCTCCTTTTTTTTCCATGTAATACTGGAAGCCCCAGTGCCCTTGGAACCAGATCTTCGTTCCCATGCCCGAGTATTTCTCCGAGATGGCCCTGGCAGCGGCCCTGGCGTTATCGGCAAAACCGTAATCGGCCCACGCTACGAAAAAGGAGACGGCTAGCGCCGGGATAAGCGGAAGATACACCCTCAATAAACTTTTCCCCTCGGCCGCCCTCATTACGAGGATTGCGGCGGCAGGGACCATCGGCAGTATCGACCTTGCGTTTATGGTCCAATTGACGAATGTCGCAAAAACGAAGGTGCCTGCCACCCAGAGAAGGAGGAGGACCGAGGCCGCGTCCCTTCTCTTTACGAAGTCAGTGGCCGCAAGCAGGAGTATGCCGGCCCCGGCAGCCCAGCAGGCCGCCATTTGCGCAATGTAGCCCCAGCCGAAACCCGGCTCGAAGAGGACAATGCCTCCCATGGTGCCTTTTCCGTAGACATACGCGGCCCCGGCTGCGGCGAGCGCGGCTCCAATCAGAGCGGCCCTGAGGCCCAGGACTGAAGGGAGGAGGAATAAGGCCATTATTACGGAGCCGCCCGCAAAGACGACCCCAATAAAGGCCTTCTCTGCGGTAATCCCCCTGCTCCCGCCCGTAACGCCTGTTGCGTAGCCTGCGGCATCGAGCAGGAGCCCCCTCCCGTACATGTGCTGCGTATAGAGCTGATATCCGACAAGCGCCGCGACCGGGATAACGAGGTATGCGAGCGCCTTGATGCCCCTTTTCCCGTGGAATAAGGAATAGACCAGAAGGAGAGGTATCAGGCTCACTCCGAAGTATTTCGTGAGCGCGGCGAGCGCTATAAGGACCCCTCCGATTGCAAGGTCCAAGCCCCTATCCCTGTCGAGCCCCCGTATCCAGAAGACCATGGCCCAGTTCCAGAAGGCAAGGAGCATCACGTCGCACATTAGGCTGGTCGAGGAAACGAGAAAGGCGGGGGTGGCTACAGCCGCAAGCGCGGCCGCCAAAGGCATCTTCGTAAAACGGAGAGCCAGCGCATAGGCGCCGAGCGCGGCAAAGAGCGCCGGGACAAGGAAAGCGATATGGAGCGCCCTCTCGGAAAAGCCCGTGAAAAGGGCTATGAGCGCCATGTAATAGCTCGTAAGCGGCGGGTTCTTTATGAAATCATGCGCCGCGCTCTCGTAGCTCCACCAATTGCCGTTAAAGCCGTAGAAATCCCAGGGACTCTCGAGTATCTGCCGCGCGGTCCAGACAAAGAGCGTGTCGTCTATATGGAAAGCCTTGTCAATGAATGGGAGTAGCGGCAGGACGGCCGCAAGAGATATTATTATCAGATGGCTTTTTGGAATGCCTGTCTTCATATGCCTCCGGAACCGTGCCGATTAAATTCTGGTATGTTGTTCCGATTCAAAAACTTGGCGAAGGACTCCCTGCGCTCTGCAAACGCGAATCATGCTCAGGGGGTGCCGCGCGGCCTCACCGGGAACCCGGCCATTCGCGGCACGTCCTCGGCCAGGAGGTCCCTCGGCAGGACCCAGTCCTCGTTCATCCGGAATACGACATAGGTCTCCCCCTTGGGCGGGAAGAGCATGAACGGCATGGGGCCCCACTGGTGCGCGTAGAACCCTGCGCCGCCGCCCTGGGGCATGGTCTCAACGTACTGGGCCGGGAAGCTGTCGACCATGCCCGTCTTATCGAGCCGGTCCGGGAAGCGCTTGAGGCCGTAGTTGTTATACGGGATGGCCACCATGCTCCCTTTTTTTATTTCGCTCCCCTTTGCGTCTATCGGGAGAGCGCCAGCGCTCTCCATGTAATACTGAAAGCCCCAGTGTCCCTGGAACCAGAGCTTTCCTCCACCGGAATATCCTTCCGAGATTATCCGGGCGGCTGTCCTTGCGCTGTTCGCGAAATTATAATCGGCCTGGGTAACGAAAAAAGAGACCGCGAACGCCGGGATAATGGGGAAATAGGCCCTCAGCGCGCCCTTGCCCTCGGCCGCCCTCATTAAAAGCATGGATACCGCGGGGACCATCGGCAGTATAGACCTGGCGTTTATGGACCAATTGACGAAGACGGCGAAGACAAAGGTCCCGGCCACCCATAAAAGGAGAAGTACAGAACCTGCGTCCTTCCTTTTCATAAAATCGGATACGGCAAGGAAGAGCACCCCGGCCCCGGCAGCCCAGTAGACCGCCAACTGCGCTATGAAGCCCCAGCCGAAGCCGGGCTTGAAGAGGACGACATCCTCTTCCTCGAATGAGCCCTTAAGGTACGCATACGCTGCACCGGCTGCGGCAAGCGCAACACCAGCCGCGACCGCCCTGAGGCCGAATAGCGAGGGGATGAGGAAAAGGGCCGTTATTATGGAGCCGCCGACGAAAACCACGCCTGTAAAGACCCTTTCATGCTGCGGCATGGCGCTAAAGACCTTTATGCCGGTGGCATAGTCCGCGGCGTCGAAAAGTAGCCCCCTCCCGTACATGTATTGCGTGTAGAACTGATACCCCGCGAGCGCGGCAACCGGTATCAGGAAATACGCGAGCGCCTTGAAGCCCTTCTTCCCCCGGAATACGGAATAGGCAGCAAGGAGAGGTATGAGGCTCACCCCGAAGTATTTCGTGAGCGCGGCAAGGACAATAAGCACGCCGCCTATTGCGAGGTCAAGGCCCCTGTCCTTATCGAGCCCCCGTATCCAGAAGAACATGGCCCAGTTCCAGAAGGCAAGCAGCATCACGTCGCACATGACATTTGTCGAGGAGACGAGAAAGGCTGGGGTCGCAACCGCCGCAAGCGCCGCCGCCAGTGGCATTTTCGTGAAACGGAGCGCCATCGCGTAGGCGCCGAGCGCGGCAAAAAGCGCGGGGACCAGGAAAGCTATATGGAGCGCTTTCTCGGAGAAGCCCGTAAAGAGGGCTATGAAAGCTATGTAATAGCTCGTAAGCGGAGGGTTCTTTATGAATGTATGCGCAGCATTTTCATAGCTGAACCAGTTCCCGGTAAAGCCGTAGAAGTCCCAGGGGCGTTCGAGTATCTGCCTCGCGGTCCAGACAAAGAGCGTATCGTCTACATGGAAGGCCTTGTCAATGAAGGGGAGGAGCGGCAGGACGGCCGCAAGAGATAAGACCAATATATGGCTTGCCTTGGGCCCTGACTTCATCTACAAGATACCCTAAAAAACCCGGTCATCATCGATTTTCCAAAAGTTTTATCCTTCACAGGAACTCTAACACAGCAGAAGTATCCGTTTCAATTCAAAACCTTGCGGCCGGAACGGAGAAAACCAGGCAGCCTGCCCCGGATACTCCTCCGAGCACGTGCGCATCGGAACAGCGGCCGCGCAAGTTGACTTTTGGCGATTCCGCACAAACAATTAAATATGTCCTTATAAGGAGGTTGGCCATGAAATATCTTGTAGAATCACCACACACGAAGGAAGAATGCGCAAGGGAGATGGACGGAATACTGGCGAAGGGCGAGAAGACCCTCGATAACTTCTACTGGGGATGCAGCAAGGGCGACCACACTGCCTACGCCATAGTAGACGCGAAGAACGAATCAGAGGTCAAGCAGATGATCCCTGATTTCGCGAGGGACAGGGCAAAGGTAGTCGAGGTGGACAAGTTCTCCCCTGACAAGATAAGGTCTTTCCATTAACCAGGATGGGGCGGCCTGAAATCAGGAACACGGGCAAGGCCGCCCCTTTCCATGAATTCAATGGCTAAGGACAAAAAAAAGGAGCTCCTCAACTTCCTGGACAGGAGGGCGTTTGACCCCATATTGAGGGCGCGCGAAAGCGACTTCCCTGATTCGAAAAAGATGGCCTTGAAGGACGTCCAGAACGCGACCAGGAAGGAGAAGGAGCGCTTTCATAAATACGGGAGCGCTGAGGAGGTCGTCGTGAACTTCAAGCGCGACCTGCACTCGGGCGCGGCGAGGAAGGTGAATAGCGAGCTTGAGACGCTGGGTCTTCCAAGGCTTGCGGACGTGAAGGACGAATTCGAGGACCTCGGAAGGAAATTGGGCGTTGCGGCGTAAGCAAAAGATCGGCTTTCAGCTTTTCCGTGCATAAAAAAACCCGCCAGATTTCTCTGGCGGGTTTTGATTTAAATCCCGCGGCGTCCTACTCTCCCACATAGTTGCCCATGCAGTACCATCGGCCCTGAGGAGCTTAACTGCCGTGTTCGGGATGGGAACGGGTGTGACCTCCTCGGTATGGCCACGGGAAAGCGTAATTCTAGCTTTCCAATCGAACAGGGTAACTTTCTTCAAAACGCCGGGAATCAATAACCAAGCATCACAAGTATAATTGGTCAAGCCTCACGGTCGATTAGTACCGGTTAGCTTAACCCCTTACAGGGCTTACACACCCGGCCTATCAAACTCGTAGTCTCCAAGTGACCTTTAGGAGCCTTACGGCCCGGGAGATCTTATCTTGGGAGGGGCTTCCCACTTAGATGCTTTCAGCGGTTATCCCTTCGGGACACAGCTAACCAGCGTTGCCCTTGGCAGGACAACTGGAATACTGGAGGTCCCGCCATCCCGGTCCTCTCGTACTAAGGACAGCTTCCCTCAAATCTCCTGCGCCCACATCAGATAGGGACCGAACTGTCTCACGACGTTCTGAACCCAGCTCACGTACCGCTATTGATCGGCGAACAGCCGAACCCTTGGGACCTGCTCCAGCCCCAGGATGCGATGAGCCGACATCGAGGTGCCAAACCGGGCCGTCGATGTGAACTCTTGGGCCCGATCAGCCTGTTATCCCCGGCGTACCTTTTATCCGTTGAGCGATGGCCCTTCCACGCGGGACCACCGGATCACTAAGACCTGCTTTCGCATCTGCTTGACTTGTAGGTCTTGCAGTTAAGCTCCCTTATGCCTTTACACTCGACGGCTGGTTTCCAATCAGCCTGAGGGAACCTTCGCGCGCCTCCGTTACGATTTGGGAGGCGACCGCCCCAGTCAAACTACCCGCCTGGCACTGTCCCTGGCCCGGATGACGGGCCGAGGTTAGAACATCAGAATAATCAGGGTGGTATTTCAACGACGGCTCCCCGAAAGCTAGCGCCTCCGGTTCAAAGCCTCCCACCTATCCTACACAGACTATCCCAATGTCCAATACCAGGGTATAGTAAAGGTGCACGGGGTCTTTCCGTCTTGATGCGGGTAGCCAGCATCTTCACTGGCAGTTCAATTTCGCTGAGTCCCTGGTCGAGACAGCGGGGATGATCGTTACTCCATTCGTGCAGGTCGGAACTTACCCGACAAGGAATTTCGCTACCTTAGGACCGTTATAGTTACGGCCGCCGTTTACCGGGGCTTCGGTTCCGAGCTTCTCCACCCGAAGGTGAATAACCCGTCCCCTTAACCTTCCGGCACCGGGCAGGAGTCAGACCCTATACATCCTCTTACGAGTTAGCAGAGTCCTGTGTTTTTGTTAAACAGTCGCAACCCCCATTTCACTGCGACCTCTGTCAGCCTCCCGGAGCAAGTCCGGGCAACCGGCAAAGGCACCCCTTCTCCCGAAGTTACGGGGCTAGATTGCCGAGTTCCTTAACCAGGGTTCTCTCAAGCGCCTTAGTATTCTCTACTCGCCTACCAGAGTCGGTTTGCAGTACGAGCACCCGACAAGCTCACTACGAGGTTTTTCTTGGGAGTATGGGATCAGCCAGTTCGGTCCGCCTTGCGGCTTTCCTCCTCATCACTTCTCGGCGTTAACGGGAGGACGGATTTGCCTATCCTCCCCGCCTACGGGCTTGAACCGGGACATCCGTCACCCGGATGACCTACCCTGCTCCGTCACCCCTTCGCTCAAACGCTTGTCAGGTGGTACAGGAATATTAACCTGTTTCCCATCACCTACGCCTTTCGGCCTCGGCTTAGGCCCCGACTAACCCTGGGCGGATTAACCTTCCCCAGGAAACCTTAGGCTTTCGGCGTGCGGGTTTTACACCCACATTTACGCTACTTATCTCAGCATAAGCACTTCCAGGTCCTCCAGCAGTCCTCACGATCTGCCTTCACAGGTTACTGGAAAGCTTCCCTACCGCTGGCAGATTGCTCTGCCAACCCGCAGCTTCGGTAGCAAGCTTGAGCCCCGGTACATTTTCGGCGCAGAACCACTAGACCAGTGAGCTATTACGCTTTCTTTAAAGGATGGCTGCTTCTAAGCCAACCTCCTGGGTGTCTAAGTAGTTCCACATCCTTTCCCACTTAGCTTGCTTTAGGGACCTTAGCTGGCGGTCTGGGTTGTTTCCCTCTCGACAACGGAGCTTATCCCCCGCTGACTGACTCCCGCAATAGAAGTCGCCGGTATTCGGAGTTTGGTTAGGTTTGGTACCCCGTGAGGGGCCCTAGCCCATCCAGTGCTCTACCCCCGGCGCTTAATTTGCGAGGCTATACCTAAATATATTTCGGGAAGAACCAGCTATCACGTGTTTTGATTAGCCTTTCACTCCTACCCACAGCTCATCCGAGATTTTTGCAACAATCACCAGTTCGGGCCTCCAGGCCGTGTTACCGACCCTTCACCCTGGCCATGGGTAGATCAACACGCTTCGGGTCTACTATACGCGACTATTCGCCCTATTCAGACTCGCTTTCGCTACGGCTCCGCCTAACGGCTTAACCTTGCCACGTACAGTAACTCGCTGAGTCATTATGCAAAAGGCACGCTCTCAGGCATTCCCTTGCGGGCATAGCCCTCGAACTGTTTGTAAGCATACGGTTTCAGGTTCTATTTCACTCCCCTCTCGGGGTTCTTTTCGCCTTTCCCTCACGGTACTGGTGCACTATCGGTCGTCAGTGAGTATTTAGCCTTGGAAGATGGTCCTCCCGGATTCCCACAGGATTTCTCGTGTCCCGTGGTACTTGGGATACCCCTAGGGCCCTTCAGGATTTCGTGTACGGGGCTATCACCCGCTATGGCAGGCCTTTCCAGGCCTTTCCACTATCCATCGGGGTCCCACGACGGGGTCCCGCAACCCCGGATGAACTTGCGTCCACCCGGTTTAGGCTATTCCCGTTTCGCTCGCCACTACTCAGGGAATCTCGTTTGATTTCTCTTCCTGGGGGTACTGAGATGTTTCACTTCCCCCCGTTCGCTTCCCAGGCCTATGTATTCAGCCTGGGATGACCGGAGTTTATCCGGCCAGGTTGCCCCATTCGGAGATCCCCGGATCAAAGCCTGTTTGCGGCTCCCCGGGGCTTATCGCAGCTTACCACGTCCTTCATCGCCTTCTGACGCCAAGGCATCCACCGTATGCCCTTAGTAGCTTGACCAAGAGATACTTGTGCGCTTGGTTATTGATTCTTCAGCGTCTTGAAGATTTATTACCCTATTCGATTGTCAAAGAGCGTGAAACTATGTTTTGAATCCTTAAAAGCCTGTATAGATGCCCGTAATTTGGTGGAGGTAAGCGGGATCGAACCGCTGACCTTCTGGTTGCAAACCAGACGCTCTCCCAGCTGAGCTATACCCCCGGAACCGGCCCGTCCTCAGAGTGAGGCGGCGGTTACGATCACGGTTTATGGTGGGCCTGGAAAGATTCGAACTTTCGACCCCACGCTTATCAAGCGTGTGCTCTAACCGGCTGAGCTACAGGCCCTTATTGCGTGCGGGGCCGGATTCGATTCCCGGGCCTTAAAGGCCCTGGCCCTTCTTGCGAAAGAACGCTCTGCTCTTTGCAAACTAAATAGCAAGCGACAGTCTGACCCGAACCCCTTCAAAGGTCTTTCGTGTGGATTATAGCCCGTGCCCCGCCGAAGCGAGGGCACGGACCGGTTCTCCATAGAAAGGAGGTGATCCAGCCGCAGGTTCCCCTACGGCTACCTTGTTACGACTTCACCCCAATCACCAGCCATACCTTAGGCGGCTGCCTCCCTTGCGGGTTAGCTTACCGACTTCTGGTATAACCGACTTTCGTGGTGTGACGGGCGGTGTGTACAAGGCCCGGGAACGTATTCACCGCGGCGTTCTGATCCGCGATTACTAGCGATTCCAAGTTCATGCAGTCGAGTTGCAGACTGCAATCCCAACTGGGGCTGGCTTTATAGGGATTAGCTCCACCTCGCGGCTTTGCAGCCCTCTGTACCAGCCATTGTAGCACGTGTGTAGCCCTGGGCATAAAGGCCATGATGACTTGACGTCATCCCCACCTTCCTCCGGCTTAACGCCGGCAGTTCACTTAGAGTGCCCGGCATGACCCGATGGCAACTAAGTGTAAGGGTTGCGCTCGTTGCGGGACTTAACCCAACACCTCACGGCACGAGCTGACGACAGCCATGCAGCACCTGTCTCGGAGCTCCCTTGCGGGCACTCCCCTGTTTCCAGGAGATTCTCCGGATGTCAAGCCCAGGTAAGGTTCTTCGCGTTGCGTCGAATTAAACCACATGCTCCACCGCTTGTGCGGGCCCCCGTCAATTCCTTTGAGTTTCAACCTTGCGGCCGTACTCCCCAGGTGGGGCACTTAATGCGTTAGCTTCGGCACGAAGACCATAAAAGGTCCTCACACCTAGTGCCCATCGTTTAGGGCGTGGACTACCAGGGTATCTAATCCTGTTTGCTACCCACGCTTTCGCGCCTCAGCGTCAGTATCGGTCCAGGAAGCCGCCTTCGCCGCCGGTGTTCCTCCTGATATCTACGCATTTCACCGCTACACCAGGAATTCCACTTCCCTCTCCCGTACTCAAGCTTGGTAGTATCACAGGCAATTCCCCGGTTAAGCCGGGGGCTTTCACCCGTGACTGGCCAAGCCGCCTACGCGCCCTTTACACCCAATAATTCCGAGCAACGCTTGCATCCTACGTATTACCGCGGCTGCTGGCACGTAGTTAGCCGATGCTTCCTCAGAGGGTACCGTCAATTCCGGGCGGTATTAGCGCCCGGAGGTTTCTTCCCCTCCGACAGAGGTTTACGATCCGAAGACCTTCTTCCCTCACGCGGCGTCGCTGCGTCAGGCTTTCGCCCATTGCGCAAGATTCCCCACTGCTGCCTCCCGTAGGAGTCTGGCCCGTGTTTCAGTGCCAGTGTGGCTGATCGTCCTCTAAGACCAGCTACCCGTCTTAGCCTTGGTAAGCCGTTACCTTACCAACTAGCTGATGGGACGCGGGCTCATCCCCAAGTAACAGGCCGTTGCCGACCCGCCTTTGACCGCAGAACTTGTGTCCCGTGGTCTTATCCGGTATTAGCCCACCTTTCGGCGGGTTATTCCAGTCTCGGGGGTAGATTACCCACGTGTTACTCACCCGTGCGCCACTTTACTCAAGGGTTGCCCCTCTTTCTCGTGCGACTTGCATGTGTTAAGCGCGCCGCTAGCGTTCGCTCTGAGCCAGGATCAAACTCTCCAATTAAGTTCTGATTCTGGAATTTAAAGGGGGTGATTTAGGGTTTTTGACTGTGCTTGCTATTTAGTTTTCAAAGAGCAGAAGGCTTAAAAAAGTCTTAATGCTATATTTTTAAAATATCATTTTGCAGTGTTCCATGCAAGGAATTAATCAAGTCTTGGAACCGCAGCGAATCTAACCATTTTACATTTTCAGATATGCCCTGTCAAGCTCTTTTTCGGCATCCTTGCATTTTTTTTCACCGGGCCAAGCTGCCTGTCCCGGACGGGGCAGCTTCTTTAGAAGCCCCCCTCTTCATCAGCAGGGTCTATATATATAACCCATACCCAGAACCCTGTCAACACAAAAAACCAACATATTGATACTTTTTTTTGAGTCAACGGGCGGCTTGAAATAGCCCTGTTTTATGCGGCAAACCGGGCTGTCCAGCCCCTTCCAGCAAGCAAAATCAGGGCAGGACAAAACCGCATCCTATGCGAACGAGACCTTCCTGAAGAACCTCTTGCCCACCTGTATGAGCACCTCTTTGCCCGCCGGAAGCTCCATCTTCCAGTCCGTGACCTTGCTGCCGTCCACCCTTACACCGCCCTGCTCCACAAGCCTACGGGCCTCGGATGTGGTCTCCGCAAGGCCCGCGCACTTCATGGCCGTAAGAATGCCCCTGTTCGGGTAATTCACTATCTCCACGGCCTCTATATCTTCAGGAGTCTCCTTTCTTGAAAAAAGAGCCCTGAAATCGGCTGCGGCCTTATCTGCCTCGGCCTCTCCCCAGTACCTTGCCGTAAGCTCTTTCGCAAGGGACTCCTTGGCGTCCCTGGGATGCACCTTCCCGGCCCGTATCTCCCCGGTTCTCTCTGCCGGGGCGCTCGAAAGGAGCTCATAGTACTTCATCATCAGCTCATCCGAGATGCTCATTACCTTGCCGAAGATCTCTCCGGGCGGCTCGGTTATGCCGATATAGTTCCCGAGCGACTTGCTCATCTTCTGTACGCCGTCCGTGCCCTCGAGGAGCGGGGTGGTTATGACCACCTGCGGCTCCTGTCCCATCTCCCTCTGAAGCTCCCTCCCGACAAGCAGGTTGAAGAGCTGGTCAGTGCCGCCGAGCTCGATATCCGCCTTCAAGACCACGGAGTCGTAGCCCTGGATAAGAGGATAGATGAACTCATGTATGGCTATGGGCCTCCCTTCCGAGTACCTCTTCTGGAAGTCGTCCCTTTCGAGCATCCGGGCAACCGTATACCTCGATGCCAGGTTAATCATGTCAACGGAACCCAGGCGGCCCATCCATTCGCTATTGAAGACCACCTCGGTCTTTTTCTCGTCGAGTATCTTGAAGGCCTGCGAGGTATAGGTGCTGGCGTTTTTCCTGACCTCCTCGGCGGTAAGGGGCTTCCTCGTCTCGTTCTTGCCGGTCGGGTCGCCTATCATGCCGGTGAAGTCGCCTATGAGGAGAAGCACCTGGTGTCCGAGGTCCTGGAAGTCCTTCAATTTCCGTATGAGGACCGTGTGCCCCAGATGGAGGTCAGGCGCGGTGGGGTCGAACCCGGCCTTGACCCTCAAGGGCTTTCCGGTTTTCGCCGAGCCTTCGAGCTTCTTAAAGAGCTCCTCCTCGGAGATTATCCCGGCCACACCCCTTTTAATTACCTCGATCTGCTTTCTGGGTTCCATCCCTCTTCAGCCTTCCCTTTCAAGCGGCTCTTTTATACGCTCTATCGACCTTGCCCTCCCGTCGGAGGCGCCTATGGTGACGGCCACGCCCTGAAGCTCTATTCCCTTAGTAGCCACGTCAAACTTTACAGGCATCTGCCGTAGGA
Organism: Deltaproteobacteria bacterium; assembly: GCA_019912665.1. NCBI lineage: Bacteria > Pseudomonadati > Myxococcota > Myxococcia > Deltaproteobacteria bacterium. Next base: position 100,850 of record JAIOIE010000008.1, read on the forward strand.
ACCTTTCGAGTACCGTCTCCTTCTTCATCCCTATGACTGAATCCGTCGGGCCGGTCATGCCCGCGTCGGTTATGAACGCCGTACCGCCGGAGAGCACCCTTTCATCGGACGTCTGCACGTGCGTGTGCGTGCCGATAACCGCGCTTGCGAGCCCGTCAAGGTGCCATGCCAGGGCCGTCTTCTCCGAGGTCGTCTCGGCGTGCATGTCGATAATGACTATCGGCGTCTCGGCCTTGAGCCTCTTTACTATATCCATTCCTGCCCTGAACGGGCACTCAAGGCACTCCATGAAGACCCTGCCCATGAGGTTTACAACGCCCACCTTTAAGCCGGAGGGTGTTTCGTAAACGCCCCACCCGTTCCCCGGCGCGCCGGCAGGGTAGTTGGCGGGGCGTATAAGCCTCGGCTCCGAGCGTATGTAGTCGTATATCTCCTTCTTGTCCCAGATGTGGTTCCCGGTGGTGATGACGTTTATCTGGAGCTTTTTAAGCTCCTCCGCTATCTCGGGCGTTATGCCGAAGCCGCCAGCCGAGTTCTCCCCGTTCGCCACGACAAGGTCGGGCGAATGCCTCCCAACGAGCTTCGGCAAAAGCTCCCTTACCGCAAGCCTTCCGGGCCGCCCCACGATATCCCCGATGAATAATACCTTTACCTCTTCCATTCCCCGGCCCTTGACGCAACCCGCTTGAAAGTCTTGAGAGGACCTTTTTATAAAAAGGTTTCTTAGAGCCGCTGGATGCTTAAAGGGCTCAAGGGGCTTATAGCCTCATGCAGCACATTCGCATCCATCGGACCTGACACTCTCTCCAAAATTTTTAATTCCCAGAGAGCCCCCTTGTAAGGGGGCTCTCTGGGAAAGAACTAAAAGTCTTTGAAGGGGGCAACTGAGATTGCACGCCTAAGTGGTTATTCAAGCCAAATCGATTAAAAAGGCACATTGGTTCGCAATCCCAGTTAAAACTTTCTACAGAAAGGTTCCCCCAGGATTTTCAGCAGCCTGTTTTTACTTCGCGAACTCTACTGCCCTGGATTCCCGTATGACGGTCACTTTTATCTGTCCGGGGTAGGTGAGCTCTTTTTCTATCTTCTTTGCTATGTCCTTTGAGAGGACGACTGCGCCGTCGTCGTTAACCGCCTGGGTCTCGACTATGACCCTGACTTCTCTTCCGGCCTGAAGGGCATACGCCTTCTCCACTCCGCCGAAGCCTTTCGCTATCTTTTCAAGGTCGTCGAGGCGCTTTATGTAGCTCTCGAGCATCTCCCTTCTTGCGCCGGGCCTCGCGGCCGAGAGCGTATCGGCGGCCTGAACCAGTATGCCGAATATGTTCTCGGGCGTGTCGTCATGGTGCTGGCCTATGGCGGCGACTATCTTCCCTGACTCGCCGTATTTCTTGGCAAGCTCGGCGCCGATTGCGGCGTGCGGTCCCTCGACCTCGTGGTCAACGGCCTTGCCGATGTCATGGAGGAGCCCGACCCTCCTCGCGGTCTTTGCCGGGAGCCCGAGCTCGGAAGCCATTACCCCGCAGATGAAGGCCACTTCCATGGAGTGCGAGTAGACGTTCTGCGCGTAGCTCGTCCTGAACTTGAGCCTTCCTATGAGCTTCTGTATTTCCTTGTGGATACCGTGGAGGCCGGTATCGAATATCGCCCTCTCCCCGGCCTCCATTATGGCCTGGTTGACCTCTGATTCGACCTTCGAGACTATCTCCTCGATCCTCGAAGGGTGTATACGGCCGTCGGTGATGAGGCGCTCAAGCGACTGCTTCGCGATTTCCCTCCTCACGGGGTTGTGGCCGGAGAGTATGACGGCCTCGGGCGTGTCGTCTATTATGACGTCTATGCCGGTCGCGGCCTCGATGGCGCGGATGTTACGGCCCTCCCTGCCTATGATGCGGCCCTTCATCTCGTCGTTCGGCAGGTTCACGACCGAGACGGTCCTTTCGGCCACGTACTCGCCGGAGTACCTCTGGATGGCGAGCGCGATTATGTCCTTGGCCTTCTTGTCGGCCTCGGCCTTGGTCTCTTCCTCTATCCTCTTTATGAGTTTTCCGGCCTCGTGCTTGGCCTCGTTCTCCATCTGCTCGACGAGCATCCTCTTGGCCTCCTCGGCGGAGATGCCCGCCAGGGCCTCGAGCCTGGTCTTCTGCTCGGCGATGAGGCCCTCTATCTCGGCCTCCATGTCCTTGATCTTTTTTTCCTGGGCGGCAAGGGTCTTTTCCCTCTTCTGGAACTCGGCCTCCCTCCGGTCTATTGCCTCGAATTTCTTGTCGAGGTTCTCCTCTTTCTGCTGTACTCTTTTTTCAAGGGACTGGAGCTCCTTTCTCCTCTCCCTCGTCTCTTTTTCAAATTCGGCCTTGCCCTCGAATAATATGTCCTTGGCCTCGAGCTCGGCCGACTTTCTTACGTTCTCGGCCTCCTTCTTGGCGTCGGCCACGATAGCCTCAGCGGTCTTCCTGCCGGCATCGAGGCTCGCGTTCTCCATCTTCCTTTTTAAGGCGAAACCGATCCCGACCCCTATGATAATCGCAAAGACAGCTATAACCGCAACGATGACGATGGTCGATATTTCCATACAGGACTTCCCCCTTCTGCCGTGTATTTAATAGGGTACGGGGCCGCCGCTTAAACGCGCCGCGCTCCGCCCTTTTGCGCCCCCCCGGAAGCCTTCGTCACGATAATCCGCTTCTCGGTCACTATCGCCGAGACCGGCACGTCGTGGGGCTCGAGGGGGATATTCACTTTTACTACCTGGAACTCGTAAGCCAAGGCGATTTTCGGGCAACCGGCCGATGCGAGCGCCGCGTCATAGTAGCCTTTGCCGAAACCGAGCCTTCCGCCCTGCTCGTCGAACGCTACCCCCGGGACGACTATGAGGTCCAGGCCGCTCGCGTCGGATGCCTGGTTACCGGCATGAGGCTCGCGTAGCTCATACGACCCGGCGGAAAGCTCGTCGAGGCTCCATACCCTGAAGAACCTTAACAGGCGTGTATTCTCGAAGCCGCATTCCACGCCCCCCGGTCGGACTATCCTTGGATAGAAGACCTCCTTGCCGTCCCTCATGGCCGCGGCGAAGATCTCGTCGGTCAGGACCTCGTTACCGAAGCTCGAATAGAGGGCGATTCGGCGCGATTCCCGGTAAAAGCCCGTGGATAGGAACCGCTTCTCCGCCATAGAGCTCAGTTTCCGGACCTCTTCGAACGGGAGCCTTCTTCTCTCTTCGAGAAGCTCGCCTCTAAGGAGCGCTTTTTCGGCAGACCTCGCCATTGACCTTGTGAAAGGACGGGTTGGAAAACTGGAAGGGCTTTGCTTGAACGGAAAGAATAGACTGATACGCGCCCGGCTGGCGCGGGGCTTCGTATCCTAAGGGCGTTCTATTTCCTCACTGCTTTACGTGCTTCAAATTTGAGCATGTTTTGTCATTGCGGCCCTTTAGGGCCTTCAAAACGATGTATCTGTAACGACTTTACTGCTTAAGTCGGTTTGCCTTTTAATCCCCCCCGCACGGGCCGTGTCGACTGTAATTTGAACCTGTCAGAGACAGGTGGGCGCCCTGTGGCATGTTTCCGGCTTTCCCGCAGGGGACGTGCCGTCCGCGAGCCAGTGAAGGCTCCCTCATTTAGAGTGTTGGTTCTAAATATACCGACCGATCACTAACCCGGCAGGGGGGAAGGCTTAACTAACCAGCCTTCCGTTTATCTTTTGAGCAAGCTCTTCGGATTTCCTTCCCAGCCTTTCGAGCATCTCCTTTGTCTTGATGACCTCGCCCGTTATGTTCAGGGCGGCTAAAAGCGCCAGGTCCAAGGTAGATACCGCTTTTGTGTTCTCCTTTACCTCCTCTATCTTAGTGTTCAGGTAATCCTCGACAGCGCGGATATATTCTTCGCCTTCTTCGCTTTTGACAAGGAGCTTGTGGCCGAATATCCTGAGCTCAGCGACCTTCTTCAAGGCAACCTCACGCTCCCTGTATGAGGGTTTCGAGCCTTGCGAGGAGCCCGTCCACCTTCTCCCGGACCTGGTCCCGCTCGCCTTCGAGTCTCTTCAGGTTCTTTTTTAATTCAGCTATTTCGAGGTCTTTGGAACTGATTTCGGCCTTAAGGTCTTCTTTTTCAGCGGAAGCTGCCTCGTGAGCGGCCAGAAGGCGGAGCAACCCCTCTTCCAGCCTTTCAAATTGTTCAATCGCCATTCAAAATACCCTCCGGTCCATTTATATGGTACTTTTTTCAACCTGACAAGTCAAGGATAATAGGTTTTGCTCCCGCCCGTCTCGGAAAAACCGCTGCACGCCAGGTTTTCCTCTCCGCAGGGCGCAAAAAAACCCTCGGAATAGAGGGTTTAAGTGGCAGTGTTCATGGCTGAGCAGCTAAACTTCTTTGCCGGGAAGAAGAGCCCGGACTCTCTTAAAATGTGTCTAAAAGAATAGCGGCTTTGATAAAATGACCTCTAAAAATTAGAGATTTTCCCCGCATCGAGGAAGGCCGGGAATAAAAAGCGGAGCATATATAATAATATGTGAGCATTTTTATTCATGGCCTGACAAAGAGTCCGGGGAAAAGATCAATTTTTAGAGGTTGACTAATAGGCGTATAGGTTGCCGTAGGGCCTCGCCGAAACCGGGACCAGCTTCTTAAACCCCTTTGCCATCACTTCCTCGAGCTTAAGACCCAGATCCGCGCAATAGTCCGTAAGGGCGTCCTTCAATACCTTCAGGTCGTCCTCGTCGGGTTCCATGACCCCGACCTCTGCCCCGCACATGTCCTTGTCAACCTCGCCGCGGACAAAGATCATCCCCCCGTGCATGCCGGTGCCGAGGTAGTCGCCTACAATGGGCCCGTCGTTGTCAAGGCCGAGGAGTATGAGGAGCCCGCCTGCCATGTACTCTCCGAAAAAGTCTCCGGCCGTGCCGCCGACGATTATGGTGGGCCCCTGCTTCTTGTCGCCCTTCATGTGGATGCCGACCCTGTAGCCCACATTTCCCCTTATGTGGAGCTTCCCGCCCCTCATGCCGTAACCGAGGACGTCACCGGCGTGCCCTTCTATGATGACCTTGCCGCTGTTCATGGTGTTGCTTATGTTGTCCTGCGCGTTGGACCTTATTCTTATCGTCGGGCCGTCCATGAAGGCCGCGAGGTCGTTCCCCGGCACGCCCTCTATGGTTATCGAGACCTTGGCCCTGAGCCCGTCACCTATGTAGTACTGGCCGTTCACGTTCTCCAGGACTATCTCCTTCTCGCCCTTTTCGACCGCTTCGCGGACCTTTTTATTAAGGTCGCGGTAATATGTCCCTTTTGCGTCTATCTTAACCATCTTCCGTTCTTCCCTTCGGGTTCTAACAGGCTGCTGAAAAAGCCAATCTGCTGCGTCGTCTTCAAAGTTCGTCACTGCGGCGTACCATAAAAGTACGCCTCATTCCTCACTTTCGACTCCTTGCATCTTGAGCTTTTTGAACAGCCTGAATGCGATTTTGATTTTCAGCCACCTGCTAAATATCAATGGCTACCTGCCCGCCGGCTTTACGCCCAGGATGTCGAGAGTAAAGGAGTCGAGCCCAACTCCGCGGAGCCTCTCGCGGTTGCCCCTCAGGCTCTCTATGGAGTTTATGCCGAGGGCGCCGAGTATCTCCTTCAGCTCGTGCGTCCACGCGTGTATGAGGTTTATTAGCCTCTCGGCGTAGACCTCGGGGTCGAGCCTGGCCGTGAGCTCGGGCCTCTGGGTGGTTATGCCCCAGGAGCAGTTCCCGGTGTAGCACTTGCCGCATGTGGTGCAGCCCATCGTGATGAGTGCGGCCGTCCCTATTCCGACCGCGTCCGCGCCGAGGGCGATGGCCTTGGCGACATCAGCGCTCGACCTTATGCCTCCGGCGGCTATGATGGAGGCCTCGTTCCTTATGCCCTCCTGCCTGAGCCTGTCGTCGACCGCCGCGAGCGCGTGCTCTATGGGTATGCCGAGGTGGTCCCTTATGATGGAAGGCGCTGCGCCCGTGCCGCCCCTGAAGCCGTCCAGGTACACGATATCCGCGCCTGCCCGGACGATGCCCGAGGCGATGGCCGCAACGTTATGAACCGCTGCTATCTTGACCGAGACGGGCTTGTAGTTAGTGGCTTCCTTTATGGCGTATATGAGCTGCCTTAAGTCCTCTATCGAGTAGATGTCGTGCTGGGGCGCGGGAGAGAGCGCGTCCGTGCCCACTGGTATCATCCTGGTCTTCGCTACCTCGAGGGGGATCTTCTCTCCGGGGAGATGGCCGCCTATGCCGGGTTTTGCGCCCTGGCCTATCTTTATCTCCACGGCCACGCCCGCGTTCAGGTAATCCGGGTTCACGCCGAACCTGCCGGATGCGACCTGCACGATGATGTTCTTCCTGTACGGCACGAGGTCCTCGTGCAATCCGCCCTCGCCCGTGTTCATTACTATGCCGCACTCCCTGGCTGCGGTCGCGAGCACTTTCTGGGCATTGAGGCTTATGGAGCCGTAGGACATGGGGGAGAAGATTATCGGGACCTCGAGCTTTATCTGGGGCGGAGCAGGTTCCGCGAGCTTGAGCTTTCCGTCCTTCCCCTTCTCTATCTTCACGCTCGACGGCTTCTTGCCGAGATAGGTCCGTAGCTCCATCGGCTCACGAAGGGGGTCGATGGAGGGGTTGGTGACCTGGCAGGCGTCGATGAGGAGGTTATCGAAAAGTATCGTGTAAGGGAGGTCGCTCCCCATGCCCGTAAGGGGTATGCCGCCCGTCTCCGCCTGTTTCTTGATGTTCCTGATATTGTGGTATCCCCAGTAGGCGTTCTGCTTGAACTTCGTGGGGTTGTCCTTTATCTCTATGGCCTCCTCGGGGCAGTAGTGATAGCACCTGAGGCACTTCACGCATTTGAAGGTGTCTATGAGGACCTTATCACCGCCCCAGGAGTATACCCCCCAGCCGCAGTTCTGGATGCACCTCTTGCACCTTATGCATTTTACCCTGTCTATCGTCGCCAGATACTCAGGCGGGGCAAGGCTTCTGAACATTACCGTATTCCTCCTGCGTTGCTCAATGGGCCGCACCTGAAAGCGGCCCGCGAATTCAGTCCTCGAGGTCCACTATGACCGGGTCTCCGGCCCTGGGAGCCCATACCTTCTCGGGCGCGGGGCATATGGCCCTAATTGCCGACTCCTCGGAGGCCATGTATGTTATATCGTCCTTTATCGCGGCCACGAGCGGCCTGAGCTTTATCCTGTCGTTTATGCCCACGAGCCCCTTACTGTGCCCGAAGAGTATGGAGAACGGCCCGTTAAGGAGCGCGCTACCGTAGGTGAGCCTCAATGCGGTAAGCGCTTCCCTCTCACCCTCGTCCATGCGGTCTATGTTCTTCCAGAAGGGCGAGGCGAGCGCCGAGCAGGCCACCGGTATCGAAAGCCCGTGCCTCCTTATGAGGAGGTCGAGGAGATAGGCCGCGACCTCGGTGTCCGTAAGGAGCGTAAGCTTGTAGCCGTACATCTCGAGGTATCTCTTGTTTATCCCGTACGACGATATCTCGCCGTTATGCACTATGGACCAGTCGAGGAGCGTAAACGGGTGAGCGCCGCCCCACCAGCCAGGCGTGTTGGTCGGGAACCTCGTGTGCGCGGTCCAGATATAGCCTTCGTACTCATCCATCCTGAAGAACTCGGCAATATCGCAGGGATTTCCCACGCCCTTGAAGGCGCCCATGTTCTTACCGGAGCTGAATATGTAGGCGCCCTCTATCTCGGAGTTGACCCTCATGACCGTGGAGACCACGAAGTCGGACTCCAGCACATCGCCCACGAGCTTTTCCTTCAAAGGCTCGACAAAGTACCTGACGAGCAGCGGGCTTATGGGTATGGTCTTTACAGGGCTCGTGGGTATCTCCTCGATCTTCTCGATATGGTAGCTGGCCTTAAGGACCTCCTCGACGGTGCGCCTGACCGAAGGCTCGTCGTACATTATGTGGAAGGCGTAGAAGTCCTTGAACTCGGGATATATGCCGTACGCGGCGTACCCGGCGCCGAGGCCGTTACCCCTGTCGGTCATGAGGCAGAGCGATTTGACGATATGGCTCCCGCTCACCCTCCTCCTTTTCCTGCTTATTAGGCCGGTAAGGCCGCAGCCCGATATGTCCTTCTGGTAATTATGGTTCACGGCTTTTCACCCTTCTCCTGGCAACCTCAAAAAATCGATCTTTCTAGTTTTTAGAGGTCGCCTCCTGTGATTTCGTTTCCCCGGCCCCGGAGCGCTTCTCTTTCAAGAGCGCGTAGAGCTTCCTGAACTCGTCACCGCCCGAGGCCTTCGGCTCCGGGAGCCCGAGCTTCTTCCGGGCCGGCAGGGCCGGCTCGCCGAGCTTGCCGGTCTTGACGAACATCTCCCAGCCCCTCTTGACCTGCGGCGGGTGCATGCCCTTTTTAGTTGCCACCATGCGAAGCGCGGTCATGGCGTTCTCGAAGCCGTAGTGCTGGTAGCATATCTCGACGCAATAGTGGCATTCCAGACACTCCCAGATGTGGCGGGAGGAGAGCCATCTCTCGTGGTTCCCGGAGAGTATGTCCCTTATGACCTCCCTCGGGTCGTAGCCGGGGATGTTCATGCAGGACGGGCATATCGAATAGCACGCGCCGCATTTGGAGCACATCTCGAGGAGCTTGAAATTGAGCGTGGTTTCGAGCATCGAGAAAAACCTCCTTAGCCCAGCGCGCTAGGGCCGGTAAGCCCGGCCTCCATGCTGGCCGAGGGCGAGGGCCTATTTGAGAGGGCCTCCCATTTCGAGATGAAAGGCGAACAATCTATCCTGTGGCTTGTCATCCCGAGCTCGGCGGCATTGTAGCCCAGGGCCAGGCCGAGGAGTTCGGTGAAGTAGATTATCGGCACCCCGAGCTTCTCCCCTTCCTTCTCCATTAGGAACTGGTTGTTGTCGAACTGGAGGAAGCACGATGGGCAGCATAGGACGAGCGCGTCCGCGCCTATGGCCTTTAGCTCCTTCAATTTCACGCGCGCGAAGTCCAGGGCCCTGTCGTGGGCGTCCACCCTGTCGAGCCCCTGTCCGCAGCACATGAGCTTTGTGAGGAACTGGAGGCTCTCGGCCCCGAGGCCCCGTATTATGTTGTCGAACTTGACGGGATTGAGCGGGTCGTCATTTTTAAGGGCATGGGAGGGCCTTATCATGTGACAGCCGTAGTGGAGCGCTATCCTCATGCCTGTAAAATCCCTTTTTATCTTCTGTTTTATCTTGTGTATTCCCACGGTATCGTGGAAGAAAGGGACGAGGTGCTGGAGCTTCGAGGTCCCCTTGAACTCGCGACCCACCTCGCGAAGGAGTCCGTTCACCTCGGCCTTCTCGCGAGGGCTGGAATTCAGCTCGCCCTTGACCGTCGAAAGGTTGGATACGCAGCCCGTGCACGGGCTTACAAGGTCGAGCCCGAGCTCGTCGACGAGCGCGACGTTCCTTGCGGCCGTGAGCACGAACGCCCCCCGGTCGATGTTATTGACCAGAGACTTCTCCGGGCAGCAGGTAAACCCGTCTATGTCCCTGTAAGGGAGCCCGAAGCTCTCGAGGACAAGGCGGGTGGACTTTTCAATGAAAGGGAAGCGGGCCTGTATGGTGCAGCCCCAGAAAACTGCGAATTCTCTCATTTCACGGCCTTCCGTTGCAAAGACAGCGCAACTCGAAAAAAAAGAACGAGGAACTTACACGAAAGAAAAAAGAACCCCGCAACCGGGGTTATAAAGTCGTACAGAGTATACTATGCCCGGCCCTGCCGTACGGCAGGGCCGGGATTCGGTACTTCTTCAGAATGCTCAGACAGAAAGCATCGGTTTTGCCGCTCTTTTGTTCTCAGGGTTTTATCGAGCAGGTACGAAGCCCAACCCTTAGGCAGGCACGCAGCAATCGACCGGGCAAACCTCAGCGCACTTCGGGGTGTCGAAATGGCCCTTGCACTCGATGCAGAGATTGGGGTCGATTACGTATATATCCCCTTCTGAAATGGCATTAACAGGGCACTCCGGCAGACAGACCCCGCAGGCAACGCAATCTTCTGTGATCTTAAGAGACAAAATCTATCACCACCCTTCCGGATTTTTTGTTTTTTAGACAAGCCTCGGGATGAGACTCATTGTATACAGTATACTAACCCACCAAAAATCGAATTACAAGATTTTTTTTGGAAGGCTTTCCTGTTTTTATACCATTTCCCTGCCGCTTTTGCATGAGAAATCTCATCTTTCGACGGACCTCGGGTGAAAAAACCGAAAGCGCTAGGAAATGACGCATTCATCTGCGCGAGGGGGAGAATGGCTGTTTACAATCAATAACTTACCACCAAAAGCCTCGGCTCGGTCATCTCCTCTATCGCATATCTTACCCCTTCCCTGCCAAAGCCGCTCATTTTTACCCCGCCATAGGGCATGTTGTCCACCCTGTAGGTCGGAAGGTCGTTCGCAACCACCCCGCCGACATCGAGGCGCTCGAATGCCTCGAATATCCTGCCCATATCCCTGGTGAATACGCCGGCCTGGAGCCCGTAGCGCCCCCTGTTCACCTGTCCTATCGCCTCCTCGAACGCGGCATAAGGCTCAAGGGAAACGACCGGCGCGAATACCTCCTCTGAGCAGACCCTCATCGAGGGACTCGTATCCGTAAGCACGGTGGGCTCCATCATGTTCCCTTGCCGCCTGCCGCCGGTGATTATCCTCGCTCCGCCGGCAACGGCCTCGAGCACCCATTCCTCTGCCCTTTTTGCCGCGGCCTCGTCTATCATGGGCCCGACATCGGTCGTCTCGTCGAGCGGGTCGCCGGTCTTCAATGCCTTGCAGTTCGCGAGGAACCTGCCCCTGAACTCCTGAAATACGCCCTTTTCGACATATATCCTCTGGACCGATATGCATACCTGACCGGCGTTGGAGAAGGCCCCGAGCGCGCACCTCCTTGCCGCGAACTCAATGTCCGCGTCCCCGTGGACGATCACCCCGGCATTGCCGCCGAGCTCGAGGGTGACCTTTCTCTCTCCCGCCAGGGCCTTCAAGGCCCAGCCCACCTTCGCGCTCCCGGTAAAGGTGAGCTTCCGAATCCTCTCGTCCTTCCATATCCTCCCGGCCTGCTCGTTCGTGCAGTTTATGATATTGAGCCCGCCGGCGGGCCAGCCGGCCCCTGCCACTATCTCCCCGAGGATGAGGGCCGTAATCGGGGTCTTTGGCGAGGGCTTAAGGAGTATAGGGTTCCCGGAGGCCATCGCAGGCGCGACCTTATGGGCCACAAGGTTTAAGGGGAAGTTGAAGGGGGATATCCCCAGGACCGGGCCGACCGGGAACCTCCTTACGATCCCGAACCTCCCCTCGGAGCCGGGGCTGATATCCAGCGGTATTATTTCGCCCCCGAGCCTCTTCGCCTCCTCGGATGCGAGCTGGAATGTCGTAACCGCCCTTCTTACCTCTGCCCTGGCGTCCCTTACGGGCTTACCGGATTCGAGGGTGATGAGGCGGGCAAGCTCCTCTCCGCGATCCTCTATGCCTCGGGCGACCGCGGCTATTATCTCCGAGCGCCTGTACGCGGGCATCTTTTTAAGTTTCTGGAAAGATGTCTCGGAAGAGGCGAGCGCCACCTCTATCTGGGCGTCGTCCGCAAGGAACGTCTTCCCCACGAGGCTCCCGTCATACGGGCTCCTCACCTCCAGTACGTCGCCGGAGTTCATCCGCTCTCCCCCGATAAACAGGCTCAAGACCATCATCGCACCTCCCCCCTGGCTTGACATAACCCATCCCGCCCCTGATTGAAAGCAAAGACGAAAAACCGCGGACGCGGAATACCGCCACCGCGCCCTCCGCAGTATCCAAAGGGAAACAGGCTCACTTGAGCCTATGGATTATGATCCAGAATACCGCAACAACTACTATCGTCGCTATCAGGAAATACTGCTCCATTCCGTTCTCCAGGAATCCTAAAGGACTCCGAAAAATGCATTGCAGATGCCCCGTTCGATTGCACTCAAAATACAACGTTTCAAGTAAATATTCAACCCCTCCGCCATGTCCGGCCCACGGCTGCAAGACGGGGTTTAATGGGGATTTGTTTTGGGCCGCCCGTGTGTTATAATTTTAGCAGTTTGAGGAAAAACGCAAAGTTCGCCTTGGCTGCTCAAAAAAACTCCGGATGCGAGGCCCCATTAGGAACAGGGGAGCGAGGAATGAGGCGTATGTTTTGTATACGCCGGAATGTCCAGCGACGATGACAACGAAGCAGATGGACTTTGTTCAGCAGCCTGTTAGAAAATAAACGGAGGTGCATACATAGCACAGCTATTCGGAAACCTCTCGGGCTTGAAGGCCAGCCAGCTCAAGGCCGCGGAGAGGATATATCAGCGGAGGGTCCCGCCTTCCAGGGTCATAACCCCTGAGCTCGGCCGGTACATGGCAGGGCTTTCGAGGGAAATCAAGAGACAGATAGGCGTAATCGTAAATCGGAAAGGGGCGATAGTCGCCGTAATAATAGGCGACGAAAAGGAGATCGTGATACCGGTCCTCCCGGACTACCCCCTCGGAAGAAGGCTCCTACGTGGCCTGCGGTGCGTGCATACGCATCTAAAGAACGAGCCCCTTACGCAGGACGACCTTACGGACCTCGCGCTCCTCAGGCTCGACCTCATGACCGCCATAGGCGTAAAAGAGGACGGACTACCGGCTGACGCCTACACCGCGCACCTCCTCCCCTATTACCCGGACGGCCCCACATACGAGGTAGAGCCCCCGGTGCCGTTCCACTCCCTCGATACCGACGCAGAGAGCTTCATCGTCTCCCTTGAGGAGGAGATGGGGCGCGCGGTCACAAGGGACGTAAGCGACAGAAGGGAGCGGGCCATACTGGTGAGCGTGGCCACCCGGCCCAGGGACGAGCAGATGGAGTCCCTCGAGGAGCTTAAGGAGCTCGCAAGGACCGACCAGGTGGACGTACTCGATATGGTGTGCCAGAGGCCTGAGCGCCTGAACCCCAAGTACCTGATGGGCACGGGGAAGATAAAGGAGCTCATAATAAAGGCCCTCCAGAAGAACGCGACTCTCATCATCTTCGACCAGGAGCTTACGCCCACGCAGACAAGGGAGCTCGGGGAGATTACGGAGCTCAAGGTCATAGACCGTACCCAGCTCATACTCGACATATTCGCCAGACGCGCCCATTCCAGGGACGGCAAGGTGCAGGTCGAGCTTGCGCAGCTCAAGTACCTCCTCCCGAAGCTTACAGGAAAGGGCACGTCGCTATCGCGGCTCATGGGCGGCATCGGCGGAAGGGGCCCGGGCGAGACGAAATTGGAGGTGGACAGGAGACGGGTGCAGGACAGGATCGCCCATCTCGAAAAAGAGCTCAAGTCCTTGAGCCGCGGCCGATACGAGAGGCGAAGGAGGAGGGCCGGTAGCGGCATCCCCATAATATCGATAGCGGGCTACACGAACGCGGGGAAATCGACGCTCCTTAACGCCCTCACGAAGAGCTCGACCCTTGCCGAGGACAAGCTTTTCGCAACACTCGATACCGCCTCCCGTAGGCTCCGTTTCCCGAGGGAGCGCGACGCGGTCATAACCGATACGGTCGGCTTCATAAGGGACCTCCCGGCCGACCTCTTCAGGGCATTCAAGGCTACGCTTGAAGAGATGGAGGACGCGGACCTCATAATGCACGTGGTTGACGCCAGCAGCCCGGCTTTTGAGCCCAGGATGGAAACGGTCGAGAAGGTACTGGAGGAGATAGGATTAAGCGACATACCGCGACTTCTGGTATTCAATAAAATCGACCTGATGGACCCGGTGGTCGCCAATAACCTTGCCCGGAGGTTCGGCGCGGTCGCCATATCCGCCATAGACCCCAGGACGATGGGGCCGCTCCTTAAGGAGCTCGAAAAGCGGCTCTGGCCCGGAGAGGCCCCCGAGTCGTCAGCCGCAAACTGAAAGGCCGCCCTTTCGGGCGGCCTTTTTTTGCTCCAGTCTTGAAACCCATTTTTTTTCAAGCGACCTCTAAAAAGTGGAGATGCCTTCAAAAATGGTATGATACTCCGCCATAGGCCTGGCTTACCTCGTAATCGATATCGACTTCGATCTCGCCCCCGAAGCTGAAATCGACACGGCTGTATTTGTACTCCGCGAAGAGCGAGATGCTCGGCGTGACAAGGAAATCGATGCCCGCCAGCGCCTGCCAGCCCCATTCCTCGTCATCATCTCCGGCGAACGTTTCATCCTGAACGCCGACGTTATTGATCTTCCCGCGGAAATATCCCCCGCCAGCCCCGATATAGGGCCTTATTGTCTCTCCGGGGTAACGGAAAATCAGGTTTGCCGTAGCGGAGTAGACCTTCATCTCCGCATCGACCCCGACTCCGAAGCTGTCCGCGGTTATCTCGTCGAGGTCGCTCTCGTGCCAGTTAAAATCCAGCTCGAGCCCGGCCACTCTCGCCATCCAACCTATCTTCGCGCCTGCCGCAATGCCCGTATCAAAGGTGAACTCGCCTGTAAAACCCAGGCCTGTGTTGTCACTCACGTCCGAATCATGCGGCATTGCCGCGCCAAAATAGGCCGAGACATAAGGCTCTGCGTGAGCCGGGACCGAAAATGCAAAAATACAGCCAACCACCGCCAGCGCAAGGATAATTCTTCGCATGCTCCCCTCCGGTTGAAAGTATTTGCATCCAGCAGAGCGCTCCCGGCCTGCCATTGCCTTACGGATTCAAGTCAAGCCGTGTTCGGCCGCGCTTGTGAAAGAGTATAATTGAGTTTTCCTGTTTATCAACCCTCCAGCCTCGAAATCTTCACGCCCACCAGGCGGACCGGCCTCTCGATATCCACGGAATCGATGAGCCTCAAGGCCGCGGCCCGGATGTCGTTTTGCGAATCCGAGGCCGTCTCCAGGGTCTCGGACCTGGTGATGGTCCTGAAATTATTGAACCGCACCTTTATGCCCACGGAGCGCGCCTTGTGCCTCCCGTCCTTGAGCCTCCTCACCAGGTCCTGGGTCAGCTCGTAAAGGGTCTCCTTTATGATATGGAGGTCCGAGGCGTCTTCCTCGAACGTGACCTCGCGGCTCAAGGACGAGGGCTCGTGGAAGGGGACAACCGGGCTTTCGTCCAGCCCCCTTGCGTGCTCATTGAGGGTCTTCCCCCGCTCCGGCCCGAAGTTCCTCTCAAGGTGCCGGACCGGTGCCCTCGCGAGCTCGCCGACGGTTTCGATGCCGAGGTCCTTGAGCCTTTTTTCGGTAGCGGGGCCGACCCCGAAGAGCCTTCTTACCGGCAGGTCCCTCAGGAACTTCCCGATACCCGCCTCCTCGATGACGAAAAAACCGTCGGGCTTTCCTGCCTCGGAGGCCATCTTCGCCATGAGCTTATTCGGCGCAACGCCCACCGATACCGTAAGCCCCAGCTCCCTCCTTATGCGCCCCTTCATCTCCCTCGCAAGCCGTATTGCCAGAGGGAAGGGGTCCTCTCCCGGCGCGGGCGCAAGCTCTATAAAGGCCTCGTCGAGGCCGAAGGACTCCACGAGCGGGCTATAGTCCCGGAGTATCGCCATGAACCTTTCGGATTCGCGCTCATACGCCTCGAAGTCTACGGGCAGAAAAACCGCCGAAGGAGAGCGCCTTAGCGCTTGCCTGAGCGGCATCCCGGCCTTCACCCCGTCTTTCCTGGCCTCGTAGGAGGCCGCAGAGACGACCCCCCTTTTAGACGGGTCGCCGTCGGCCCCGACCACCACGGGCCTGCCGCGTAGCTCCGGGTTCCTTTTGATCTCGACCGACGCGAAGAACGCGTCGAGGTCCAGGTGTATTATTGCTCTCCCCATCTCTCACCCCGTTTTTCCCGGATCGGTTCCATTGTAGCCGGGATTTCTCAAGTTGCCGGAATCGGACCCGATGCGGCTGGCATGCCGCTTCAGTCCAAAAAAATTAAAGGCCGAGGGAGACTCCCTTGGCCTTTGTTCAGGCGTGCGGCAGTATAGCACGGGAAATGCATTTCTCAAAACGATTAGATGCGGGGGGCTTTCGGGGAGGGCTGCCGAGGGGACGGACGCTCAGGCGTACTTGTTTGCCGAGCGCACTATCTCGTCCGCGAAATACGGCTTTCTTATGAACTCGTCTATCATGCCTTCCTTCACGCCCTGGAGTATCGCATCCTCGGCGTCCCTGAAGTAGCCGGTAAAAAGGACGACTTTCGCGGCCGGCCTTATCTTTCTTATCTCCCTGAAGGTCTCAAGGCCGTTCATCCCCGGCATTATCATGTCCATGAATATGAGCGAGTAATGGCTGTCCTTCACCGCTTCTACCGCCTCTATCCCGTTCACGGCGTATGCGGCTTCGAAGCCCTCGTCCCTCAAGATCTCGCTCATTCCGAGACCCACGGTCTCCTCGTCGTCGACGACCAGTATCTTCCTTTGCTTCGTTTCCGGCACCGGGCCTCCTGCCATGTTCCGGGAATACCCCGCATGGGCTTGCTCCAGCGCGGATTCTTCCGCCCTGCTCGATATGCTCGAAACCTGCATGGAGGAACATGGGCTCTGGATGAGGGCTCTTCTGATGGGGTCTGAGATTTATTTATTGAGGCGGTTTTCGTTTAAAGTATAGCCGGCCGGCAGGATATGTCAAGGGGGGCCCGGCGCTCCAACCCCACGGCGGGCCTGAAGCTTCAGTCCTTTCCCATGTAATAATTGAATGCTATGAGGACGGCCGAGACAACGGCTATGCCTGTAGCGAAAAGGAGCGTTTCCCAGGCGTTCTTCCAGTGTATGAGGTTTTCGAGGAAGGCAACCGCCATGACGAGTATTATTACGCTCCCGAGCTTGGCCTTCAGGTCGTGCAGGTCGTGTATGATCAGCCACGCCGGGAGCTGGACCTTGCCTATGAAGAGCTCATACATCCCGACCGCGAAGATGAGGAGGCCGGTCGCTATGAGGAAGGTGTCCATTATCGGGATGAGTTCGATAATGGCGTGCCCCTCCTCTGAAGTGCCTGCAGTCGAGACAAGGTGCATAAGGACGACCACTGTCCTGTACCCGCCCCAGAGGAAAGCCGCGGCCGAGGCAAATAGCATGACCACGACCGGGATGATGACGAGATAACGGCTTGCTGAAAGTATCCTGTCCATTCGAACGGATAATTTACAGAAACCCAAGACCGCTGTCAAGCCATACCGGCCGTAGCAGGCGGGGAAAACCCCGCCGGTTACGGTTATTACGGTTCTTGACAGCTTTCAGCCCGGCGATATAATGAAAATGAATTTCAATATCGGCACAAGCGCGGGTTTTTAAAGGCGATCTCTACAAATTAGGGTTTTTCCAGCAATGGGAAGGCCGGGAATAAAAAGTGGAGCATATATTTCAATATGTGAGCTTTTTTATTCGCGTAACCGCGCAGAGTCCGGGGAAAAGATCGAGTTTTAGGGGTTGCCTAAACGGAGGTGGGAGAAGCCTGGAATGGAAAAAAAGCCTTTCAGAGGCTATCGAAGCTGTACGGGGAGGCACTAGGCTCCCTCTCCTGGTCTTTACGTCAAAGGGGTGCGAGGGTTCCGGGAAGACCATGGACGAGGTATTGACTAACGAATCCGTCATCGCCGCCATCGAGCGCGAGTGCGTGCCGGTGCGGATAGACGCGGAGGAGAACCGCGAGATGGCCGAGCGCTTCAGGGTGGGCTGGACTCCGGCTTTCGTGGTCTGCGACGACGAAGGGAACGCCCTTGAGCGCTGGGAGGGATATATCCCGGCCGAGGACTTCATCCCGCAGCTCATTATCGCCAAAGGCCTCTCGGCCTTTCATCTCGGCAGGCACGAGGAGGCGGTCCGCGAGTTCCAGATGCTGGTGGAGGACTATCCCGGCTCGGAGCTCGTCCCCGAGGCCGAGTATTACCTTGGCGCCGCAACCTTTAAGCTAACCGGCGAGACCAATAAGCTCTCGGAGGTCTGCCGCGACCTCATAATGACGCACCCGGAGAGCACCTGGACGAAAAGATGCTCCCTTTGGGGCCGCGACTCGAATTACCTCCGGCCTTTCGTCGGGTACAACGGCGGCGGGTCCGCGGGGAGCGGCGCCTACTGAGGGACGAGTCGCCAGATAAAAAAAAGGGGCGCGGGATGGGCCCGCGCCCCTGAATGAGTTGTTAGAAAACAGATATTCCGAGGGCCGAGGCAGGGTGGAAGTAAAAAGAGGCGCATCTATGACAATATATGGGGTTTTTATCCGCCCTAACCAGGTGACTCGGGGATAATAGAAATTTTTAATGCCCCGCTATTCCCTGTCCTCGTTCAGATATACGACTCTTCCGAGCTCATCGAGCGTGGTGACGCCCTCAAGCACCTTCCGGAGCCCGTCCTTCTGGAGTGTGACCATGCCCTCCTCCAGGGCGGCGGCGTATATCTCCTCCTCGGGCGCGTCGGTCGATATGAGCTTCCTTATATTCCGGTCCACTACGAGTATCTCGAAAACGCCGACCCTGCCGTAGAAACCGCTCCCCCCGCACTTTCCGCACCCTTTGCCCCGGTATAGCTTCGTCTTCGGGGGGAAATACCCGGCCTCGTCAGGTCCGGGCGCGTACGGGGCCTTGCAGTGGTCGCATATCCTCCTTACGAGCCTCTGCGCCACTATGCCGTTCAGGGCCGAGGCCACCATGTAACCCGGTATCCCCATGTTCTTTAGCCTCGTGACCGAGGAGACGGCGTCGTTTGTGTGAAGCGTCGAGAAGACGAGGTGCCCGGTCATCGAGGCCTGGTGGGCTATGAGCGCGGTCTCCGCGTCCCTCATTTCGCCGACCAGAATCACGTCCGGGTCCTGCCGGAGGACCGACCTCAGTGTGTGGGCGAATGTCAGCCCGGCTTTTTCGTTCACGGCCACCTGGCTAACGTCCCGGAGCTCGTACTCTAGCGGGTCCTCTATGGTGATGATATTGATCTTGTCGTTCTTTATGTGGGAGACCATAGCGTAGAGCGACGATGTCTTCCCGCTCCCAGTGGGCCCGGTTACTATTACGACGCCCTGCGGCCTCTTTATTATGCCGAGGAGGCGCTTTGAGTCGACATTGGAGAAGCCCAGCCTGTCGAGCCCGAGCGCCGCGGCCTTGGGGTCGAGGACCCTCATGACGACCGTCTCGCCGTACTGAGTGGGAAGGGTGGATACCCGAAGGTCCAGGGACTTCTTCCCGAGCCTCACCTTTATTCTCCCGTCCTGGGAGGTCCTCCTCTCGGCGATGTCCATCTTGGCCATCACCTTTATCCTGGAGACCGCCGGGCCGTTGACCCATTTCGGGAGCTGCATTACCTCCCTCATGATGCCGTCTATCCTGAACCTGAGTTTTACGAAGTTCTCCTGGGGCTCGATATGTATGTCGCTCGCACGGAGGTCTATTGCCTGAATGATTATCGAGTCCACCATCTTTATGATGGGGGGAGTGGTGCTCTTCTGTATGAAGTTCGAGAGGTCGTCGAACTCCGGCTCGTGGACCACCTCGACGTACTGGTCCTTCCTCAGGTCCTGGACAAGGTTTTCTATGGGCTCGTTCAGGCGGTAATACCTGTTTATGGCGGTAGTCACGTCAGCGATGGTCGCGACATAGGGCTTCACTTCCAGGCTGGTCGAGAAGCGCAGGTCGTCTATCGCGTTGAGGTTAAGGGGGTCCGACATGGCGACGTTCAGGACCTTCCCTTCCCTCGATAGCGGAATGAGGAGGTACTTCTTGCTTATGGATTCAGGGACCAGCTTGAGCGCATCGGGGTCTATGGCGGAATCGATTTCTATGAATGGCAGGTTGAGCTGGAATGAAAGCGTCTGGGCGATGTCCATCTCGGTCGCATACCCCTTGCTCACGAGTATGCTGCCGAGCCGCTTCCCCTTGCGTTTACTCTCTTTAAGCGCCTCTTCGACCTGGTCCCTGCTGAGGAGTCCGGACTCGACGAGGATTTCGCCTATTTTTTTGACTGCCATCAGGTTAATTCACTGTTCTTTCGGGTTACGGCACCAGGCGCTTCGGATTCCGTTTCTTGGAATAAGCCGTTGAAAAAATATATGAGCGCGTCCGGAAAGGCACCTTTCAGGAGCGGGGCAAGTTCTGGTGGAGGGTACCGGGATCGAACCGGTGGCCTGCTGATTGCGAACCAGCCGCTCTCCCATCTGAGCTAACCCCCCGGGCAATGACACAATAGCTATTCTTATCAAAAAAAAGGAAACCCCGCAAGTGTTTATTGGGCCGTTTCAGGCAAAAAAAACACAATTTTACGGGCGAGGGGGCTAACAGGCAAAAATATTACCATTCGGGGAGACCCGCTTCCGGTCAGCTAAGGTATGCCTTCATCCCGGTTTCAAGGCTTTCCGGGGCGATTCCGAACACCTCTACAAGGGCGTTCAAGGAGGTGGTATTGTCTTCCAGGAGCATCTTTAAAGCCTCCCTCGAGACGGGGGGCCTGGGGAGGAGTTTTTCCAAAACAAGGGCGTTCAAGGTCATTAGCCGCATGGGCACGTGCACCTTTCGCGGCCTCCTGCCGATCACTGCGCCTATCCTGTCTATGACATCGTCAAGCGTGAGCGCCTCTGGCCCCGCCAGGTCGAGCGACTTTCCTCCCGCTTCCTTCTTCGCAAGCGACATTGCGAACGCGCGGGAGACGTCCCTTACCGATACCGGCTGCATCCTGCCTCTGCCGTCACCGGGCACGAAAACTGCCGGGAGAAGCCTCATGGCACGGGCGAAGATGGTCGTAAAATGGTCCCCCCTGCCGAAAATGACAGAGGGCCTGAATATCGTATAGTCGAGTCCGGATGAGCGGACAAGCTCCTCGGCCTCCCACTTGGTCCTGTGGTATTCGCTTCCGGATGAGGCCCGGGCGCCGAGCGCGCTCATGTGTATGAGCCTGGCAATACCCATGCCCCTGCACGCGTCGATAACGTTACGCGTCCCGTCCACGTGGACGGCCCTGTATGTAGAGCCCCTCTCCTCGTTCAGTATGCCCACGAGGTGGATGACTGCCTCCACGTCCGGCGTGACGGCTTTCAAGAGCGTCGTGATGCTCGTAACATCGCCCCTTGCGAGTTCACACCCTGCCTCCTTGAGCGCAATCGCGCGCTCCGGGCGCCTTGAGAGGCAGCGCACGCTTCTTCCCTCGAGGAGGAGCTCCATTGCCAGGCTGCTACCGACGAAACCTGTTCCGCCGGTAAGGAGGATCATTGTTTCTTTCCGAGGATTTCCCTGATGGTCTGCTTGAGTTCCGTGAGGTCCGACGACTTCGTGATGTAGGCGTCTGACGCCCACGTGCCGAAGTCGTGCTTGTAGTGCGGGTACGCCGTGCATAGTATGACCGGCAGGTCCTTCCACTTCTCCTTCACGCGGCGGAGCACCTCCACCCCGTCCATGCCGGGCATCTTGATATCAAGGAGCACCAGGTCTATCGAGTCCTTTTCGAGCTTCTCGAGTGACTCTTCGCCCGAGGCGGCCAGGTCGACATCCCAGCCCTCGTCTTCGAGCTCCTCCTTGTAAAGGAGCCGGAGCCCCTCTTCGTCATCGACAACAAGGATCCTTTTCTTCATAAAAACTCCATGTCACTGGAAATCCGCGCCGGTCAGACCGCCCGGCCCGCCTCGACTGGCGGCATATCAGAAGACACCAGCGCCGCGCCCGAATAAGGCAGCGTAACGGTGAAAGAAGCCCCGCGGCCCTCGTTACGGACCTCGATCCCCCCTCTGTGCCTCGTTATGATGGAGTTGGCTATCGGCAGGCCCAGGCCGGTGCCGTGCTTTTTCGTGGTGAAGAAGGGGTTGAAGATGTACCCGATGTGCTTCGGGTCGATGCCGCCGCCCGTGTCGGAGACCTCCGCGACAGCGAAATCGCCGGAGCGGGAGGTTACGATCTTGAGCATGCCTCCCTTCTCCATCGACTGTATCGCATTGGCTATTATGTTGTCAAAAGCTATCTTCATCTGCTCCCTGTCGGCCAGCACCGGAAGCGGCGCATGGATCGAGCGCCTCTCGACGGTTATGCCGTGCGCCGAAAACTCGTCGGCAAAGATATTGAGCGCCTCGTCCACTATGCTGTTAAGGTCATCCGGCTTAAGCTCCACGAGGTTGTCCTTGAGGAACCGGATGATGCCGTTCATTATCTTTTCTATGCGGCCTATCTCATGCGACATCTTCTCGATGTAGACAAGGCCGGGAGAGCCGGACGGGAGCTGCCTTTTGAGCCTGGCCGCATACCCGCCGAGGCTCAATAGCGGATTCCGTATCTCGTGCGCCATGGTGGCCGCCATGTCGCCGAGCGCGAGGAGCTTCTCCGAGCTTGCGAGCTTTGCCTGGATTTCCATGAGCTCGGAATGAGCCCTTCTATGGTCCTCCAGGAGCCCAGCGTTCCTTACCATGAGCGCCGCCTGGATTGCAGCGACCTTGAGAAGCTGCTTATTTGTGAGCGTGAGCCTCGTCCTCTCCCTCGACTTGAGATACACGACGCCGAAAAACGAACCCTTGCCGCCGAGGGGATATACGAGCGCGGTGCTCACGCCTTCGAGGCCGCGGTCCGGAATGCCCTCCCAGAGAGCTCCCTCGGGACCCTTCTGCGCCTCAACCAGGGTCCCTTTTTCCATCGCGACCGCGGGGAGCCCCTCGCCCTTTCCGTAGGAGAGGACCCCGGTCGTGCAAAGCCCGCTCGACGAGGCGGCGAGCTTAAGCCCCCCGCCCTCGCCCGCCAGGAAAAAAATGCACTGGTCGAAATGGAACTTCCGGGCAAAGAGCCTGGCTGCCCTTTCAAGCCTCTCTTCGAGCGTTCCGCCGGAGGCGGCGAGCTCGTTTACTTTCTCTATTATATCATATTCCATTGAAACCACGGCCTACAGCGGTTCGGAAACAGGGGCGGTCAGACCTTCGCCTCTCTAAGGAACTTGGCTGCCTCTTCCGGCGGGGTCGGGTTGATGTAAAAGCCCGAGCCCCACTCGAACCCCGCCAGCTTCGTGAGCTTCGGTATAAGCTCGAAATGCCAATGGTAGAACTGGGACGAGCCGTCCTTCACAGGCGCGGCGTGCAGGATGAAGTTGTACGGCGGGAAATTAAGGACCTTGTCTATTCTCTTCAAGACGTCCGAAAAGATGAGCGCGAGGTTCTCGTACTGGTGCTTCTGGGAATTCTCGAAGCTCGACTCGTGGACCTTGGGCATTATCCATATCTCGAAGGGAGCCTTCGGCGCGTAGGGGGTTATGGCCAGGAAGTCCCTGTTCTCCGAGACCACGCGCACGCCCTGCATCGTCTCCTGCCTTATTATGTCGCAAAAGACGCACCGCTCCTTGAAGTTGAAGTATTCGAGCGCGCCGTCGAGCTCCTCGGCGACCCTCTTCGGGATGATGGGGAGGGCTATAAGCTGCGAGTGGCTGTGCTCCAGGGTCGCGCCGGCGGCCTCGCCGTGGTTCTTGAATATGAGTATATACCGGAGGCGCTGGTCTTTTTTAAGGTCTATTATCCTGTCCCTGTACGCCCAGAGCACTTCCTCGAACTGCTGCGGGGAGATGCGGGCCAGGGTGTCAGTGTGCTGCGGAGACTCTATGATTACCTCGTGGGCGCCCACGCCGCTCATCTTGTCGTAGACGCCGTCGCCCTCCCTGTTGAGCTCGCCCTCGACCTTCAAGGCAGGGTACTTGTTCGGGACCACGCGCACGTGCCAGCCGGAGGAGTTGGGCGTCCCCCCGTTCTTCCTGTACGCGAGCACCTCGGACGGGGTCTTCGGTTCATTGCCAGGGCAGAAAGGGCAGAAGCCGGCCTTAAGCGTGGGCTGAGTGAACTCGAACTCCGACGGGCGCTTTCCGCGCTCGGTCGAGATGATGACCCATCTTCCGACAATCGGGTCTTTTCTTAGTTCTGGCATTATTTTTCCCCGCAGAAAAAGAGGCGATTGGAGGAGGTGAGCGGGAACTGGAGCTAAAGGGATCGAGGAGAGCCGGTTTTCCTAGCTAAGCATTTCTCGCCTTTTCGAATTCTTCTTCTTCCTTCTTGCATTCTATGCAGCAGGTGGTGACCGGTCTTGCCTCGAGCCTCTTCTCCGATATGTCCTCGCCGCAGAGTTCGCAGACGCCGTAAGTGCCGTCGTCTATCCTCTTGAGAGCCTCCTTGATTTTGGTTATGAGCTTTCTTTCCCTGTCCTTGACGCGAAGCAGGAAGTTCCTGTCCGTCTCAAGGGAGGCGCGGTCCGTGGGGTCGGGGAAGTTCTCTTCCTTCCCGCTCATCCCTGAAACGGTCTTTTCCGCCTCGCTCAAGAGCTCTTCGAGTTTTTCATTGAGGAGGATCTTGAAGTACTCGAGCCTGTCCCTTTCCATAATCAAAGAGTATATCCGAAAAGGCCTCCTGATGTAAATAGTAATCTATGTTCTTTATTTTCGCCGCGTTTCACGCGGACCTGACCTTATGAACATGGGAAAGAGACGAGGCGCGCTAAGGCTCTCCCTCGCGCATGTAGTCGCCGCTCTTGCCGCCGGTCTTCCTTACAAGCCTTATATCGGTAAGCTCCATGCCCTTATCGGCGGCCTTGCACATGTCGTATATGGTAAGGGCCGCGACCGAAACGGCCGTAAGGGCCTCCATCTCGACGCCGGTCCTCGATGCCACCCTGGCGGTCGCCGTTATGTCGATTCCGGGCGGGTCCATGACGGGCTCGAACTCCACCTCCACGCTCGTCACGTTCAGCGGATGGCAGAGCGGTATGAGCTCGCCCGTCCTCTTGGCGGCCATTATACCGGCGACCCTTGCGACGCCGAGGACGTCCCCTTTTTTCATCTCGTTCGCGAGGACGAGGTCCAGGGTCTCCCTTTTCATAAGGACCCTCCCCTTTGCCATCGCGACCCTTTCGGTCACGTCCTTGGCCGTCACGTCTACCATGCGCGCCTTGCCGCGCCCGTCTATATGGGTAAGAGCCATCTAAAGCCCTCCTTTACGCAATAAAGCCTCAGGCTGCCGGGAACCGGCGCCCTCAGTTGCCCGCCTCCACGATGCGGCCGTTCTCCACTGTGAGGATGAAGAGCCTCTTTTCGGCCTCCCTCCTCGGATTAAAGGAAATGGCGCCTGTCGCGCCCCTGAACTCCCTGAGTCCCTTGAGCCTGTCCCTCACGTCCTCCCTGCCGTAGCCCGGGCCGGAGCCCGTGACGGCATGAAGGAGCATCCGGGCGGAGTCGAAGGCATGGGCCGAGAGTATGCCGGGGCTCTTCCCGAAGGTCGCGCCGTACTCGCGCGCGAACTCCTCGGTCCCGCTCCTCCTGCTCATGGCATAGAACCCGTCCACGAAGACCGCGCCCTCGACGTTTTTACCGGCAAGTTCCACAAGCCTCGGCGAGTTCCAGCCGTTCGAGCCGAGGAGCTTAACGTCCTTGATGCTGAAATATTCGAGGTAAGGCGCGATTAGCGCGGCCTGCTCATGCGAATCGGGTATGAAGAGCGCGTCCACCCGGATAGTCGGCTCGAACTCCCTGATAACGCGCCTCCCCTCCTTACGCTCCTTCGACTGCACGCCGAATATCCTTTTGACGGTGTCGGTGAAATCCGCGGTGCCGTGCGGGTAAGCGGCCTTCCTTACGACCGTGCCGCCGTTCTCCTTTACCGCCATCTCGAAATGCCTGGCAAGCTCGGTGCCATAGGAGTTCTGTGGATGAAGCACGGCGAAACGCCTGGCGCCCAGCTCCTTTGACGCGTACGAAGCGAGCGCGCGCGCCTGGTCCTCGGGGGTAAGGAAGTTCCTGAAGACGTAGTCGCCGGCGTCGGTGACCCCCTCCCTCTGGGAAAGTGTGATGACCGGGAGCTTGTGCATCTGGGCTTGCCTTGCGACATCGAGCGCGTTCGAACTCAGGAGCGGCCCTATGATGCCAAGCACCCTTCCGTTGGAAGCGAGCTCCTGGACGGCCCCGGATATCGAGGCAGGGTCCGAGACGTCCTTTACTATAACCTCAACCTGCCGGGCCCTCGGGCCGAATATGCCGGTTGCAAGGAGGATGCCCGAGAGCGCGTCCTCGCCGAATGAGGCATAGTCGCCGCTTAAGGGGAGGAGCACCCCTATTGCCGGGAGGTTCGAAGGGACGGTTATGCCGAAGGAGGCCTTCTCTATCTCGGAGAGGAACCTTGCGGCCTTGGCGCGCTGCGCGATGGAAGCGTCCCTGTCCCCCTTGACCGCCTCGAAGGCCTCCCTGGCCTGGTCGAGCCTGCCGGTCCTGTACTCGAGGAGGCCGAGCTCTATCCAGGCCTCGTGCCTGAATTTGCTGGCCGGGAAATTGAAAAGGAGAAGGCGATACGTCTCCGCCGCCTTGGGGAGCTCTTTCCTGTCCCTGTAAATGCGGCCGAGCCTGAGGAGCGCCTCGTCCATGTAGTCCGACCGGGGGTTCGAGTCCACATAGCCCTCGAGTTTCCTGACCGTCTCGGCGTCCGCTCCCTTCAAATCGAGCTCCTCGAATATGACCAGGAGGTCGTCGCTCTTTGCCTTGTCGCTGAACCAGAAGGCGTCGGCCGCGGGGGCCGAAAGGAGGAGGATCGCCAGTAGGGCTATGACTGCTTTTCTCATTCGAAGATTTCCTTGACCTTTGAGAAGAAGTTCTTCCTTAGCGGCGTCGTATCCTCGCCGCTTATCTCTGCGAACTCCTGAAGGAGCTCCTTCTGCCTCTTGTTGAGCTTGGTGGGGGTTTCAAGTTTTATAATGACCTGCTCGTCGCCGCGCCTGCCCGTATGCACCGAGGCGATGCCCTTGCCGGGGAGCCTGAATACCTTCCCGGACTGGGTGCCCGCAGGGACCTTGAGCTTGGCAGGGCCCTCTATCGTCGGCACCTCTATCTCGGCGCCGAGCGCGGCCTGGCTGAAGCTTATCGGCACCTCGCAGATTACGTCGTCCTTCTCGCGCCTGAATATCGGGTGCGGCCGGACCGTGATGAAGATATAGAGGTCCCCGGACGGGCCGTTCCTGTCTCCGTACTCGCCCTCGCCAGCGAGCCTTAGCCTCGATCCGCTATCGACCCCGCCCGGTATTTTTACAGTGAGCGGCGTAACCGATCTCGTCTTGCCGCTCCCCCTGCACTCGGTGCAGGGGTCCTTTATGACGCTCCCCTGCCCCTGGCATGCCGGACAGGTCCGGGCTATGCTGAAAAAGCCCTGCTGGAACCTGACCTGCCCCGCCCCTCCGCAAGTCGAGCAGGTCACCGGATGAGTGCCTGGCTTTGCGCCGCTCCCTGAGCAGACCGAACAGGCGACCGTCCGCTCTACCTTTACGGCCTTTTCGGTCCCGAAGGCCGCCTCGTCAAAGCTTATCTCGAGGTCGAATCGAAGGTCGGCGCCCCGCTCGGGGCCCGGCCTCCTCCTTCCGCCGCCGCCGAAGAAGTCCGAGAAGACCTCGCCGAATATGTCCTGGAAGTCCGCTCCGAAGCCGCCGGGCGCGCCTCCCCCGAAGCCCGCGCCCGAGCCCGCGTATCCGAACCTGTCGTAATTGGCCCTTTTCTGCGGGTCCTTGAGCGTCTCGTAGGCCTCGTTTATGAGCTTGAACTTGTCCTCTTTTTCCTTGTCCCCGGCGTGCTTGTCAGGGTGGTACTGGTGCGCGAGCTTCCGGTACGCCTTCTTTATCTCGTCAACGGTCGCGTCCCTGGAAACGCCGAGTATCTTGTAAAAATCCTTTTCGTCCATCGTCTTTTATGAGCCGGCCGGGCGCCTGGAAACGGCCACCATGGCCGGCCTCAAGAGCCTCCCTTTCAGAAGATAGCCCTTCTGGAACTCCTTCACCACTGTCCCGGGCTCCGCCTTCTCGGTCTCCTCCTCGGATATCGCGTGATGTACCGCAGGGTCGAACTTCTCCCCTGCCGCCTTTATCTCATCGAGCCCGAATTTCTTAAGTGCTCCGTAGACCTGGTCGACGGTGAGCTTAACTCCCTGCCTAAGCGATTCAACGCTCCCGTCGCCGTTCGCGTGGGCAAGGGCCCTCTCGAAATTATCGATTATCGGCAGTATCTCCTCTATGAGGCTCCCGTTTGCGAAGCTTATTGCCTCGGACTTCTCCTTCTCTGCCCTTTTCTTGTAGTTCTCGAGCTCTGCCAGGGCCCTCAGGTACTTGTCATGGTTCCCCGAGGCCTCCAGGGACTTGGCCGAGAGCTGCTCGCTTAAGCGCCGTAT
This sequence comes from Deltaproteobacteria bacterium, assembly GCA_019912665.1. Classification (NCBI taxonomy): domain Bacteria; kingdom Pseudomonadati; phylum Myxococcota; class Myxococcia; species Deltaproteobacteria bacterium. The sequence continues at coordinate 128,938 of JAIOIE010000008.1, forward strand.
CTCCTCTTCCGGTGTCTCGGCAATCGGCGCGCCTTCCTCCGCCGCCCCGCCCTCATTCCGGGCCTCTTTTTCCAACCCTTCGTCCCTGTCCATCACAATCCCTTTTCTTATTTTTTTTCGTCTAAGGGGGCGGCAAAAAACATCCCGCCCGGAATCAGAATAAAATTTAGGGCCGCGCGCCCGGGAAATCAACCCCGGAGGCGCGACCCTGAGACAAAAGCATCATTGGCAACTTTAAAGATCAGAGTTTTTCCAGGAGCCCCGGGCTAAAGGACCTTCGTAAGGAGCCCGGAGGCGTAGTCCACCAGGGGTATTATCCTGGAGTAGTCCATGCGGACCGGGCCGACCACGCCGAGCGTGCCGAGCGCTTCCCTTCTGCCGTAGGGGGCTGTAACGAAGCCCAGGCCCTCGAACTCCTCGACCGCGCTCTCGGAGCCGAGGTATATGCGGATGCCGCTCTCGTCAAGGCTCTTGTCCAGAAGCTTTATAAGGAGGCTCTTCTCCTCGAATGCCGAAAATATCTTCTTCATCCTTTCGATGTCGTCCCTGAATTCCGGCTGCTCGATGATATTGATCTTGCCTTCGACTACTATGTCGTCCTCCCCGGCCCTGCCGCTGTCTTCGAGCGCCTCGGCCCCGAGCCGCAGGGCCTTCAGGAGGAGCTCGTCATAGAGGTTCTTGTCCCTCTGCATCTCTTCGATTATCCGGGCCCGGAGGCCCTTGAGGGTAAGCCCGCCGGCAAAGGAGTTCAGGTAATTGGATATCCTCTCAAGCTCGAGCTTCGCTATCCCTTCCATGCGGACAATCTTGCTCTCGACCTGCCCGTGCCTTGAGACCAGGAGCACTATCACCCCTGATGCGTCTATGGGTAGGAGGCTTATGTGCTTTATTACGAAGCTCTCCCTCCTCGGTATGAACATGAGCCCCGCGCAGCTGGTTATGGACGAGAGGGCCTTGGCGGTATCCGAGAGCATCTCGTCGAGGCTCGCCGCCCGCTCGCAACTCTTCTTCAGGAGGTCCTTGTCCTCCTTCTCCGGTTCCCGGAGCTCCCGCATGCCGTCGATATAGAACCTGAAGCTCTTTTCCGTGGGTATCCTGCCCGCTGAAGTGTGCGGCTGCCTCAAATACCCGTGGACCTCGAGCTCGGCCATGATGTTCCTTATGGTGGCCGGGCTTATGCCGAGGGAATAGTTCGTGGATATGGCCTTGGAGCTTACCGGCTCCGCGGTCCGTATGAAATCCTGTATTATCGCCCTCAGGACGTTGCTGGTGCGCTCTGAAAATCCCTGCATGACGGCCCCTCTTGGAACCTTTAAAGCCTTGCCGGACACCGCAATTTGCCCGCGCTATTTCAATTATATACGATTCCCCCGAATAGCCCAACAAAAATAACAGCCGCTAAAATGCTTGTCAAGTGAGAAGGGCGTGGTGCGCGGCCATTGTGCAGACCCGTCGAACGTACCGGAACTGAAAGGCCGAAAAAGCCTTTCACGAGCGTGCATGAATTCCAACGCATTGGCGTTCTTTCCTGCCGAAAAAAAAGGGGGGGGGCAGGCCCCGCGCCCTTTTTGGTTCAGGGGGGTGTGGGCGCGGGGCCTGTGAGGGTGTTCTGAAGATCTGGAGCCGTCGTCAGCTCAGGCAATGGGGTTTTGGAGGACGGTTCAAATAAGCTGGGCCCTACCTTACCCACCTGGTGATGGGCGGGGGAACAGGCTTTTCTCCGAGTACTGTTATCTCAAGCTCGCAAGCGTTGCAGGCATTCACCCTGACTTCCATGTTGTTTTCGGGAAGGAGCACAACGTCGTAATCAAGGGTCTCGACGGTGTTGTTGAAGTCGCTCCTGTCGGCCACGCCTCCGCCGTTGAGATCAATTGCCGCGCTGCTGACCCTGGACTTCCTGCCGGAATCGCCGCCGTTCCTGACGATAACTTTTCCGTTTCCTGGGACCGGTGCGGTAAATACGAAATTGGCCTCTTTAGTGCCGCTCTTCGCGTCTTTATTTGTCTTCGCCACATAGACGGGACCATAGATCGTGACAAGCTCCGCGCTGGCGACCACGGGAGCTCCGAACAGGAACAGGGTTGAGAGGGCTAAAAACCGGCTAAATCTTTTCATGGCCCATCTATCCTCCTTTGCTTTTTATGACACGTCCTTGTTATATCACCGAATTCCGCAACCGGCAGTGACATGGGTCACAAAAAAAGTAATAAACTCAAGAGGCGATTAAGAGCCTTTTCGTGCCAACTACTTGAAATTCAACGTTTTTCATAGAACAAAAACCATCCGCATTAAAACCGGCGTAGACTCCCTGTTTTTGCATGCGATAGAATAAGAAGTGGCAAGGGGCGTATCGCCCTTCACCAAGACCGCGCCTGGAAAGGACAAAACCATTGCCGTTTACTCCGCCCAAATACCCGGAATTCCGCGAATTGACCCCGGACTCCAGGGACTTCCTGCACCAGGCCCTCAGGGGCCTTGAGCCGGAAATCTCGGAATTCACCTTCGCGAACCTCTATCTTTTCAGGAAGGCCCACGGGTACATGCTCTCAATACTTCCGGACGGTAGCCCCGCCATCTCAGGGGAAGACGACGGGGCCGCCTTCTTCATCCTCCCTGCCGGCCTCCCCCCGATTGAGCTCCTTACGGATCTTTTCCAGAGGTTCGTCTCCATGAAGTGCGTAACCGAAGAACGTGCGAAAGAGCTCTCGGCGCTGGGCTTCAGTGTCGCCGAGGACAGGGACAATTTCGACTACCTCTACTCGCGAGAAGAGCTTTCAAAGCTTGCGGGCCGGAGATACCACAGGAAAAAGAACCTGGTGAACTATTTTACGGGGAGATACAGGTACGAGGCCAGGCCTCTTCTTCCCGAGCACAGGAAAGACGCGCTTCGGGTATTGGATGAGTGGCGTGCTGGCGAGGCCGGGCCGGGCGATTACGAAGCGGCAAAGGAAGGGCTCGAACTCTCGGAGGAGCTCGGGCTATGCGGCGGGATATACTTCGTCGAGGCCAGGCCCGCAGCGTACACTCTCGGAGAGGAGCTCAACAGCAATACATTCGTCATCCATTTCGAGAAAGGCGTCCCCGGCTTCAAGGGGCTTCTCCAGTTCGTAAACAGGAGCTTCGCATCGATACTCCCGGATAAGTACAGGCTCATAAACAGGGAACAGGACCTGGGGCTCAATGGGCTACGGAAAGCAAAGACGAGCTACAGGCCAGTAGGGTTCGTTAAAAAATACAGGGCGTTCACCAAGCGGCCTTGATAACTACAACCTCTTGATTTCAGTGGTTTTTTTGTGTTAAAAGTAAGCTATTGACTTTAATCAGGGAAAATATTATCTATACAATCCTCTTCTCAAAAATTCCCCTATATCGGAGTCTTATTTATGGAGTTTGATTTTTTTCTCGCAATCGCGATATTCGCACTGGTGTATGCTCTTCTCATCTGGGACAAGATAAACAGGGCCGTTGTAGCGCTCCTCGGCGCGTCGGCCCTCATAGTGCTTGGCGTCATAAACCAGGAGGCCGCGGTCGAGGGGATCGACTTCAACACCATCGGCCTCCTCATCGGCATGATGATAATAGTCTTCATCTCGCAGAAGACGGGGATGTTCCAGTACATAGCCATAAAAGGGGCCAAGATCTCAAAGGGCGACCCATGGAGGATACTGATATCCCTTTCAATCGTGACCGCGGTCCTTTCGGCCCTGCTCGATAACGTCACGACGGTGCTCCTTACGGTCCCGATAACGCTACTCATAACCGAGGAGCTGGAGGTAAGCCCTTATCCCTTCCTGGTCTCCCAGATACTCATGTCCAATATCGGCGGCACGGCGACCCTTATCGGCGACCCGCCGAACATCATGATAGGGAGCGCCGTGGGGCTCACATTCATGGACTTCGTCTTCGGAGTGGGGCCGGTAATACCGATCATCGCCATCGCCACTCTGATACCGTTGAAGGTAATATACGGGAAGTCCTTCAGGGTCTCGGATGAAAGGAAGAAGAGGATAATGGAGTTCAGGGAGGCGGAGGCCCTGACCGACAGGTCTCTAATGATAAAGTGCCTCGCAGTCCTCGGGCTTGTCATAGGCGGCTTCATACTCCAGCGCCATCTCCACCTCGAGCCGGCCACAATAGCCCTCTTCGGAGCCGCGATACTGCTCCTCATATCAAAGGAGGACCTGCACGGCGTCATGGAGAAGGTCGAGTGGACTTCCATATTCTTCTTCATCGGACTGTTCATAGTCGTCCACGGGCTCATAGAGGTGGGCTTCATAAGGCTCATGGCCGACATGATGCTTGAGGCGACAGGAGGGCATCTGGTCACAACCGGGTTCGTGATACTATGGGGGTCCGCTATCGCTTCCTCGATAGTCGACAACATCCCGTTCGTCGCGACCATGATACCGCTCATAAAGGGCATGGCCCCGTCCTTCGGGGGGGACTCCGCAGTGCTGCCGCTCTGGTGGTCGCTCTCGCTGGGCGCGTGCCTCGGAGGGAACGGCACGATTATCGGCGCTTCGGCGAACGTCGTGGTCGCCGGCATAGCGCACAGGAACGGGCACGCGATAGGGTTCTTCAAGTTCATGCTGCTAGCTTACCCGCTCATGCTTTTTTCGATAGCAATCGCGACGGTCTACATGTATATAAGGTACCTGGGATAGAGCCCGGAAGGAGGATTCCGATATGACAGCCGCAAGCATAATGACCAAAGAGGTGCTTACGATCCGGGATTCCGGGACCATGCTCGACGCATTCAGGCTTTTAAAGGAGAAAAAGGTCAGGCAGATACCGGTCCTTGACGGGCAAAACAGGGTCATAGGGGTCATAACCCCTCGCGCACTCATGAAGGCGATACTGCCGAGGTACGTGAGCGACGGCCTTGTCGCGGACGTGAAGTTCGCTCCGGAGCTACCGGACTTCGTGAAGAACATCGATTCGCTCGCCCGTAAGAAGGTCTCCGACCTCATGGAGCGGGACTTCGTAACGGTTGGGCCGGAGACCTCGACCATGGAAGTAGCGGCCCTTCTCGTAAACCCCGAGAAGCACGCGGACTCGGTGGTCGTGGTGGACGACATGAATCGGCTGCTCGGAATTATCTCGCCCTGGGACGTTTTCAGGAGGCTGTGGGACTACTCGGAAAAAAAGAAGAAGGAATAGGCGTTTACGCCCACATACCTTTTTGCCTCAGCAAATGCCCTTACTGCGCCTTCAACTCGGTCGCTGCCAAGGATGCCGCGGCTTACGAAGAGCGGTATGTGGAATGCCTTGTAAAGGAGCTTGGGGCGAGGGCCGGTAAAGAGAACATTCCTGGCCCGCTCCGTACCTTCTATATCGGCGGCGGCACTCCGACCCTCTTCTCCCCTGAAGCCATAGGGAAGCTTTTAACATCCGCGATCGGTATCTTCGGGATCGGCAACTCACACGGAATCGAGTCCACGATTGAGGCCAACCCGGATACCCTCACCCCGTCCAAGCTCGCCGGATACAGGCGGCATGGCGTAAACAGGCTATCCATCGGGTTCCAGTCGCTCGATGACGCCAGGCTCGCCGCGCTCGGCAGGACCCATACCGCGTCAAGGGCGGCCCAGGCTTTCAAATGGGGCAGGGATGCCGGTTTCGAGAATATCGGCATAGACCTCATCTTCGGAACGCCAGGCCAGGACCCGGCCGGGTGGCAAGAGGAGCTTTCAAGCGCCGCTCTCCTGAAACCCGAGCACATCTCGCTTTACGGGATGACCATTGAGGAAGGCACCCCCTTTTACCGCAGATACGGCCCAGGAAAGACCGGACTTCCGGGCGAGGATGCCGAATCAGAGATGTTCTCCGCGGCCGTAAAGACCCTCAAGTCAGCCGGCTACAGGCATTACGAGGTCTCGAACTTCGCGCTCCCCGGCCGCGAGAGCGTCCATAACAGCCTCTACTGGAAAGGGGCCCCTTATATCGGCGTGGGGGCCGGCGCCCATTCATACCTTCCCTGGCCAGGCTGGGGCAGGAGATGGTGGAACGAGACCCGCCATGAAGAGTACATGGGAAAGGTCGAGGCGGACCTCGATCCTTCAGCCGGAGGCGAGGAGCTCGGAAGGGATGAGGCCATGATCGAGGCCGTAATGCTCGGGCTAAGGATGGTGGACGGGGGCGTAAACGGGGAAAGGTTCAAGGAAAAGTTCGGGTGTTATCCGGGCGCGGCCCTTCCCGGCCTTGAAGGGCTTATAAAGGAAGGACTGGTCCGGAAAAGGGGAGAGGACGTACTGGTTACCGAGTCCGGGCTCCTCCTCCTTAACGAGGTCGCGGCCAGGATGCTTTAAGGCCGTGCAATAGAAAAGCCCCGCTCCTTTAAGGGCAGCGGGGCTTTTTTTTGTGGCGCGCTTTTTCAGCGCGTAATCCTGAAGGCGAGCCTGCCCAGGAGTTTGTTGACCGGGTTCTGCCTGGGGAGGAACGTAAGGACGGGTTTCCTCCTTACACCTAGCCTCTTAAGCTCGCTAAGGAGGGCGAAGTTGTCGTTATCGAGCTTGAGGCCTTTCCTGAAAGCCCTCACGGCAACGGACTTCTGTCCGTTAAGGAGGAATATTCTCCCGAGGTTCAGGTATATCTCCGGGTTATAGAACTCCTTCTCCGCCGCCATGAGGCAGAGGGAGATTGCCTTGTCGTAGTTGCCCTCGGAATTGGCGAGGCTCACGGCGTAATACGACATCGCGGTCGGGTGCTGAGTGAAGCAGAGGTCCTGATCGAACACCTTGACCGCATCATCGAAGAGTCCCTCTCGCGCAAGCCCTATCCCCTTTTCGATAACCTCAGTGCTCATAATTCATCCTCCTCTGGAATTATCCATATAACCGACACCGCTCATAAAAGGGGAGACCGAAAACCTAAGGTGAATCCCTGTATTTCTTATAAACCAGCATCGGATTTATTTAAGTGACCGTAGTCACAAGAGGGGGGTGCGGCGGGAGTGATTAAACGGGATACAACCCGTTGAAATCGTTGATTTCTACTGGAGTTTAAGGCCGGTCTCCACTATTTTTCCATGCGGTCCGTACTTCAGGGCCACCTCTCCCGACCCGTTCACGCAAAATGCCACGTGTACCTCGTCAGGAACGGGTTCCTCGAAAGCGATGGTAAAGGGCTTGAGCCCGGGGAGGGCCTCGCCTGCCATCTCCTTAAGCTCCTGCTTCAGGTACTCTATGCCGTCCTCGACTACCCATCTCCTCGCAAGGAGCCTCTCGGGTATCTCGTATAGCTCTATGGTTATCTCCTTCTGAAGGCCAAGCTTCCTGGCGGGCCTCACCCTGAAGGTCTTCTCGAGCGGAAGCTGATCGCCTTTCTCAAGGACGATGCACCAGGAATGCGTGACGTCCTTCTCGTGGGGCGCGTACCGGAGGGCGTATGCCATGGCAAGGTGCCTGTCCGTTATGTCCCTTGTGCCGTAGAAGGCCGCCCCCATACCGACCGCCGTGAGCGGGCTGTGGTCGTAGATTAGGTTACCGGCCCGGAGCCCAGGGAAGATGTCCCCTATCTTCTCCTTGAAGGAGGGTATCTGCGATGACCCGCCCGTCAAGAGTATGGCCTCTATCGCCTCTTTCCTCACGCCGACCTTTTCGGCCCTCTTTATCACGTTTATGATGGCGCGGTCGATTGTCCCGTAAAAGTCCCTCTTTTCGAGGACCTCCTCGAACTCGTCCCTCGTGACCTTGCCGGCCTCCCTGCCGTCCCAGGCGAACGGGACCTCTCTCCGCTCGGAAAGCCTTATCTTCACCTCCTCCGCCGCGAGACGGAGGCTTTCGCGGGAAGCGCCCGTTATGCCGGCCTTTGCCGAAAGGTGCTCGGCGAGCCAGTGGTCGATATCATGGCCTCCCAGCATGAGCGCCCTCTCGGGCTTTGCCACGATGTGCACCTCGTCCATGTTGAGCCTGACGACCATCGTATTGAGCGTGCTTCCGCCGAAGTCGATGACCATGATGAGCCTGTCCCTGTCGTCGGCCACCTGATAGCCCACGGCCGCCGCTAGCGGCTCCTCGATGAGCTCCACCCTTGCGCCCTTCATGACCTTCGAGGCGATCTCGCGGACAGTGGCGCTGTATTCCTGGTAGCCGACCGGCACGGTTATGTAGACGACCTCGGCGGCGTTCTTCGGAAGGATGGAGAACCAGCCGGTGTTGACGGTCGCCTTCTTCATGTGCTGGTGGAGTATCCTTATGAACCTCTCCATGTGTTCCCTGCCCCTGGGGTTCCCCTCGAGAAGCAGCTGCTTCATGTTGGAGACGGCGTTTCCCCCTGCAGCCTCCGCGCCTATGTTGTTGGTCTCGGCGCTCAGAAGCGTGGGCACGATATGGATGGAATCGTACTGCCTGCATATGGAGCCCAGGTGCATGAAATCCGGGGCCTCGTCCTTTTTCTTCCTCATGACTACGGTGTTGGTCGCTCCGAGGTCTATTGAGATGCACTCCTTCGGCGAAAGGTCCTTCTGCCTTACGACCGCCGCGCCGGTTTCAGGATAAAGCTCGGAGACGAATACCGGCCTTTCGACCTCGGCCCCGTGATACGTGGACTTGAGCGATTCGAGGCGGGCCACCACCTTTTTGATGGAATCGCGCAGCGCCTGTGGACGTATCCAGACGTGCGTATAAGGCCTGAGCGTCTCTATGAAGCGCGTGTCGTTCAGGGATCCGCCGAATTTAAGAAGCTCCTTGGATATGGCCTTCGAGTACTTCTCGCGCGAAAACCTGTTCTTCTTGGAATCCGATATGTCGTGGTCGTCGGCCGAGAGTATGTAGTCGACCACGTCGAAGACTTCTACGTCCTCCATCCATTTCCGGACGGTGAAGAAGGAGAGCGCGTCCTCTATTATCTTCTGTATCAGCGGGAAAAAGTCGCGTGTCTTCGGGGTGGCCTGGAAGAGCTCTATAAGGCAGTATTCACGGCCGAACGGGTCGGCGATGGCAAGGGTGGCCCTGTACGCGCCCTCAAAGGCCTTCAAGCGAAGCGTCTCAAACTCACCGTCTTTTGGGAGCTCGTCGCCGATGGACAAACAGGCGTACCTCCGGTAGTACGGCTCGGCTACCGCGTCGGCGGCCCGTATAGCGAGCTCTATCGCCTCCTTGTAAACCGGGAGGAACGGCCCGTCCTTTGGCATCAACCTGGCAACGCCGAGTATGGCGTATCCGGCGAAAAAGGATATGTCGCTCGCCTTGGGGAGCTCGCTCGCTATCCTCTCGAGATTGGGCTCCGCAAACCGGGGCCTGTCCGGCAGGCCGAGCGCGAGCCTCCATGCGAGGAGGCGGAGGTCCGTGAACTCCTGGGACTTCGGCAGCTCGTTAGCGAGCCTCAGAAGCTCCGTGATCCTCCTCTGCTTCTCATCCAGCGCGTCGGCAGCGATAACGGCCGCCTCGGCTGCCTTGAGATAGAGCCTGCCGAAAGCCGGGGTGCACGGTATTTCCTTGACGAAATCGAGAAGGGCGAACCTCCTGTCAACGGGGTCCTCTATCCTGTCGAGGAGTTCGAATGCGGATGCGAATAATTCAAGGGCCTCAGGCGTCTTCGGGAGCTCCCTCCCTGCGCGCACGATAAGGCTCCGTATGGCTGACTTGTCGTCCGTCTTACTCGCAGTACTGAGGTACTGCCTCGGTGCTTCGAGGCCGCTCATCTTCATAAAACCGTCCGGGTCAGGCTGCCGAACCCGGTCTCCCTGACCGTCCCGTCGCCGGAGATGAATAGCTCCGCCCTGCCGGGCATCAATAAGTCGTCCAAGGAATATCGGGGGGTCAGGAAATGGAACCTCTGGTTCGTGGAGCCCCGCGGGAGGAGCGTTTCCTCCGGCATCTCCCTCTCATAAGGCCCGTCCACCAAGACGTCTATGAGAGAGAGGCATCCTCTCATGAGAGGGTCGGCCTCCAGATCTTCGAGGATAAAGCCCGTGTATACGAGTGTCGAGAGGCCCCGGGCCCTCCCGGCCAGAAGTAGCTCCTTAAGGCCATGTGGCTGGAGGAACGGCTCGCCGCCGCTTACGGTTATGCCTTCTATCTCGGGGGAATGATGCCTTTCCATTATGCACGCGGCGGAAAGGAGGTCCCTTTGCCCAAGGGCATGGGTGTCCGGGTTGAAACACCCCCGGCAGCCCCTCTTGCAGCCCTGGAAAAAGACCACGAGCCGCAAACCAGGGCCGTTCACCCTGGAGCGAGGCAGAATAGCGTGTATGTTAAGAAGGGTGCTGTCCATCGGAGTGTAACGCGCAACGGCTGAGGACCGTCAATCCCCGGATTCAAGCTTTATCTGGACCTCGCCGCCGAAGACCTCGTCCTTCTCGACGAACTTCTCCATCGTGCCGAGGTGCTTCGTGAGCTGCTTGGCCACTTCCCTGCAGTCGCTGTAGACGCTCGAATCTATCTCCACCTTGCCGTCGGGCGTTATCTTTATCCGTATCTGCCTGTCCATGGAATACCCCCTTAACAGGCTGCTTAAAAAGCCCAATCTGCTGCGTCGTCAAAATTCGTCACTGCGGCGTACAAGTAAAGTACGCCTCATTCCTCATTTTTCGACTCCTTGCATCTTGAACTTTTTGAGCAGCCTGAGCTCGAATTGAATTTCGGGACCCTTCAGCCCTTAAGGACTATCTGTATCTCGCCCGCGGTCTCGGTCTCGCTCGAGATCTCGAAGTCGAGCGGGAGGTTGTCCTTTATGGACTCGTACGCGTACATCTGCTTGAGCCTGTTGGAAAAAGAGTTCACGACGCGGTTGTCGCCGCCGAGCTGATAGTTGCCGGTCTTCTCTTTCGCGATGTTTATGATGTCGCCGTCCCTGTCCACCTCGACGGTGTCCTTGCGCTCGTTGGCTACATAGCTCGTTATCTCGCCGCGTTTCTTGAGCTCCTCGAGGGCGCATATGAGGTACTTCCTGACCGAAAGCTCGGTCTTTATGACGGTATAGAAGGACATACGCGCCTCCTTATTGAAGGGGGTTTTCCCTGAAAAACCGGTTGAGGCCCTCTCCGTTTATGAGGACTTCCTTCATGAGCTTCTCGACAAGCGCAAGGATGACCTCCTTGTTTTCGGAGATGACCTTGGCCGTGGACTCCTTGGCGGAGTCGAGTATCTTCTGTATGTCCTCGAGCACGTCCCCGCCCGATGTGAGGGCATAGTCCTGGAGGACCATGAGGGACTTATTCCTCATTATCTCGCCGAAGCCGTACTCTATGACCATCTTCCGGGCTATGCCGGTCGCCTGTATGAGGTCGTGCGAGGCGCCGACGGTCTTCGAGTCGTTCCCAATGAGCTCGTCCTCGGCCACCATGCCGCCGAGTATGACCCCTATCTCCTTTTCGAGGTCGCTCTTGGTGTAGGTCGTCCTTATGGCCTCGTCCACCGGGATGAAGGCCGAGTAGGGCTTGTAGTTATCGATGCTCACGAACGCAGGGGTGCGGTTAAAATACCTTTTCATGAGAACGGCGTGCCCGGCCTCGTGCAGGGCGATGTTCCTCTTTTCGGTTTCTGAGAGCGACTCCGCCCTCTGGAGGAAGAGGGACTTGGACGCGGGCCTGGCCCTCTGGTGGCTCCATGCCCTGAGCTCCTCTATTTCTTCCTTCTTCAAGACCGAGAGCGGGGTTATGTGCCTTATGGACTTAAGGAGCCCTTCCTGTGTCACGTCGAGCGCGAGGAGCCCGTCAACGACCTCCTCCATGTTCCTGCCCGAGTGCTCCTCCTGGAGCCGGTTAAAAGTCGAGACTACGGCGTCCTTGACGGCCTGCTCTATCTCCGCGCCGGTGAAGCCCTGGCTGTTCTGGGAGAGCTCCTTTACGTTCACCTTCGAGAGGTTCTGTATCCTCCTCTCGAGGTGTATCCTGTATATCTCCTCCCTCTCCTCCTGGCTCGGGAGGTCGACGAAAAAGACCTCGTCGTAGCGCCCCTTCCTCCATAGCTCGGGTGGAAGGTTCTTGGGCTCGTTGGCGGTGGAGATGACGAAGACAGGATGCTCCTTCTCCTGCAGCCAGGTGATGAAGGTGCCGAAGACCCTCATCTGCGTGCCCGAGTCGCCCTGGTAGCCGCCTATGCCGCCGAAGGCCTTGTCTATCTCGTCTATCCAGAGTATACACGGGCTTACGGCCTCGGCAAGCTGTATGCACCGCCTGATGTTCTTTTCCGACTCGCCCACTGTCGAGCCGAAGAGACGCCCGACGTCAAGCCGAAGGAGCGGCAGGTTCCATATTCCGGCAAGCGCCTTGCAGCAGAGGCTTTTACCCGAGCCGGGGACGCCAATCAAAAGGAGGCCCTTCGGGACGTCAAGGCCAAGTGTCGTTATCTTGTCCCTCGAGAGCCTGAAGACGTTTTCCCTCTCGACGAACCACTTCTTTATCTCGCTCAAGCCCCCGATGTTCTCTATGTTCTCCCTGTGGGGGTAGTAATCGAGTATCTTCTGCTTTTTTATAATCTGCTGTTTCTCATCCTGTATGTACGAGATGCAGTCCTCGTTCAAAAAGCCGTTATTGAGGCCTATGGCCTTCCTTATGACCCGCCTTATGTTGTCGAGAGAGAGGCCCTGCAAGGACTTATAGAGAATGGACCTGGTCGAGGCATGCCAGCTCGACGGGATGAGGTGCCCGTAGGTCCGGGAGACTAGGTCGGCTATCTCGTCGTAGTCCGGGAGCGAAAGCTCCAGGACCACTATGTCCTCCTCAAGCTCGGGCGGTATCTCGCCCAGTGTGGGCGAAAGAATGCAGACGGTATTTACGGTATGGCGCTCGTCTATTATGGCCGGCAGGTCGCGGAACCGGCGGAGGAACTCGTGGGAGTTGAAATAAGAGGCGATGTCCTTAAGGAGGAACAGGTTACTGACGTTCTCGCCCTTTGTTATCTTCTCCTCGATGACCGAGAGTATCTTTTCCCGGCCCATGGGCTCCCGTTTCTTCTTCTCGCCGCCGTAGAGCCCCCTGGATACGGACCAGGACCAGTAATTGAGCTTCATGGAATCGCATAGCGACTCCATTATCTTCTCGACCCTCCTCTCCTCAAAGGAGACGAGCCATAGTATCGGGTACCTGGCCTCGATGTGGATCCGTATCTCGTTTTCGAAGTCCCTGGCGTTCATATAGAGCGCACCTTCCAGACGGTCCGATTAAGGTGAGAGGCCTACAACCAAGAAGATACTGTTTCGAAGGGGGCCTGCCGGCCCGCCCTCGACTGCGGGATACATCATACCACAAGACGCCACTCTTTAAAACCTGAAAACCTTCGTTTGAAAAGGGCTTTTGTCCTGGTCCTACCTGTCCCGGTCGGGACAATATAACACAAATCTCGATACCGCTTCAAACAAAAGAGGTTACGGGGCGACCGTAACCTCTTTTGCTCAGCCTTGACCAGGAATACCGGAAATCCAAATTTATTTCCGGGAATCGCATCATGCTTTTCTAGGACCCTCTCTAAGGGTTCATGCCGCGGGCCTGCCCCGGCCGGCAATGAGGGAGACGACGAAAAGCACGAGGAAAACTACAAAGAGCACCTTGGCTATCCATGCCGCGGTCCCCGCGACCCCTGCAAACCCCAGGACCGCCGCGATTATGGCTATTATGAGGAAGGTTATCGCCCATGAAAGCATTCGAGCCACCTTCTTTCCCCCGGCGCGCGTTTCCGATAGCCGGGCCTTGGAGGGCAAAGCCCCCCTGTCCGTACAAACGCTTTTTTCTTGCCTTATTTGATTATATATTGGGGGCAGACCATGTCAAATCAGCCGCGTGTACGCATAACCGAGCTTATCTGTTGCCTTTTCAGTCGGCCTGATATAATGTATAACCTTAGCTTTCAGGGGAAAAGCGAGCGATGGAGCTTCTAAAAGAGTTCATAGACATGTTCATGCACATAGACAAGCACCTGGGGACTGTCATACAGGCCTACGGGGGCTGGACCTATCTCATCCTCTTCCTCATCATCTTTTGTGAGACAGGGCTCGTTGTAACGCCGCTACTGCCTGGCGACTCGCTCCTTTTCGCGATAGGGACCTTCGCGGCAATGGGTTATCTCGAAGTGGAGTACGTGATAGCAGGGCTTACCGTCGCGGCGATAGCGGGCGACTCTGTGAACTACGCCATCGGCCATTATCTCGGCCCCAGGGTCTTTTCAAAAAAGGACAGCCTGGTATTCAGGAAGGAATACCTCGACAAGACGCAAAGGTTCTACCAGAAGTACGGGGCCAGGACCATAGTCATCGCAAGGTTCGTCCCAATTGTCCGCACTTTCGCGCCGTTCGTGGCGGGAGTCGGCGCGATGTCCTACGGCCGGTTCCTCTTCTATAACGTCACGGGGGCCGTAGCCTGGATATTCCTCTTTATCCTCGGGGGATACTATTTCGGGAGCATCCCGCTCGTTAAAGAGAACTTCTCTCTTGTGATACTCGCCATAATAGTCCTTTCAATAATGCCAGGCCTTATAGAGTTCGTGAGGGCACGGCGCCAGCCCGCCTGAGGGTCCTTGTAAAAACATTTCTAATCCATCCCACTTTTTAATTCTGTTCTGATTTCCATACCGAGAATACGCTGTGCGCGCCAAGTCTCATTGCAAAAAACCTTTTAACGCGCTACCGCGCTTTTTTGGGCATAAGGCTCCGCTCGCTTTCCGCCCCCATCCTCCTCGCCCGGCCCTTATGTAGCTCGGCCCCTTGGGGCCGGGCTCCTGCTTCCCCGCCTCGCTCACCCTTCCCCCAGCCTTATGCTCGCAACGCCTTATGCCCCTGGGTGGTTTTAAATGCAAAAACAAAGGTGATGTGAGATTCTTTTGTCTTGAACAAACCCGGAGGGTAAGGCGAGCGCAGCATAAGGGAGGAAGAGCGTGAACGGGCCGGGGGAATCAGGAGCGAAGCGATTAGGGGCCCGTTCACAGGGTGGGAGGGCGCTAGCAAGCGAGCCTTACCCTCGAAACAGCACGGCAGTGCGGAAAAGGCCTTTGCAAGATAACTACAACAAAAAAAGGCGCCGGGTGTTTTCCCGGCGCCTTTTGCAAAGCCGGTCCTACGAGTACAGGAGTATCCCGAAAAGGACCGCGACCAGGTTTATGACCTTGATCATCGGGTTTATGCCCGGCCCTGCCGTGTCCTTGTAGGGGTCGCCCACGGTGTCGCCCGTGACCGCGGCCTGGTGCGCGGGCTTGTGCTTGCCGCCGTGGTTGCCTTCCTCGATGAACTTCTTGGCGTTGTCCCAGGCGGCTCCGCCCGAGGTCATCTTTATCGCGACGAAAAGGCCCGTGACGATGCTTCCGACGAGCACGCCTCCGAGGGCCTTCTGCCCCAGGATAACGCCCACGAGCACCGGCGCGATCACGGGTATGAGCGACGGCACTATCATCTTCTGCAGCGCGGCCGAGGTGACTATGTCCACGCATTTGCCGTACTCCGGCCTCGCGCTCCCGTCCATTATGCCCTTTATCTCCCTGAACTGCCTTCTTACCTCGTCCACGATCGAGCCGGCGGCCTTGCCCACGGCCTTCATGAGGAGGGCGGCGAAGTAGAACGGCAGCATGCCTCCTATGAAGAGGCCCACGAGGACCATGGGGTCGGAGAGGTCGAAGATGACTTGCGCCCCTCCGGCCGAAATGGTCCTGGTGTATTCGGCGAAGAGGACTATTGCCGCGAGCCCCGCCGAGCCTATCGCGTATCCCTTTGTAACGGCCTTGGTCGTATTGCCTACCGCATCGAGCGGGTCGGTCACGCCGCGCACACCTGCGCCCATGTCGGCCATCTCGGCTATGCCGCCCGCGTTGTCGGTTATCGGGCCGAACGAGTCTATGGCCACGACAATGCCTGCCATGGTGAGCATGGCCTCGGCGGAGACCGCGACCCCGAAGAGGCCCGCGAGCTCGTAGCTTGCCAGTATGGCCCCGGCGATGACGAGGACCGGCAGGGCCGTCGCTTCCTTGCCGATGGCGAGCCCCGCGATTATGTTCGTCGCGTGCCCGGAGACGGACGCATTGGCTATGTGCTGGACCGGGCTGTAATGCTTGGCCGTGTAATAGTCGGTTATGACGACGAGCGATATCGTGACGGCCAGCCCTATTAGGGCGCAGAGATAATAACTGCTCCAGCCCACACCCCCTACCCCGTTCATCAGATAGTACGCGACCGGGAAGAAGGCAATGGCTGAAAGGACGGCCGTCGCCACGAACCCCTTATAGAGCGCGGTCATTATGTTGTTTGAGGAGCCTAGCTTCACGAACCAGCTCCCGATGATCGTCATTATGATCGCAACGCCGCCGAGCACAAGCGGGAAGAGCATGGCGTTCTCCGAGCCGGGGAAAAGGATGTGCGCGAGCGCCATCGTCGCGACGGTCGTCACCGCGTATGTCTCGAAGAGGTCCGCGGCCATCCCGGCGCAGTCGCCGACATTGTCGCCCACGTTGTCGGCTATCACAGCCGGGTTCCTCGGGTCGTCCTCGGGTATTCCGGCCTCGACCTTCCCCACGAGGTCCGCGCCCACGTCGGCCGCCTTGGTGTATATGCCGCCCCCGACCCTGGCGAAAAGGGATATGAGGCTTCCGCCGAGGCCGAGGGAAAGAAGGGACGCTATCGCGTGCGTCTCGTCGGTTACCCGCATGGCGACGGCGTAAAACCCTGTGACCGCAAGGAGCCCGAGGCCAATGAGGAGGAGCCCTGTCACGGCCCCGCCCCTGAAGGCCACCACGAGCGCGGCGTTAAGCCCGCTGTGGGCCGCCTGCGCGGTCTTCGCGTTGGCCCTAACGGCCACCATCATGCCTACATAGCCTGAAATGCCGGAAGCCGCGCCGCCCACCAGGAAGCCGCACGCGGTCAAGAGCCCGAAATGCTCGGACCATGAGCCCGCCAGCCAGAGAAGGACGAAAAGAATGGCCGCAACGACCCCTACCGTCTTGAACTGCCTTGCCATGTAGGCGCTTGCGCCTTCATGGATAGCCGCCTGTATCCTCCTCATCTCAGGCGTGCCGCTTTCGAGCCCCCTTACCCAGAACGCGAGCCAGGCCGCGTATACAATGCCCAGCACCGCTGCTCCCAGCGCAAAGAGGATAGTCATTGTAGAGCTTTCCATCTACCGGTTCTCCTTTGCTGAAGGATGGTTGGAACACCGCTTCTGGTACGTTTGAGACACTGCCCTGCAAAAAAACGGAACAACTGGAACCGCGATGCC
This sequence comes from Deltaproteobacteria bacterium, assembly GCA_019912665.1. NCBI lineage: Bacteria > Pseudomonadati > Myxococcota > Myxococcia > Deltaproteobacteria bacterium. The sequence goes on from JAIOIE010000008.1 coordinate 146,072, forward strand.
GCATCAATCAGTTGATCCGGATTCTCTCCTGTGACCAGTGGCTGAATTTTGTTTATTCTGAATTACGTTAAAGGGACTGCGTTACTAAGCTGACAATACCAATTGGAGCTTAAACGCTTTCTCTGGGCGGCAAGTAGCTGTAACGGAAGGGAGACGGAGACACCGCCCCGGAACTTTGCTGAAACTCTGAACGATTGTACCTTTTTAACATTTTCCGGTTCCGTTATCAATCCATTTCTGGACGCGTATCATGCCGTTCCATTTTTGCCGGAAACAGTATAGCAGGGAAATTCCGGGGCCGCTTTCGTTGAATAACTTGACCCGGCGAAATGTGATAGAGTTAACTTTATATATATGAAAGACGGTTGACCTTGATACCCGCTAAACTGAACGCCTATGAAGGAGGACTGGATGAAAGGGAGAGCTGGAGGAGGAGCGGCAGGGAGGAAAGGCGCTGAGGCAAAGACATCGGCGGCGGAGCGGTATTTCAGGGCGGTAAATTACATCGCGGCTGCCCAGATATACCTGAAGGACAACCCCCTCATGGAGGAGCCCTTGAAGCTTGAGCACATCAAGGAACGGCTCCTGGGGCATTGGGGCACGGCGCCCGGCATAAACCTCACCTGCCTGCACCTCAATAGGCTGATACTCAAGACCAACGCGAGCGTGCTCTTCGTGACCGGCCCAGGGCACGGCGCGGCCGCAAACCTCGCCAACATGTACCTCGAGGGGGCGTTAACGCTCTTCTATCCCGAGCTTACCCTCGACAGGGAAGGTCTCGGGAGGCTCATAAAATGGTTCTCCTGGCCCGACAAGTTCCCGAGCCATCTGAACCCGGCGCTCCCGGGGGTCATCCACGAGGGCGGGGAGCTCGGGTACGCCCTCTCCACGTCTTACGGGACCGTCCTCGACAACCCCGGCCTCATAACCGCGTGCCTGGTGGGCGACGGAGAGGCCGAGACAGGCCCCACTGCCGGGGCCTGGCACATGAACAAGTTCATAAACCCGGCCACCGACGGCGCGGTGCTCCCCATACTCCACCTGAACGGCTTCAAGATTTCCTCGCCTACCATATTCGGCACCATGACCGACAAGGAGCTTACGGACCTCTTCACCGGCTACGGCCATTCGGTGGAGATAGTCTCCGCAGGGCCCCGGGTGCACGAGGAGTACGACGCCGTCCTCGAACGCGCGTACGCAGCTATACGGAAACTCCAGGAAGATTCAAGGAGCGGCAGGAGGCCGGAGCGGCCTTCGTGGCCCATGATAATTATGAAGACCCCCAAGGGCTGGACAGGGCCAAAGAAGATGGACGGCAAGATGATAGAAGGCTCGTTCAGGTCGCACCAGGTGCCGGGAAAGGACCTTAAGGCAAACCCGGCCCATCTGAAAGCCGTGGAGGAGTGGCTCCGCTCCTACAGGCCCTGGGAGCTATTCGAAAAGGACGGCAGGCCCGCGGAGGACATCCTTTCCCAGTGCCCGAAAGGCGACCTCCGGATGTCCATGAACCCGCATAGCTTCGGCGGCGAAAGGAGAATCCCCCTCAATATGCCCCGTCTCGACGAGCACTGGGTAAAAGTTGAGGCGAAGGGCGTGAAGGAGGCGAGCGCCATGGAGGTGCTCGGCAGGTATTTCAAAGAGCTCATGGTCGAAAACCGGAAAGAGCGTAATTTCCGCATAGTCTGCCCTGACGAGCTCGAATCGAACAGGCTCGAGGCCGTGCTGGACGTGACCAGCAGGCAGTACGCCTGGCCCGTACCTCCCGGCTCCGAGAAGATCGGGCCCGAGGGCATGGTGCTGGAGGTGCTTAGCGAGCACAACTGCCAGGGCTGGCTGCAGGGCTATCTCCTTACAGGCAGGCACGGGGTCTTCCCGTGCTACGAGGCCTTCCTCCAGATAGTCGACGGCATGGCGAACCAGTATTCGAAATTCCTTAAATCCGCGCTCGAAGTGCCCTGGAGGAAGCCCATATCGTCACTTAACTTCATACTCACATCCGAGGCCTGGAGGCAGGAGCACAACGGCTATTCCCACCAGGGCCCCGGCTTCATAAATAACCTCCTCACGAAAAAGGGCTACATCTACCGCATATATCTTCCGCCCGACGCGAACACGCTCCTTTGCACCATGTATAACTGCCTCAAATCCACCGACCAGATAAACCTCGTGATAGCGAGCAAGCAGCCGATGGTACAGTGGCTCACAATGACCGAAGCCGCCGAGAACTGCAGGGCGGGTATAGGCGTCTGGGACTGGGCCTCCACCAACGGCGGCGAGGACCCGGAGCTTGTGCTTGCGGCAAGCGGAAACAATCTCACCCTCGAGGCCATGGCCGCCGCTGAGATACTCCGCGAGGAGGCCCCGGACTGGCGGATACGGGTCGTGAACGTCATAGACATACTCGTCCTCGGCATACCCCAGAAATACCCCGGCGGCCTCGACGAGGCAAGGTTCCAGAGGATATTTCCGCTCGGCTGCCCCGTGCTCTTTAACTTCCACGGGTATACGGCGGCCATAAAGCAGCTCGTATGGGAAAGGCCGGGAAACGACAGGTTCGACATAAACGGCTACAGGGAGGAGGGCACCACGACGACCCCCTTCGACATGCACGTCCGTAACAGGACGAGCCGCTACCACCTGGTCCTCCAGGCCGCTGAAAAGATAGCCCTGGTGAGCCCCGGCAGGGCCGGCCTTGCCGAGAAGCTCGTAATGAAATACTCGAAAAAACTGATAGACCACAGCTCATACATAGACCGCTACGGAGTTGACCCGCCCGAAATACTCGAATGGAAATGGGAGGACCGCAGGGGCGGGAGATGATATCCCGCCCCGCCTCGCATCCGTTTGACTAATCCCGATAAGGATATAAACTATACGTAAACAACACGGGTTAGTAACCTTTTCGCGGCTTTTTTTGTTATTTGCGGCGAAATCTACCTTCCGGCGATGGAGATAGGGGCGAATATCGAGGGAGCTGGATGCCGGTTTACGGTCTGGGCGCCTGAAGCCTCGGTCCTGTGCCTCGTTATACAGGCTGCGGGAGAGGACTCCTGGCGCGCGGTCCAGATGGAGAGAGACGGGTCCGGCTATTGGAGCGCTCTGGTCCCGGGCGCCGGGGCCGGGTCGAGGTATCGCTTCTCCCCCGACGGGAGGGAGCGGGCAGACCCCGCTTCCCATTACCAGCCGCTCGGAGTGAAAGGCCCCTCGGAGGTGGTCGACCACGCGTCCTTCCAGTGGGACGATGGCGCATGGAAAGCGCCAAGCCCAGCCGACATGGTCATCTACGAGGTCCATCCCGGCACGTTCACGCGCGAAGGAGACCTGCTATCCATTATCCCGAGGCTTGCATCACTCAGGGACCTCGGCGTGAACGCGCTTGAGCTCATGCCTGTCGCCCAGTTCCCCGGAGAGAGGAACTGGGGCTATGACGGCGTATTCCCTTTTTCGGTGCAGAATACCTATGGCGGCCCCGACGCGCTCAAGCGCCTCGTAAACGAATGCCACAGTCAGGGCATGGCCGTCATACTGGACGTGGTCTATAACCACTTCGGCCCCGAGGGGAACTACATAGGCGAATTCGGCCCCTACTTCACTGACAGGTACAGGACACCCTGGGGGGATGCCGTGAACTTCGACGGCAGGGGGAGCGACCACGTGCGGGAGTTCTTTATAAAAAACGCCCTCCACTGGTTTGAGCGCTACCACATCGACGCGCTCCGGCTCGACGCAATACACGCCATAATAGACATGAGCGCGAACCCGTTCCTCCGTGCGCTAAGAGACAGGGTCGCGGAATACTCATCCGGCAAGGGCCGGGCCTTTCTCCTTTTCGCCGAAAGCGACCTGAACGACACCAGGGCAGTCTCAAAAGGGGAATACGGCCTGGGCCTTGACGCGCTCTGGTCCGACGACTTCCACCACTCTGTCCACGCGCTCATAACAGGCGAGCGGGGCGGCTATTATGCCGATTTCGGCGAGGTCCGCCACCTTGCCAAGGCCATGAACGACGGATTTACCTACTCGGGACAGTATTCCGCATACAGGGGCCGGAGCTTCGGGAGCCCCTCGGCAGGCGTACCAAAGGACCGCTTCATAGTCTCGGTCCAGAACCATGACCAGGTCGGGAACCGGATGCTCGGCGACAGGCTCTCAAGGCTCGCCTCCTTCGAGGGGCTTAAGCTCGCGGCCGGGCTCCTCCTCCTTTCACCCTATGTCCCGCTCCTTTTCATGGGGGAGGAATACGGCGAGGAGGCGCCGTTCCTCTACTTCATCGACCACAGGGGCAAGGAGCTCGTTCGCGCCGTAAGGGAAGGAAGAAAAAAGGAATTCGAGGCCTTCAAATGGGACGCGGACCCGCCTGACCCGGCAAGCATCGAGACGTTCCTTGAATCCAAAATAGACTGGGAAAAGAGGGGCGCAGGGCGGCAGAAGACCCTCCTCGAACTATACAGGACTCTTATAATGCTCCGCCGGGAATTCCCCGCCCTGGCGGCCGGGGGGACCGTAAGAGCGACCGCGCTTGAGGACGAGAAGACGATGCTCCTTTCAAGGGAGGCAAAAGGAGAGCGCGTATTCGCCGTCTTCAATTTCAGCCGGGACGAGGCAAGGATAAGGCGGCCGCTCACGGAAGGCAGGTGGGCAAGGGTCCTGGACTCCTCCTGCAAGGAATGGGACGGGCCTGGCTCGCTCCTCCCTGCGTCCATGGAAGCCGGCGTTACGGACGGTGACTTCGTTCTTCATCCGGAGAGCTTCGTCCTTTACGCGAAAGAGGGGCGCTGAGTGGAAAAGTACATCTGCATACACGGCCACTTTTACCAGCCCCCGAGGGAAAACCCCTGGCTCGAAAGGATAGAGCTCCAGGACTCGGCGCACCCCTATCACGACTGGAACCAGAGGATAACCGAGGAGTGCTACGAGCCGAATTCGGCCGCCCGCATCCTGGGGCCGGACCTTAAGATAATCGAGATAACGAACAACTACTCGAAGATAAGCTTCAATTTCGGCCCTACGCTCCTTTATAACATGCAGACCGACAGCCCCGAGGTATACAGGAACGTAATCGAGGCCGACCGGATGAGCATGGATGGCAATGGCGGCCGCGGCTCTGCGATAGCCCAGGTCTATAACCACATGATCATGCCGCTCGCCACGAGAACGGACAAGCGGACCCAGGCGGTCTGGGGCATAAGGGATTTCAAGGCAAGGTTCGGGAGGGACCCGGAAGGCATGTGGCTCCCCGAGACTGCAGTGGACATCGAAACTCTCGAGGTCCTTTCCGAGCTCGGAATGAAATTCACGATACTCGCCCCGAGGCAGGCGCGGCGGGTAAGGAAGACCGCGAAGGGCGCAAGGTGGAAGGAACTCTCAGGCGAGGACGTCGACACAACAATTCCGTACCTCTGCTTACTGCCTTCGGGCAGGTCGATAGCACTCTTCTTCTACAACGGGCAGATATCGAGGGACGTGGGTTTCGGGAACCTCCTCGACAACGGCGAGAACTTCGCGATGAGGCTTGAGGACGCCTTCCCGCCGGACGATGGCAGGGAGGCGGCCCTCGTGCACATAGCGACCGACGGAGAGTCGTACGGCCACCACCACAGGCACGGCGACATGGCGCTTTCCTACTGCCTCTACCACATAGAGACCAAGGGGCTTGCGAAGCTCACAAACTACGGCGAGTACCTTGAGAAGTTCCCGCCTGAAAACCTGGTCGAGATTCACGAGAACTCGTCCTGGAGCTGCGTGCATGGAGTGGAGCGCTGGAGGGCCGACTGCGGCTGCAATACCGGAGGATACCCCCTCTGGAACCAGTCATGGAGGGGGCCGCTAAGGGAAGCATTCGACTGGCTGAGGGACACCCTCGCCCCGGTCTATGAAAGGGAGGCCTCGGCCCTGCTAAAGGACCCCTGGGCGGCCAGGGACGCGTATATAGATGTCATAAACGACAGGTCCAGGGAGAGAGTGGAGGCCTTTTTCGCAAAGCACGCGGCGGGGCAGCTCGGGAATGGCGAAAAGGTGCGGGCCCTCAAGCTCCTTGAGATGCAGAGGAACTCGCAGCTCATGTACACGAGCTGCGGGTGGTTCTTCGACGAGGTCTCCGGCATAGAAGGCGTGCAGGTCATGATGTACGCCTCGATGGCAATGCAGCTCGCGGAGGAGGCCGCCGGGGTCTCTCTCGAATCCGGGTTCGAGGGAAGGCTCGAACGCACGCCTAGCAACGTCTTCGGGAACGCCCGGAACGCATACGACAGGTTCGTAAGGGCCTCCAGTGTCGATCTCCTCCGGGTCGGGGCGCACCACGCGATATCCTCGCTCTTCGAGGAATACTCGAAGAAGACCTCCATATACGCCTTCGAGGCCGAAAACGAGTTCTACGAGAAAATAGAGTCAGGCAAGCACAAGCTCGCGCTGGGAAAGACGGTCATAAGGTCGAAGGTTTCCTGGGAAGAGGCACAGCTCTCGTCGGCGGTCCTCCATCTCGGCGAGATGAGCGTGAACTGCGGAATAAGGTTCTTCCGGAGCGAGGAGGAATTCATGCTCGCCGAGCAGGAGCTTAAAAGCGCCTTTGACCGGGGCGATATCCCCGAAGTAATAAGGCTGATGGACAGGCATTTCGGCGCGGCAAACTATTCGCTATGGCACCTCTTCAGGGACGAGCAGAGAAAGATCGTAAACGAGATACTTCACCTCACGAGCCGCGACATAGAAGGCTTCCACAGGCATATATTCGAGAGCAACTTCGGGACCATGGATTTCCTCCGGAAACTCGGGGTGCCGCTCCCCAGGCCGCTCGGGGTCTCGGCCGAGTTCATTTTGAACCATGATCTCGAGGCGGTGCTGAAGGAGAAGGAGCTTAATCTCGAGAAGTTCCGGGGCATCATAAAAAAATCGAGGCACCTTGCCGTCCAGATAGACCAGGAGAACATCGGCTATTTCGCGAGCGCCTGGATAACCGGGCGCATGGAGGAGGTGCGCGGGGACTCGATGAAGCTGGAGGAGATAGAGAAGCTCAGGGAAGCGCTGAAGCTCCTTCGGACAACACCCGTAAAGCTAAAGCTCTGGAAGGCGCAGAACCTCTACTTCGCCCTCGGCAGGAAGGTCCTGGCCGTCGCCCGCGAAAAGGCGGCGGAAGGCGACGAGGCCTCACGGAGATGGGTCGAGGCATTCGAGGACCTCGGAAACTACTTCCACGTAAGCGTCTCCTGAATATGCGGGTCCCCTCCTCCACATACAGGCTGCAGATCAATTCATTTTTCCGCTTTAAAGACGCATCCGATATTGTCGATTACCTCCATGCACTCGGCATCTCTGACATATACGCCTCGCCGGTCTTCAGGGCGCGGAAGGGGAGCCCCCACGGCTACGACATAGTGGACCACGGGAGTATCAACCCCGAGGTCGGTACAATCGAGGAGCTTGAATCGCTTTTCGGAAGGCTCAGGGGTTTGGGGATGGGATGGCTCCAGGACTTCGTGCCCAACCACATGGCCTATGACGGGGAGAACGGGCTCCTGATGGACGTGCTCGAAAAGGGGCGGGCTTCGAGGTACGCGGGCTTTTTCGATATCGAATGGGACCACCCGTACGAAGGTATAAAGGAGAAGGTGCTGGCCCCTTTTCTCGGCCGCATCTACGGGGAGGCGCTCGAAGGGGGCGAGATACGGCTCGACTACTCGGACGACGGCCTTAAGGTGAGATACTATGAGACGAGCTTTCCCCTCAGGATAGATTCCTACCAGGTCTTCCTTTCGCACCTCTCAAGGAAGCTCGTAATGAAGCTAGGGAAGGAGCACCCTGATTACGTCAAGCTCCTCGGGATACGGTACGTCTTGAAGACCCTTGCCGCGGGCGGCGAGGCCGAGCTCGGGGACCAGGCCGTTTTCGTAAAGAGGATGCTCTGGGAGCTCTATACCGGAAACCGGGATTTCAGGTTTCAGCTCGACGAGAGCCTTGCCGCCTTCAACGGCTCCCCGGGCGATCCGGAGAGCTACAATCTTCTTGATAAGCTCCTCTCCGAGCAGTCCTTCAAGCTCGCGTTCTGGAAGGTGGCGGCAGAGGAGACGAACTACAGGAGGTTCTTCAACATCAACGGCCTCATTACGCTCCGTACTGAGGACGAAGAGGTCTTCGAGAAGACCCACGCACTCATTTTGAGGCTCCTCCGTAACGGGGCAACGGGCGTGAGACTAGACCACATAGACGGGCTCTTGAACCCCCTTGAGTACCTACGGAAGCTCAGAGACCGGGCGGGAGACGCCTACATTGTAGTCGAGAAGATACTCGGGAGCGGCGAGGCCCTGCCTCAAGCCTGGCCGGTCGAGGGCACGACAGGCTACGATTTCATGTCGGCCCTTAACGGCATCTTCTGCGACACTACCCACGAGTCCAGGTTCACGCGCATATACTCGAGCTTCACGGGCATAAAATCGAGGTACGCCTACCTTTTCCACGAGAAGAAAAAGCTCATCACCGAGATGGACATGATGAGCGACGTATCGAACCTCGCACAGCTACTGAAGCTTACCCTTAGCCGCGACAGGCACGGTAGCGACATCACGCTTCCCGGCCTAAAGAGGGCCATAGTCGAAGTCATGGCGGCATTCCCGGTCTACAGGACCTACATATGCGCCGAGTCCGTGACAGAGACGGATTTGAGGTACATAAGGGAAGCGGTCGAGAGCGCCATTGCCCGGAACCCGGCCCTCTATAACGAGCTTGCATTTATCGGCAAGGTCCTGGCCCTGGACTTCAGGGAATACCAGGGCGAGGAGGAAAAGGGCGAATGGCTTAAATTCGTGATGCGCTTCCAGCAGTTCACGGGGCCGCTTATGGCCAAGGGCATCGAGGACACGCTCTTTTACGTCTACAACAGGCTCATCTCCCTCAACGAGGTTGGCTCATCTCCGGGACAGTTCGGCTCTACGGTCGAGGCCTTCCATTCAAGGAACAGGATAGCCGCGAAATCCCGCCCGCATTCCATGAGCGCCACCTCCACCCACGACACGAAAAGGGGCGAGGACGCGAGGGCCCGGATAAACGTGCTTTCCGAGATGCCGGGGGAATGGGAAGCGGCCCTCCGGAGGTGGAGCGCCGTGAACAGGAAAAGGAAGCGGAGGGCCGGGGGCCTTGGCGTGCCGGACAGGAATGACGAGTACTTCCTCTACCAGACTTTGTTGGGCTCTTTCCCCTTCGGAGACGGTGGCCTTTCGGAGTACCGCGAGCGCATAAAGGCGTACATGAAAAAAGCCGTCCGCGAGGCCAAGATACATACCGCGTGGCTACGGCCTGACATGGAGTATGAGGAAGGTTTCATGCAGTTCATAGACGCCATTCTGAGCTCGCCTGAGAACGGGTTTCTTAAGGAGTTCCTTCCCCTCCAGAAAAAGACCGCCTGGTACGGGATGATCAACTCGCTATCGCAGCTCGTCCTCAAGGCCGCCTCGCCCGGCGTGCCGGACTTCTATCAGGGGACCGAGCTCTGGGACCTAAGCCTCGTAGACCCTGACAACCGCCGCCCGGTCGATTTCGGAAAGAGAAAGGCCCTGCTTGACGAGATTATAAATCGGACCGCCGAGGACCGCAGTGCGTTCATAAGAGAGCTCCTTGCCGCGCCCGAGGACGGGAGGATCAAGCTCTTCGTAACCCACGCGGCCCTGAATGAAAGGAGGTCGCATCACGAGCTTTTCAGGGGCGGCGCTTACGAGCCCATTGAGACGGAAGGCAGGCTCAGGCGGCACCTCGTCGCCTTTGCAAGGGTGCTCGGCGAAAAAGCAGCTATGGTGCTTGCCCCGCGTTTCATGACTCAGGTCGTGCTTGAAAGGCAATGGCCCCTCGGCCCGGAGGTCTGGGAGGGAACTTTCCTCCGACTTCCCGAGGGGCTTAAGTACGCCTCGTGGCAAGACGCGTTCACCGGACGGGAATTGAAATTGAACGGGGTACAGGAGGCCGGGGCAGTGCTCGGCTCCTTCCCTGCCGCGCTCCTTATAAAAATGTAACCCTTTGAGAGAGCGCCCTCGCAATCCGGACCGGCCCGGTACCGGTCATGAGAGCGGAGGCCGCCAGATAGGCCGCGAGGCCGGAAGAGAGCTTGAGGAGCGGCCCGTCCAGGAGCGTCATGCATCCGGACATGCAGGCCGAGGCCAGGAGGCACTTACTTATAAACCCGAGCGGGAACGCAAAGCCCATCCTTCCGAGAACGGCCGAATAGGCAGCGAGACCTGCCCCTTCCGCGAGGACGAGCGACCAGGCCGCGCCCGAAAGCCCCCATTCGGGTATGAGGGCAAAAGAAAGCGCGGCTGAAGCGGCTGCCATGGCCGACGAGACCGCGAGGTTTCTGGCCCCGTGAGACCCCGCGTTCAGCGCGGACCTCGCGCACGTATTAAAGAATGAAATCGCGGTCGCCCATATGAGGACGCCCAAGGCCTTCGAGGCCGGGCTGAACGTGCCCCCCCCGAAAAGGACCGCAATCTCATCCGATAGCTCGACAGCCCCGACGGCCAGCGGCATGGCCATGAACGCCATTATGCCGGCGCTCTTCCTGAAATAGGCGCTCAATATCCCCTGGCCCGCCTGGCCTGATTGAGAGGCCATGAGCGGAAAAAAGGAATGCATAAGGGCCTCTGGGACTATCCTCAGGGAGGTGGTGAGCCTGAAGGCGAGCGCGTAATAACCCATCGCGTCGATACTGCCGTAGAGGAAGAGGACGACTGAGCCGAGCATGACATAAAACGTATTGAGCGAGTTGGAAAGCCCTATGGGCAGGGCCTCTCTAAGCATCCCCGAGTAAGATACCTTTTCCCAGGTAGAGCCAGGAGCTGCCCTGTATGAGAGTACGGCGAGGATGATGAATCCGGGGAGGTTCGAGAGGACGTAGACTGCCGTTATGGCCTCTACTCCCGCGCCCGTGTAGACGGCCCCCAGTACCGCCAAAAGGCCGATGCCCTCAGATGCTATTCCCAGCGCGGCGCTTACGCGCATACTGAGCGACGCCCTGAAAGGGGTCTCAAGGAACCACCTGAAGGTCACGTCCCTGAAAGAGAAGACGAGCCCCAGAGAGGCCAGGGCCGTAATAAAGAGCGCGTCCCTCTCAAAGCCGAGGGCCGCCCCGCCCCCTATTGCCGCTGAGATAGATGCAAGCGTCGAGATGACGCCAAGCCTAAGCCCCTTGCGGTAGACGTCCCCCGCCTTTTGGGGCTCCGCCCTCATGCGCCGTATCATGACGGTAGTAAGCCCCGCCTCGGTAACGGCGCTGAAAAATACGATATAGAAAAAAGCGAAGGAGAACAGGCCGAAACCTGCTACGCCGAGGTGGCGGGCGAGGACGATCACGAGCGCGATGCTCGAGGCCTTGTTGAAGGCGCTCGGAAGGAGCAGCCAGAAGGTGTTTTTAAAGACCCTGTCCATCAAACGGTTTTAAAGCTACTGGCCCCAGCCCTCCCTCTTGAACTCCCCTGTTAAAAAGGAGAGGCTCCCAAGGCCGTATACGATAAGGGTTAGCCAGCAGGCTACCGGATGAAATAGCCATGCTATGTCGGGCTTGCGGCTGTACCCCCGCACGGCCTGTGAGATTAAAGGCAGCACAGTAAGGCATGAGAAGACGAAGCTTGCGACAGCATGCCTCCCGACCCCGTTCCAGGGGTATTCCCTCATGCCGAGCCTCTCGTAATGGCGGAAGTCCCGTATCCTCCTCATCTGCTTCCTTATAAACGTTCTCGTATCGCCTGAAAAGATGTGGACGATTCCGGTCCTGACCTTGGCCAGGCGTGCCCCCGGATGCCTCCTGAGGAGCCAGCGTATCATGTCTATGTCGAAGAGATACCCCCCTGCCCCGGCGCCTTCGAGGGCGGATTTCCGGACCATAAACCCGTTCGCGCCCATAGTAGGGTAGCGGGCCGGATCGAGCTCGAGCTTGAACCAGCTCCCCTTGTCCTCCGCCCTGTAGGGCATCTCGGTCCACCTTCCGGTCACGGCCGAGTACCTGTCGTAGTTGCCAGCGAATAGGCAGAAAGGGTCGTTCATGCCGAGGTGCGAGCAATACCGCGTTATGAAGCCGTCGCCCGCCCTGCACGCGTATTCGAGCGGTTCTGCGCCGATTACGCCGGAATCGGCGAACGGCTCGGCCATCCTCTTAAGCCATCCGATATCCGGGAGGACGTTATCCGAGTCTATGAAGGCGATTAGCTCCCCCCTGGCCTCCTTAAGGCCCGCGGCTTTGCCCGCCTCGCCGGTCTTTAGCGGGTTCCGGACCACCCTGACTTCGAAGGGGCCCCTGGCTTCGGCGAGCCTGACCATATCGAGGGTGTAGTCAGTGGAGCCGCCGTCGGCTATGATTATCTCGAGCTTGTCTGCCGGCCAGTCCTGCCCGGAGATACTCTTCAGGCACTCATCCAGGGTCTTCCCGGAATTGAGGGTCGGAATCACAACCGAGACTAACGGGAACACTGCATTACGGTTCATGCGGCCTCCTCAAAAACCTTCCGGGATCTTCCAGGATAGATTCCCGGCAGCCCTTTAAATAAATTGGGAATACTTAAAATCACGTCAGGCTGCTCAAAAAACTCAAGATTCAAGGAGTCGAAAAATGAGGAATGGCGTACTTTCCTCGTACGCCGGAGTATCTAAATTTGAAAACGACGCAGCAGATTGGGCTTTTTCAGCAGCCTCAACCTAAGTGGCCGCGTCTTTCCCGAGCCCTTTTGGCCTCGCCTTGAAGTCCGAGAGGTGACCGAGGAGCTTAAACCCCGCGTTCACCAGGAACTTGAGGTCGTCGATGCTCCTTATGCCCATGACCTTCCTCGCCAGGAACGCCGGGCTGAGCGCCGCCTTGTAGAGCCCCCGAGTAAGCGTCCTCGCGTCTTCGTCAGAAAGAGGGGAGCGCCAGACCGAGCCGCTCATGTCATATCGGTCCCAGTCCTCGGTCGTGAGCCATCCGTTCTTCCTCGCTTCCTCGAAAAGCGGGGTGCCGGGATACGGGACAACGATCGTCGCCTGGAGAGAGTCTATGTACCCCTTCCTGAACATTTCCCTTGCGAAGGCTATTGTCTCTTCCGCGTCCTCCTTCGTCTCCCAGGGATAGCCGACCATGGCCGTTACATGCGGTTCGAGCCCGGCTTCCTTTGCCATCCTGAAGCCCCTCGCTATCTGCTCGGGCCGGAGTCCCTTATCGAGCCTCGAAAGGGTAGCGCGGTTCATGGACTCAAGCCCGAAGAGCACGAACCTGAAGCCCGCCTTTGCCATCAGCTTGTACTCGGATCTCCCGAGCGCGTTTATCCTCATGTTGCAGCCGAACGAGACGTCCCTCCCGTATCCGCGCTCTATCATGCCCTTGCAGAAGGATTCGAGCCATTCGCATGCTGGAAAGGTCCCGCTGTCGTCGAATATCTCCCTTACGCCGTATTTACCGATGAGCATCCCAACCTCGTCGAGGAGCCTTTCCGGGGAAACGCTTCTAAAGTCCCTCCCCGGGTACATGGTCGTCCACGAGCAGAAGCTGCATCTGCCCCACCAGCAATCCCTTCCCGCCATGGTGTAGGTGCCGGGCTTTTTCTTGAAATTCCCGTTTTTTGAGCTGTAAAGTTCCCATCTCGTAAGCTCCCTGTCTATGAACGGGAGCGAGTCCAGGTCGCGTCTTTTTACGGCGTTTCCCGAGTTAATGAACCTGCCGTTCTCCCTGAACCATACGCCGGCTTCAAGCCCGGCAAGCTCCCTGGAAGAGGCAGCGAGCGCTTTAGCAAGGCTTAAGAGCTGGAAATCATAGTCCCCGCCGGCTATCACGAAGTCTACGAGAGAGTTCCGGAGAGACTCCTCGGGAAGCGCCGTAACGTGGTCGCCCATCAGCACGGTCTTCAGGTCCCATGAAGACCTCGATGCCTCTGCCTTCAAGAGGTTTATGATGGCCCAGTGCCTCTTTACGACAGGCGTCTTGGTCTCGAAGGCGATGACGTCGGGCCTTTTCTTCCGTATCCTGGCGAGCCATTCATCAAAAGAGAGGCCCTCCGCTATGGCATCATCCCAGAATACGCCGAAGCCCTCTTTCCTCAAGAGGGTTGCCGCATAGGCCGGGACCATGGGATAGATGTACGTGGGGTTCCTGAACCACTGAAATTGCCTGTTCTGCGAAAGGAGCGGCACGCGGGAGCCGTCGCCGAGGGGCGGGTAGGAGATCGCGACCTTCATCTACCCCTCCGTGATGCGAATCCTTGCATGAACCTGAGCCCGTAGACAATGTGCGTGAGTATTATGCCGGGGACCGAGAGCGCGCCCACCCGGAAGTCTCCTTCCTTGAGTCCTATTCTCACTGACTCCGACGAGACGAGCAGGAAATAGAGGGAGAGGAGCGAGATGTAGAGCGCGCCCATGGAGTTTGAGAAAAAGGAAAGGGGGCCGCCCGCCGCGAGCCACAGGACAAAGAGGCTCGGCACGAAATACTGAAGCCTGAATGAGGTGTCCGGGAGAGCCTTCGCGAAGAGCCCCCGGTGGAACGCGTACCTGCCGACCTGCCTCAAGTGGCCGGAAAAAAGAGGCCGCCTGTGGTGGAAGACCATCGCCTCGGGGTCGTATACAATCCTCTCGCCGAGTCTTCTGGTAAGGTCGTGGCAGAGCTTCGTGTCTTCTCCCGGCCAGTATGCGGTATCGAAGCCGCCGGCGCGCTCGAAGGAGCTTCTTCGTATAATCAGGTTAACGGTCGGGAAATCGTCCACCTCGCGAACCCCGCCCTCGGGCAGGTACCTGTACCCGTACCTGCCGCTTGCGAGCCATGACGAGAAGACGCTCCCCGAGGCCTTCTGCCATACCGAATCGTGCCGGGGGGTGACGGCCGGCCCGCCGACAGCAGCAACGTTCGGTTTTCTGAAATGCCGCACCGCATTCCTCAGCCAGTCCCGGGCCGGGTACGCGTCGTCGTCGAGGAACGCGAACACCTCGCCCCTGGCGTATTTAAGGGCCAGATCCCTTTTCTCGGCCGGGCCGGCCGGACCCGTCGGGATTATCCTCGTCCTGGGGAAGTCGTCCTCCGAAGCCGAATCCGGGAATATGACGACCTCGAAATCATCGTAGTCCAGGGCGAGTATGTGCGGCATCGACTCCCTTATATAATCGTTTATCTCCTTTACGGGTATTATTATGGATACGGTCGGGTTCATCTGCCGGCTATGCCCTCCAGTTTCGCCTGTACGCCGCTTACCGAACGCCTCTCCCTTATTGCCCCCGCAAGGCCCGCGAGCGAGAGGGCGAACGCAGCCGTTCCGGCCGCCAGGGCGACGGCGGTCAAGGATTGCGGCAGCACGGTTATCGCAAGGGGCAGGAGCGCGGAGGCCGTAACGAGCTTAAAGAGAAAGCCCGCGTTCCGGCGCGAGGCGCTGTAGGCCGTAAAAAGCCCGGCCATGGACATAAATCCAGCGGCGACCGCATAATACCTGAGCACCGGGGCGGCCTCGTAAAAGGCCGGGCCAAAGAGAAGGCCCAGTAAATGCCCGGGAAACAATACGAGCACCGGAGCGGCAATGATGAATACCGCGAATGTGCGGAAAAGGCCCCTGTCCAGGAGCTTCAACGCGTGCCTCCCTCTGTGAAATGCGCCACCGAAAAAAGACTCCGATGAGAACGAGGACGCATAGAGGATGGCCTTTCCCAGCACGGAGGCGGCGGCATAGAGCCCTGCCTCCCTCGCCGGGAAATAGAGCTTTACCATTATCAGGTCGATGTTGGTCATGAACGCGAAGGCGGCCGCGTAGACGAGATCATGGAAGCCGGACCAGGGGGCTCTGGCGGCTGGTTTCCTGGCGTCGTTACCCGAAGAAAGGAGCCTGAGAAGCGGCATTGTAGTGAGTACAAAAACCGCCAGGATAGCGCAGGAAAGTCCCGCGACAGCCCCTGCTATGCCAAAACCGGCGGCCGCGAGGGCCCCGCCGAAAAGGAGCTTAAGCGGGCTTAAGAGACCGATTCCGGCCCCAAAGTAGCGGTATCTCCTTAGTCCCTGCAATACCCCGAGATTGGCGGCCAGAATAAAGGCAAACAGGAGCCCGGCTCCCGCGATGACCGGGACCCATTCGCTCCCGAGCCCGAATGCCCTTGTGATGGGCCTTTTCAGGAGCGCTGATACGCACAGGACTACGCCGCCGTAAACTGCCATCCTGATGAACGAAACCCTGTAAAGGCGCCCTGCCTCCGCGCGCCGCCCGCCTGCGTTCAAAGACGAGATCTTTTTTGAGAGCGCCGTCACCATCGCAGCAGCCGGGATGCCTGTTATGAGGATTACCGAAAAAAGCGCGTTCATCGAGCCGAAGTCCTCTACAGAGAGCGTCCTTCCCATGAAGACCTGGAAAAAAAAATTGAAGACCCCCCCGGAGAGGGTTGCGAAAAATAGCACGGTGCCGCTCTTCAAGGCATCCATCACACGACGCCCTTGAGGGCGAAAGTGCCCGATTCAAAAGCGGTCCCATAGTTCCGTATGATATGGAGCCGCAGGAATATCGCGAGCGTGTCAAACCCCATCCTTACGACGTCCGTCGTCCTTATCCTCCCCCACGCGGCCGCTCTTCTGAACGTCATAATGACAGGGGCCTCGGTGACCCTGAAGCCCGCCTCGTGCGCGTGAGCAAGGAGCTCCACATCGAACGCGAATCTCCCGCAGACCACCTTGGGAAACGCCTCCTCAAGCGCTCTGCGGGTGAAGACCTTAAGCCCTGTCTGCGTGTCCATGAGGGGCATCCCGAAAAGCGCCTTGAGGGCCAGGGCGTATGCCCGGCTCAGGACCTTCCTTGACGAAGGATAGCTTATCCTGGAGCCGGCGTGGTGCTTGGAGCCGATGACCACGTCGGACCCCGTGTCCCTCATGGCCCTGAAAAGGCTTATTACCTGTCCAGGATGGAGGTCCAGGTCCGCGTCGAGGAAAATCACCAGGTCCCCCTCGGAGCGCTTGAAGCCCTCGCGAAGGGCGTTGCCCTTTCCGCCGTTCTCACTTAATTTTACGGGGACGATGCTCCCCAGCTCCAGTGCGGCCCTTTGGGTCTGGGCGTACGTGGAATCCGAGCTCCCGTCATCGACGAGTATTATCTCGAACCTCCGGCCTGACTTTTTGAAGACCGAATGGGTCTCCTTGAGGTTCTCGTAAATGTGATGCCCCTCGTTGTAAGCAGGCATTATGACGGATATCTTCCCCTTGAATACCCGCATGTTCCCCCGCGCGAGATCCAAAAAAATGTACCAAGCCCTGAACCGCGCCCCCCAAGGCAGACCGCTGCCGCGAGGCGCGAGTGCCCCTGAAAAACCGATAGCCGCCTTTTACAGATTCGCCTGCGACCCGGAGGGGGCGGCAGGGCTAGGAAAGAAGAAAAGCGTCGGAAACGGGCCTTTTTCCCTGAAGCGATAGTGATAACTCTAATCCAACTTTCCCCATTGTCAACCTTGCGGCAGTATCTTTTTTGAGACGACTGCTCGGGCTTGCAGGCGAGAACGCGAGCCGCACCTGATTCTTCCCTTTCCTAGCAGGTTGAGGAAAACGCAAACTTCGCTCAGGCTGCGCTCCAGATGCGAGGCCCCCATTCGAATAGGGAAGCGAGGAATGAGCGTATTTTCGTACATGCCGTAGCAAGCGACGACAACGAAGCAGATGGATTTTTCAGCAGCCTGTCAGCTTGCAAAGCGCGCCGGAGATGGCATGCTTTAAAACCGGGAGGTCATCCGCATGGCTCCGCAAGACAGGCGTGAGGATGAAGAGAAGTGGACCGTGCTCAGGAGATACCAGGAGCTCATCGAGACCCCCTTAATGGTGCTGGGGTTCATCTGGCTCGTCCTCATCGTTATCGAGTTCACGCGCGGGCCCGGCGGGGCGGTCGTCGCGGCGAGCACTGCCATTTGGATCATATTCATAGCGGACTTTATCCTGCAGTTCGCCCTTGCCCCGGATAAGAAGGTCTACATAAGGGGCAATCTCCTTACGCTCGTGTCCCTTACAGTCCCGGCCCTCCGGATATTGAGGGCCTTCAAGGCCCTCCAGGCACTCCGGGGGCTCCGGGCGGCGCGCGTCGTAAGGGGCGCAAGGCTCGTCCAGGTCATAGGCTCCGTGAACAGGAGCATGGGCATACTCGGTGAGGTGCTGGGGAGAAGGAAGTTCGGCTATGTCCTCGCACTCACGGCCATTGTCGTCGTCACGGGAGCGGCGGGCATATACGTGCTCGAACGGGAAAACGATGGGTTCGGGACCTTCGGGGCGGCCCTCTGGTGGTCTGCGATGATGATAACCACGATGGGCTCGCAATACTGGCCGCAGACCCCTGAAGGGAGGGTGCTCTGCTTTCTCCTTGCCGTTTACGCGTTCACCGTCTTTGGGTATGTGACCGCCGTCCTCGCAAGCCTCTTCATAGGCTTGGACAGGTTCAGGGAAAGAGGCGTCGAAGAAGCCGAGATCAGGAAGCTACGCGAGGAGGTAAGGGCCGCCCTGGACAAAAGCAAGGGCGAGAAGTGAAACTAACAGGGGTCCAGAAGGATTTTTTCAACATACTGCTTAGGCGGAGAGCCTTGAGATAAGACGCCCCAGGAGCCCCCGGCCTGCCGGGACTTTCCGGCCCGATAACCCGAGTCCGTCCATCGCCCTTGCAGCAAGGCGGCACCATTTCGCTCCCTTGAGGCCCCAGTCGAAGTTCTGGTAAAAAAGCCTCCCCGGATGAGGCGGCTTCGTGAAGTCGTAATCCAGCGCGGGCCTGAACCTCTCAATCCCTATCGGGAAATGTTTAAGCGCGCCCCTCTGGGTCTCGTAGCAGGCGTACATACATGCCTTGAATTCCTTCTCTTCCTCCGTAAGCGCGATGCCGAGGCCCTGCGGGGTGCCCGGCAGGAAGCGCGAGGCCGCAAGCTTTTTCCCGTCAGCGTGATACGAGGTGAATTCCAGAAGGCGCGGCGGCGCCATGCCGGCGGACTCTATGAGAGAGAGGGCCGCGCGCGCTGAAAAAGCCGCGGAGTCGTGGTCCGGGTGGCCGCCCTCATACGGGTGCGTGAGGACGAGCGCCGGTTCCAGGCGCTTTATTATCCCGGCAAGCGCAACGGACGACGTTACGAGGTTGTAGGGAGCCTCCAGGTCGGGCGTGCCTAGGTCTATGAGATCAAGCGGCGCGGTCCTCATGCGGGAGAGCGCTTTTTGAAGCTCGTTTTTCCGGGCTTCGGCGTAATCCCTTCTCGTCCGGAAACCCCTTGCCCGGGCCGCGCGCATGTCCCTTGCCGCGCCGTCGGTTATGTGGACGAAAGCGGCGCTCGTAAGGTATTTCAAGAGCCCGCCCATGCCTATGATTTCGTCGTCAGGGTGCGCGGCTATGACAAGCACCTTTGTGGACGGGCCGTTGCCAAGGACCGCCCGTATGCCAGCTTCATCATAGCCGTCGTGCAATGGCCCGTACCCGGTCATAGCCCGCCCCCCGCTCAAGTATTGATTGCCCGGTAAAGCCAGGACGCCCAGAAGAGTATGAGACGTCCTGTCCTGATTCTCTATTTCAAGCTTAAGCGGAAATCGTCCTGTGTCAAACCCGGCGCCTGTCCCTGCAAGGGATCAGCCGGCCCACGCGCCTCGGAACGGGTTTTGGTCGTTCCGTTTTTTTCAGGGGCATGCATCGTTATACGGAATGAAGGGAACTCGGCGAACTCAACCGCAAGGAGGAGCGCCGCACACAAAAGGGCCGTCTTTTTGCGCCTTGAACGGCCGAACAAGGCCGAAAAGCCCATCGCGGCCAGGACTATAAAGCCCAGCATGGCCGCTCCGCCCGCGCTCGAATATCCCCTTATGAAAGGGAATACCTTGAAGAGAAGGTACTGGGGAAGGAATATCCTGCTTTCGGATGAGACCATCCTCTCCTCGATATCCATTGTAAAGCCGCCGAACGGCATGAAAGGCGGAGATGAAATGAGCACCATCAGGAGCGCGGCCGCGAGGAAAAGAAGCGCCGTCCGCTTCGCCTCAGGCCTTCCGGCCCGTAACGCCCTGAAAATAGCGCAAGCTGAAAGGAATAGGACCGTGTAGCCGAGAAATAACGTATGTTCCGCGTAACTGTGCCCCTTAAGCGGGCCGATTCCAGGTTCAGGCACTAACCTCCCGATAAATGGGTTATGGACGGACGGGAGTAGGTAATCGAAAGGCTTGGCAGAAGAGATGAAAAGGTCGGACAGCCTTCTCGGGTCAAGCCCCTCCCCCACTGAATCTGGAAGGAGCAGGCCAATCAAAAGGGGCCATGCCATCGTGACTACGATTACGGAGAATACAGACCCGGAGATTGCGAAGGCCTTGATGACATACGGCAACCCGGCCTTATCCGGGAGGTGGAAGAGTACGAAGAGAGGGACGAGCAAAATGAAAAAAAGGCCGAGACTGGGGTTTTCGACCGTAAGGAAGCCTGAGACGAGCCCGAGGATAACAGGGTTCGCGTACCCGCCCTCTCTCATTGTCCTCAGAAGGAAAAGGAGAGCGAGAGGGAACCAGTATATGTTTATTGAATGAGCTATCAGATGGCTGTCATGGTAGGGCGAAAAAGCCGCGGCGAGCCCGAACAAGGCGCTCGTTCCCCTGTCCCTTGTAATATAGAAGAGGAGCGAACATGTGGTGAGGGCCAGGAACGGGAAGTTAAGAAGCTTCGTGATATTGAAGGAAGCGACATCTCCGAGCGCTTTGCAAAGCGCATACTGAACAATGGCTGACGGATAGGGGAGCATTGCTCCGGAGAGGCCACGGATTTCCTGCAGAGGACCGCCCGGGAATCCAAAAAATGCACCTGAAATACCTACCGCGAGAGGCCAGGTGTATATGAGAGCGAGAAGGGCGGCCAGGAAAAAGTACGCGAGCGCGAACCGCACCCCTCCGACTTCGGAATGTAAATAAGGCCGTCCGTTTCCAGCCACCTCAAGCCCTTTGGGTAGTACCGGCTATGAGCCTTGCCGCTTCGAGCAGGTTACCGGCATGCCGGTCGGCCAGATGATGGGCATCGCCTATTTTCACGGTCTTGAGGCCTGCCCGGTGACCTGCTATCACGTCCTTTTCCTCGTCGCCTACAAAAAAGCTCCTCTCAAGGTCTATTGAGACACCCCTTGATTGAAAGTCCCTTACGGCCTTGAAGATCATGCCGGGCCTGGGCTTTCTGCACGCGCACCCTTCGTCAATCCCGTGAGGGCAGAAATAGAAAGCGTCTATGCTCCCTCCCCCACGGATGATCTCGCCGGCCATCCTGGCGTGTATCTCCGCGAGCTTGTCGAGTGTCCCGGCCCCTTTCGATATGCACCTTTGGTTCGTAAGGACGACGACAAGGAACCCTGACTCCTTAAGGAGCCGGACCCCTTTCCTGGCCCCTCGTATGAACTTGAACTCTCGCCAGTCCTTGACGAAGTCGTTCCTGAGCTTTTTGTTTATGACGCCGTCCCTGTCCAGGAAAACTGCCCTTGTGTTCTTCAATCCGCACCTCCGAGTAGCTTTTAGTCTCGAATCTTATGCGCCGCCGGTCTCCGGACCTCTCGCGAGCTCGACCTCCCTGAACCGCGCGGTCCCCGAAAGGTCGAGGAGCCCGATGGCGGCTCCTTTCAATCCGTCCTTTTCGAGCACGAACTCCCCGTCGACAAAGAACTGGTAATGCCCGCCTCTGCCGCCGAAGACCTCCATGTCGTGCCAGGAGCCCTTTCCCTTGCTCTTTTCCCGGAGCTCGGCTTTCGAAAGCTCTCTGATGATTTCCGCGCCTTTGAGCTCGGAAAGCCTTGCCGTCCCGCTTGCGGGATCTATGTAGAATGCGGCATAACCGCCGCCCGTTTCTCCCACCACCAGGCCTGCCGGCCCGTCTGCCCATACGAGCGCGCTGAACACAAACGAGCCCCAGGACGGCGCGTCAAGGGGCTTCCTTTTCAGCCCTGAAGGCTTCTCCACCAGCCAGCCGCCGTCCGGAGCGAGCCTTACCGGCTCGGCAGGAGGGGCGCATACGATACAGCTATCGCCGTCAATTGCGCCTTCTCTCGAGAGGACGGAAATTACTCCGTGGCGCTCGCTCACGTGATAGCCGGAATCGAGGAGTTCCCTTTTAAGCCTCCTCAAGAGCCCTTGAGAAGAGAGCCCATCCGCGAGCCTTTCATCGAAGACCACTCTCGAAAACCTTTTTATCTCGCCCAAGTACCCGGCGAGCACGGCATTGTCATCCATGTTTCTCATTACAGGGAACCTGTGCGGCGGAGGGCAGCCGTTCTGGACCGCGATCGCCCCGTCCATGTCCGAAATGACCGGCACGCCCTTTTCACAGGCCCTTGCCAGAAAAAAGTTCGGGGGATAATAGCTGAACCCCGCCGGCCCGTATGCCCCGAGGCCTAACCCCGTCTCCCGAGCGGCCTTCATATGGAACGAAAGCCCGGACCCCTTCTCAGGGCCGCAGTAGCCGCCGCGCTTCATCTCGTCCGCGCATGAGGCCTGCCATCGGGCGCGCTCGTCCTCGTATTTGACGAGATACCGGTTGATGTCCTCCCCGATGGGGCGGGCCAGGTCTATGCTAAGTAGCGGCGAGGCAGTGATCACAGCCGCAGCGTAGAGCCTCGGCCTGCCTGTGCCAATTGCCGCGTGCCTGTAAGCGGTGTGGAATATGAGCGCAAGGGCCGGGGCGAGGAGCCATGCTATGGGGCTTAACTCCAGGGGCACAGGACTCCCGAGCCTGTATGCAAGCCAGGGCGGGAGCATCAGGGCCGTCCCGAAGAGAAAGAGATGCCTTCGTGAAAAACTCCTGCCCGACGATACCTGCCTGTACGCGGTCATGAACAGCCCGGCGAAAAAGATAAGGATAAAGACTTCCCAGAAAAAGAAAGTCCGCGGGGCAGCGCCCTGCCCCTGAGTGAACACCTGCTGAGTCGAGAGAAAGATGCCCATCGCAGTCCCGGAAAAGATATTCACCTCCGGAGGCCTGAAGGCCGCCAGGGTAGAGACAGGGAGGAGGACCCCGGCGATGAGCGCGGCTACGTGGTAAAACAGCCTCTGGTCCCTCCTTGAGACGGCCCTGTAGACCGTCACCGAAAGAAAGGACAGCGCCATGAAAAAACCGAAGGCCGGCTCCCATAAAGAGAGCGCCCCGAAGAGAAAGGCATGGAGATACCCCCTGGCGGAGGCGCCTGCCTCGAGCGCGGCCCATAAGAGATAGAGCCCGGCAATGATCTGGAACTGGCTCTGAAGGGCCCCTAGCCCCGGCGCCCTGACCGCCGCTTCCATGTAATGGAAATTTGTCACAAGGACCAGGGCCGCGATGAGCGCCGCGCCGCGCGAGTTCGTAAGCCTCTTTACAAGCAGGAACGCCACTACCCCGGAGAGCGCGGCCAAAGCGGAGACGAATGATGCGAGTCCGATTGGGGTGGGCCCGAATGCCTTGAGCCAGAGCGTAAGCGCGCCTGCGTTCAGGAATCCATGCTGTACCGAGTAGTGGTGGAAGTAAGGCCATCTGCCTTCGGTAACGGCCGATGCCGATGCCAGGAGAGCGCCCCACTCTCTTATGTCGAGCTCATATGGCGGAAGCTTCACCACGGCAAAGTAAAGCACGAACGCGAATATTGCCGTGGCAGGGCTTGGCCTTTTAAGGCCGAGATGCGCGCCGGATGCCCTGATAAATTCGAGGACAGTTGCCGAATAGAGGACGAAAAAGAGCGCGAACTCCCCTGCCATGAGCCTCATTTCATTTCCGCCAATTGCGGTACTTCCGGGAAGAGCCTGCGGCGCATTGAGGCCCATGGCCTCCCTCACTGTAACCGCCGCCACGGCCAGGAGCGCCGAGTAGATTATGAGCGCAAGCGTCGTGCCTGGCCCGGGCCGCTCCCCTGCCCTGCATGCATAGCGCAAAAGCGCCACGGTCCCGGTAGCGGCAACGGCGAAGGCGGCGAGCCCGGGCCGGAAAGAGAGCCAGCCCAGCACGAGCGCGGCCGGGAGGAGCGCAACGGAGGCCGCCGTATCCTTCCTGAGCCTTAATGTAACCGCTTCAGCGTCCAATGCATTCACCTGATGTGAAAGAATAACCGTATCGGTAAGTTGTTACGGCTTCCCCGCTGATACCGCCGTTTACGCGAAGCCGCTCTTTGGAAGCCCTTCGGCGGCCCTGTATGCCTCAGGCATCCTGATATCGAAAAATTTTCCGTTCACAACGTACCCATAGCCCCCGCACCTGATATATTCCGGGAGAAGCCCTTCCTCGAGGGACGCTTCCCTTAACGGCTCGTCGATAAGGAGCTCCCTTTCGAAGACATAGGCCCCTGCATCTATAAACCCGGCACTGCGCTTGCTCCGCCTCCGTCCAAACGAGACGATCCTGCATTCCTCATTGACCTCGGCCCGCCCGTACCCTCTGGTATCTTCCACTTCCTTCAGGACCATCGTGAAGGGTGCGCCGCTCTCTCTGTGGAAGTTTACGAGGTCGTCTATGTCCGACTCGATGAAAGACTCCCCTCTAAAGACCAGTATCTCCTCTGTCCCTGCAAGCCTGCTTGCCTTGATGAGCGCCCCTCCTGTTCCGAGCGGCTCTTCCTCCCTTGAAAAAACCGTCTCAAAGGGGAGGTCCATCTTTCCGAACCTCTCGAATACCGGTTCAGGACAGGCCGCGAAAATCACTTTTCCAACCACGGCCGAGCCCTCCATCTGCCTGAGGATGAGATCGAGGAAACGCGCTCCGTCCGCCGATTCGCGGGCTTTTCTCATGGATTTCCTCTGCCCGCCCGCGAGAATGACCGCGTCCGCCATGCAGCCCTCCTTTTATGCCTTGAAACTCATGAAATAACGCCCTCGGCAGTTTGCCTTAAGCCGGATTCGACCCGCCGCTCCCTTAGGACCATTATCAGATTGTACGCGGCCACAAGCATATTCACGGCTGCAAGGATTATTACGGTCACGACGAGGCTCCCTTTAAAGACGTTCAAAAGGAGGGCGTGCGCAGCGCCGCCCGCTAGAAGTGAATAGATGAAAGAACTTTTCCCTCTCGCGAGGTTGTAGCTTACTAGGACGCTCACCATGGCGAGCGACATCATGGCTATCCCGTAATATTTAAGGAGCGGGGCGGCCCCCGCGAATTTGGCTCCGAATAGAAGGGTTATCGAAAACTCCGGAATGACGGCGAGCACGAGCACCCCGGCCATCGAAACGGCGAAGGTCACGAGCAGCCCCCTGTCGAGCACGCTCCGCATGTCCCTCTTCCGGGCATGCGAGTCCGTAAGCATGGGGAAAAGCGCCATCACGAACGCTGCCGGGAGATATAGTATGGTCTTCCCGAGCACCGCGGCCGCCGAGTAGAGCCCCGCGTCCTCGGGGCTTGCCCAGTGCTTGACCGTAAGAAGGTCGATATTGAGCATTGCAGTGAAGGCCAGCGATGATATGAGCACCGGGACGCTGTAGGAGGCGATATCTAGCGTCACCCTCTCGCCCCCTGGCCTCTGGCGGAGCACGGAGGCGAGCGGAAGGAAAGTCATGGCTATGACGAAGAGGCCGGGGAAGGCCGCGGCAGCTACCGCGCCGTTAAGGCCGAAACCGAGGAAGACGAAGGCGACTCCCATCGCGAGCTTGGATGCCGCGCCGGCCCAGATGCCAGCCCCGAAATGCCAGAACTTCTGAAGCCCCTGGAGCATTCCCATGTTGACGGTCATGGTGAAGGAGACGACGAGCCCGAACCCGGCTATGATTATCGGAATCCCGTTCTGAAGCTGGAGATAGGCCGCGAGCGGCCCGGATGCGGCTGAGAGCAGAAGGAAAACGACGATGCCGGCCCCGAGCGTAAAGAGAAGCGAGTTCCTGTAGAGGCGCGATACGCGCGCCCCCTCGCCCATGGCGTTGAAGGTGGAGGCGTACCTGGCGACCACGACCATGACGGTCCCTGCCGGTATCCCCAGTATGGAGGTGATGGATAGCGCGGCATTGAGCGCGCCGTAGTCAGTCAGCTCAAGGTTCCTGCTCATGAAGAACTGGAAGAGGTAGTTGCAGAAGTTCCCGGCCATGGAGGTTAAGAAAAGGACGCTCCCGTTTTTTAATAAGCTCATCCATAGACCCCTGGCCGTTTCTCGGGCGTACATCGCGGTATTAATCCCGGCAGATGCCGTTAAGGAGTAACTATACTGGGGTTTTCCGGGCTGTCAACCCGGCCTGCGGGCACGCCATCAGAAGGGGCTTTAAGGGCCTTTGATGAAGGACCGGGCCGCGGCTGCTATAATTAGATTCATGGACAAGAACGTCGTTTCCTACAGGATAGACGCATCGGACAGGATAGTGGAGGCGAGCGACTCCTGGGACGTTTTCGCGGTGGAAAACAAGGCGTCGCAGCTCACGAAAAAAGAGGTGCTCGGCAGGTTTCTATGGGACTTCATCGAGGGGAGCGACACCCGGCACCTCTTCCGGCTCATGCTATCTAAGGCACGGGACACCCTTTCCGCCATGAGGATACCCTTCCGGTGCGACTCGCCCGAGACTAAGCGATTCATGGAGATGGAGATACGCCCGCACCCGGACGACTCGATAGATTTCGTATGCACGACGTTGAAGACCGAAACCCGCACGCCGGTCGCCTTCATCGACCCGGACGTGGACCGCTCCAACGAATGGCGGACCATTTGCAGCTGGTGTAAAAGGATAAAGATGCCCAACGGCGAGTGGGTGGAACTTGATGATGGCATAAGGAAGCTCGACCTGTTCGGCACTAAAAAGCCCCCCAGGATGAGCCACGGCATATGCCCTGAAGACCAGGAAAGGGCCTTCAGGGAGATTGAAAACGCTGGAAAGGCGAAAAGAAAGGCGGCGTAAGCCCGCCGCCTTTCAGTGGAGTCTTTCCTGATGCTCCTTCAGCAAGTCAAGGAGCTCCTCGCTTTCAGGGTACGCCAGGTCGAAATCCCTTACGAAATCGGCTACTACCTCAAGCTCGTCAGGGTCTATCGTCTCGTCATGCGTTATCGCGTTCAGTATGTTCTCAAGCACGGTCTCTACCTCGTCCGGATGGTCGATATCGTCAAGGCGGTCCCTGTACTCCGTAAGCGCGTCGAAGAGCTCCACATTTTCTTCGTTCATTTACCCCACCCCTGGATTGTTTTTTTTACGCCTGAACCGGGCGCTCCCCCCGGACATCCTCTCAATCACGGCGGTACGCTTGAAATCCCCGCCAAATTAAATGGTCCTGCGCGTCCGGACGTCTGGCGTCAGCTGACAGTTTGCCACAAATTTCATTCAGGCTGCTCAAAAAGCTCAAGATGCAAGGAGTCGAAAAATGAGGAATGAGGCGTACTTTTATGGTACGCCGGAGCGTCCAATTTTGAAGACGACGCAGCAGATTGGGCTTTTTCAGCAGCCTGCTAATAAGGAATATAGCACAAGGCCGGGCGGCGTGCAGGCGTCTCCCTATATTTACAGGCGGCCATTACCGGGTAGAATATATGCATGGGAGGCGACTCCAAAGGTCTTTTTGTATACAGGCTCGACGCCCTGGACAGGATAGTCCATGTGAACCGGGCATGGCTTTCCTTTGCCGCCGCGAACGAATCCGAGGCCCTGTCCCCTGAGGCGGTCCTTGATAGGCCGCTCTGGGATTTTATAGCCGACGCGGAGACCCGCCAGGTCTACCGGATGATATTATCGAGGGTAAGATCATCCGGGAAAGAGATCTATATCCCTTTCAGGTGCGACTCCCCCGCCATAAGGAGGTTCATGGAAATGGAGATAGCCCCGCTCGCCGAGGGGACCGTGGAGTTCAGGTGCAAGCTCTTAAGGGCCGAGAAGAGGCTGCCTGTCGCCCTCCTCGACCCGGCCGTTGACCGATCCAACGAGTTTCTGCAGATATGCGGCTGGTGCAAACGGATAAACCTTGACGGGGGCTGGGTCGAGACCGAAGAGGCCGTAAAGAGGCTCGACCTTTTCGGGGCTGAGAGGCTCCCCCGCCTGACTCACGGGATATGCCCTGACTGCCACGCCATTGCCATGAGGGAGCTCGAAAGGACGAAAGGCGAAGGGGATGGCCCTGGCTGACGAATAGAAGCCGGGACCTTAAAAAAAATGCTGGATTCAGCTTGAGAGAAGTGTTATTTTCTTTATGTTGAAGTTCAGGAGGGCTTTGCGTAAGCGAAGCTCGTTTTTGTTTCTGCAGGAAAAGAGGGGTTTCCTCTAAAAATCAGGTATTTTTTTCGAGGTCGAGGCAGGGCGAAAACAAAAAGCGGAGCATATGTTGCAATATGTGAGCATTTTTGTTTTTGCCCTACGAAGAGATCGGGGAAAAGAACGATTTTTAGAGGAACCCTAAAATCGGGGCGTGGCTCAGCCTGGTAGAGCACCGCGTTCGGGACGCGGGGGCCGGAGGTTCGAATCCTCTCGCCCCGACCATTTAAAAAGGGACCAGCCGGAAACGGCTGGTCCCTTTTTTATTTTACACTCACGATGGATGGCGGGGCACAACCCCCTACTCTTCAAACCCACCCCGAAAGAAAGCTTACCACCGAGTCCAGGCTTGCGGCCAGCGCATCTTTTGGCCGAAGGCCCTTCCGCAGATGATATATGAAGACCGGCACGCCGATTATCACAAAGAAGGCCGCTTCCAGCACGAGTAAGACTATGGCCTGGGCCGCCCACTCCCGGAGCCAGGGATTGAAGGCCAGGAATAAAGTCAGCGCGTTAAGAAGCAATACGACCCAAAAGACCCCTTTTATCATCCGGCCCACCGCCTAACTTCAAACAAGCTGTCATTCACTTTAATGCCCCAAAATATAAAAAGGGACCAGCCGTTTTGTCTGGTCCCTTTTTTGATGCGGGCCTCACCTCGGCCCCGCCCTTCCGGTCTTTCTGTATATCTCCTCTATCCGAGCCGTTGCCACCGGGTGCCCCGGCACTATCCTGTCCACCGCCCGCCAGTGTTCGAGCGCCTCGTCGTATTTCTCCCAGCGCTCAAGCTCAAGGGCCTTGTCCATCTCCCAGCCGTGGTAAACCTTCCAGTCGCCCTCCTCTCGGACGAGGAAGAGGATAACGGGGTTCGTCCCTCTGGGTATGCTCCCTTTCAAGTAGCGGTTCTTCAAGGCCCTGTCGAACTCGCCGTATTCCATGCCGCTAGCGGCCGCGCCGAAGGCGAAGCCGAGCATGTCGCCCATGACTATGTCGAGCCTCGGCATTACTACCGAGGCTGCCACAACGGCCCTCATGCCTTCCGTCTCGGTGCTCAGTATGGAAACCTTCGCTTGCTTTGCAAGCTTGGCCGCGATGGTGTCCGATTCGACCTCATGGATCATGTCGTATGACTTCCGCTCCTTGACCGCCCTGTCGCGCTCCGAGGCGCAGTTCCAGGTGGCATCAAGGTCGTTCTCAAAAAAGGCGTTCAGGTAATTTTCCGCGGCCTTCTCGGGAGTAGACCCGCAGGAGCGAGTGCACCCCGAGGACGCGATGAGGACAAAGGCGGCGAGGGATGCAAGAAGCACATGCCGGAATCGGCCATTTCCGCCTGTCTTAAAACCCATGGGATTCCCTCTCGGACCTGTACTGCTTAAGCCCAGGCACCTCAAGCTCTACGAGCTTCCAGCCGGAGCCCTTCGCGTAGTCCATGGTGCACCTGTGGTTGAAAGACACGTTGTTGACGGAGAACGAGCCTTCGGCCTGGTACCTGCCGCCCTCGATATTCTTTACCGAGGCGGGACTCCACTGGAATGATTCCACATGGCCGTCGTCCTCGAGCTCGGCCCGCACGAACCCCTCGCACTCCTGCCTCGCCGTGAATCTTATGGCCTGGGGGCTTCCGGGCTCCACCACGCGCGTGAAGGTCATGGAGACCTCGGCTTCGTCAACTGGGTCGTAGAGCTCGTAATGCCGCTCGTCCGGCTCGAACTCCGCCGCTGCCGCAACGACGAATCCAAAGGTGCAGGCGTAGTCTGAGGCGAAGAGCACGGTTCCTTCGGCCTCGGCGCTGCCCGCGCTATCGAGCTCAACGTACATGGGAAGGCTCTTTATAATGTCGCAGCCGTCTACCAGCGGCGGATGGACTGTAGTAATGCGCGCGGCGCCGTCCGGAGGGCCGTTTATTTTTAGCTTTATCGGGAACTGCATCCCCTCCGGTTGCTTTATGTCGCCTTCGAGCCGGGCAGGGCCGGTCAGGTATATTGAGAGTCCGTCGCTTCCGTAGCCGTTCGAAGTCTGGCTGCCGACCGCTTTCGGGGTCTTGTCGCACCCTGTGATAATGAGGAGAAGGAGAAAGATGAGCGCGCCGGCAGCGGGCCTGTAAAACCTTCCTGACATCGAAAGCCTCCTTTAAGGTCAGTATTCCTTAACTAATCGGAAGTTTCCGGCAATTCCTTAAGCAAAATCAAGCAGTAAGGGCCAGGGGATGGCGATTCGGGCAGACCGGAAATGAACCGCCGGCACGCGGGTGATGCGGATATTATATCCAATTTGTCAAAAAAAACTTTAGGGGCGGCGACTCGAGGTCGCCGCCCCTAAAGGGCACTGCGGGCA
Source organism: Deltaproteobacteria bacterium (assembly GCA_019912665.1). Classification (NCBI taxonomy): domain Bacteria; kingdom Pseudomonadati; phylum Myxococcota; class Myxococcia; species Deltaproteobacteria bacterium. The sequence goes on from JAIOIE010000008.1 coordinate 176,502, forward strand.
TTGGGCGGGGGGCAAAGCGGCTATGTGCTGCGGTCCTATCGTCAGGAGGGAATCAGCTCTACTCTCTCGCAATCGCGTAATTTCTATGCAACGTCCCTATATTCCGTATGGGTCTCTTCCGCCATCCGCTTAAGCTTCCCGATGGCCTTGGCCTCTATCTGCCTTACCCTCTCTCTCGTGAGCCCGAACTCCCTGCCCACTGTCTCGAGAGTCTTTGGCTCCTCTCCGTCAAGGCCGAAGCGCTCCCTTATGACCACCTTCTCGTTCTCGTCAAGGCATTCGAGCCACTTCCTCACCTTTTCAGCCCTGTCCGCCATGTCAACGGCCTCCATGGGCGGCGGGAAGGTCTCGTCGACTATCCTTTCCATGAGCGACTGGTCGGCGTCCTCCGCGACCGGGCTCTCAAGGGAGTAGCTCTTACGAGTTATCCCGTTGAGCTTCTTTACATACCTTCCTGAAAGGCCCGTCCTCTCGGAAAGCTCCCTTATGTCCGGCTCACGTCCCAGTTCGCTCGTTAAGTCCCTCTCGGCCCTGGCCATCCTGGCGAGGTCGGTCGAGACGTGTATCGGAAGCCTCACCGTATCGGCCTGGTTTGCTACGGCCCTGTCTATCGACTGCTTTATCCAGTAGGTCGCGTAAGTCGAAAACTTGCATCCCTTTGAGGCGCTGAAGCGCTCCGCCGATTTTATGAGGCCTATGTTCCCTTCCTCTATGAGGTCCTGGAGCGGAAGGCCCCTGTTGAGGTGCCTTTTGGCGATATTCACGACTAGCCTCAGGTTCGCCTCTATGAGCGTCTTCCGGGCCTCGCCGTCGCCCTTCGCTATCCTCCTTGCAAGCGCCTTTTCCTCGGCTGCCGTAAGGAGCCTTATCTTCCTTATTTCTCTGAAGTACGCTGTTACCGAGTCGGAGCCGGCCTTTTTCTCTCCGGACTCTCCGGTTGACGGCGGCCTGCCCCTTCGGACCGGCCGCGCTGTATCGTCCTTTTCCATGGCCTCCCCCTGTATCAGGCGAGGCCTGCCGTTACGGCGGATTGCCAACTTATCAGGAAGAGCGGGATAATCCCGTAGTCAGTGGTTATTTCATCAGGTAAACGAGAACCGGGAGCCTTGACTCCCGGTCCTCCAGCATCAGAAGTTCGCCTCGGCGTATTTCTCCAACCCCGCCTGATCGGGCTTCATCCCCTTCTCTCCCTGTTTCCAGTTGGCCGGGCAGACCTCGCCGTATTTTTCGTTGAACTGGATCGCGTCCAGCACCCTCAAGACCTCGTCCACGTTCCTTCCTAGCGGGAGGTCGTTTATGGTTATGTGGCGTATCTTGCCGAGCTTGTCTATGATAAACAGGCCTCTCAGGGCTATGCCCGGCTTCTCCACAAGCACGCCGTAGCTCCTGCTTATGGATTTGTCGAGGTCGGAGACGAGCGGGTATTCTATTTCCCCTATGCCGCCTTTTTTCCTGGGGGTGTTCCTCCAGGCGATGTGCGAGAACTGGCTGTCGACCGAGACCCCCATCACCTGCGCGTTCCTGGCGTGGAACTCGTCTATCCTGTCGCTCATCGATATTATTTCGGTCGGGCATACGAACGTGAAGTCGAGCGGGTAGAAAAAGAGCACCACGTACTTGCCCCTGTAATCCGAGAGCTTGATCTCCTTTACCGAGCCGTCCTCCATGACCGAAGTCGCCTTGAAGTCCGGGGCCTCGTTCTGAACTACTGCCATTGTCTCCGCCATTTCCTTTTTCTCCTTCTTTTTTAGTTTGTTTGCTTTAGACGGCACCTGTTGCAAAGGCCGTAAAAGTCTATATGGTTGCCTGTGGTGGTGAACTCCCTTGTCACCTCATCCGGCAGCTTAAGCGACACTGAATAATCCACGAAGACGTCGCCTATCCTTCCGCACCCGGTGCACATGATATGGTGGTGCGGGGCCGGATTGGGGTCGAAATGCTTCCTCTCCGGGTCTATCGTCACCTCCATTATCTCGCCCCTCTCCTTGAGGGCCTGGATGGTGTTGTAGACCGTGGCAAAGGAGACCGTCGGATACCTCTTTTTTATCTCGGTATAGATGTCCTCCGCAGTGGGGTGGCTGGTGTTCCCCTCCAGGAACTTGAGGATCGCGAGCCTCTGCGGCGTGAGCTTGAAACCCATCCCCCGGTACTTTCTTACTATCCTCTCCATCTCGGCTCCTTCTTGAACTAACAATTACTACTTAAGAATAATTCTATTATAGAATAAAAAAAATATATGTCAAGGCCTTCCGCGAAAAATATATAACTGCCGGTTTTTATTAAATTAATTTTGCCGGAAAGGCCCGCTTCCCCCCGCCTTTTCAAGGGCCTCTTCGAGGAAATCTATTGAAGGGATGCTCCAGATTATGAGCGATAACGAAATAGCGGCCAGCAAGAAAAAGTCCACGTACATGGCGCTCAGGAAAAAGAGGAAAAACCCGAATATGAGGACCGCCTCGGCAAATAACATCGATATCACGGGCGTCAACACAAGGTGCCTCATGAGTGAGTCCGCCTCGTTGACCCTGGCCTTTAACGCCTCCTTCGAATAGCGCCTCCTGGATATCGAGGCCGAAGCCCCGATCGCAACGGCGCTCAACCCGTAGAAGATGCCCCTCAAGAGGTGCTCGCTCATGCCGGGGCTGAACCCCCTGAAGTAGATATACAGATATTTAAGGAGCACCACGACCCCGGCGTACATGAATACGAACGAGGCCGCGAAGACCGCGACCATCACGCTCGAACGCCTCAAGCCTGAAAGGAATTCCCTGTCGACCGCCATATTTATGATTTCCGTCATGTCCGGCCCAGGCCGGACCGTGTTATCGAAATGAAAACTGGCTGCAAGCCTTTTTTTGAGTTAAGATTCCATAACTAAGCTAAAACAAATAAGGCCCCGAATCAAGGAGGTTTTTATATGCTCTTCCTTACCATGCACATGGTCCACGTCCTTACGGTCATACTGTGGATAGGCGGGCTCGCCTTCGTTACGGGCATAGTCCTCCCCATGGCAATAAAGACGCCCGACCCGCTCCAGAAGGTGCTTACCTTTCAGCGAATAGAGCACAGGTTCGCGCCGCTTGCGAAGGTTTATAACATAATCGTCGGCATATCCGGCTTTGTAATGGTCTGGCAGACGGGCTGGTACGAGCTTTACTTCCAGCCAGGCGGCTGGGCGCTCACCTTCATGACCGCCGTCTGGGTCTTCTGGTTCGTGATGCTCGTAGGGCTCGAGCCCATTGTGATTAAAAAGATGCTGGACAGGATGGCCCGGGAAGGCGCGACAATGGACATTGACGGGATATTCAGGAAGGTAAAGACGCTCCATTGGGTGATGGTTGCCATATCACTGGCCGCCTCGGCAGCCGGCGTGCTCGTGGCGCACGGCTAAAGCGGATAGTTCCTATCCGGCTATCTTAAGGCCTTCCAATTTGAGGAGGGCCTTTTTGATTTCTATTCCGCCAGAGAACCCTCCCAGCCTTGAATCCGCTGCCACCACCCTGTGGCAGGGGACAATGATTGGAACGGGGTTCCTGCCGCACGCGCCGCCTACGGCCCTGGAAGCGCCAGGCTTTCCAATACGTTTTGCAACCTCGCCGTAGGTCTTAACGCTCCCCCACGGAATACGCTTAAGCTCCTCCCATACGGCCCTGTCGAATTCAGTGCCCGAAAGGCTCAATGGAACCCTGAACTCGACGGCTATACCCCGGAAGTATTCATCGAGCATCCTGAAAAGGGCGGCAAAGGACGAGGCCCTCTCAACGGGCTCGGCCCCGTCCGCACGCAAGCAAGAGAGGAACTCTCTTATTTCCCTGCGTATGCTCAAATGAGTGAGCCCCCGCTGGTCAGACGCAGCGAGTATCAATCCGAGCGGTGATTCGTAAGCCGCCCAGTCCATTCTCTTAATCTTTTCCATTTCAAAATGATAAAACAGGTGCCGCAAAGAAGGCAACCGGATTCATGCTTTTGACTTAACGCCCCTCTTCTGCTATTTTAAGACCCATGCGCCTGGTATGCGCAATCCGAAGAGAAAGGAAGTCCCGCGGGCCTGGCAGGGCCGTAACAGTCCGGGCATAACAGATGAGCTTTAAGGTCGCATTCGCGTTCTGGTTCGTAATGGTTCTGATAGCAATAGGTAACGGCTTTTTCGCTGAAAAGATTCTCGTCCGCCACATAGGGGATTACGGCTCCCATCTTTACAAGACCTTTCTCATAGTCGCGGTCATCTTCATAGGCTCGTACATCTACATGGCCGGGTTCGCGGAGCCCCCGCTTGTCTCGACGGCTTTAAAGACCGGCTTTTTCTGGCTCTCTTGCAGCATCGTCTTCGAGTTCATCTTCGGCCATTACGCCTTCGGCTTCCCCTGGGAACGGCTCCTGGCGGATTACAGGATATGGGAGGGGAGGCTCTGGTCTCTCGTGCTAGCCTCGGAAATAGCCGGGCCGCTCCTTGCCGCATGGCTTGTAAGGGGCTGAAGCCTAAAAAGATTGCTGAAAATCTCATTCAGGCTGCTCAAAAAGCTCAAGATGCAAGGAGTCCGAAAAATGAGGAATGAGGCGTACTTTTTTATACGCTGCAATGACGAATTTTGAAGACTACACAGCAGATTGGGCTTTTTTTACGCGGGGGCGCACGTGGGCAATGTCCTGACCATCAATAGCGGCTCATCGAGCATCAAATTCTCCGTGTACGCGCCCGGGAATTCCCGCCTCCTCTCAGGAAGGCTCGAGAGGATAGGCCTGCCTGAGGGGGCATTCCTGGCCTTTGACGGCAGGGGGACCGCGCTCATCGAGGAGAGGATGAGATTCCAGGACCATGTCCCCGCATTAAAGGCCCTCTTCGACTGGCTTAAGAAAAGGCCCGAGGGGGAGGGCATAAGGGCGGTCGGGCACAGGGTCGTGCACGGCGGCAGGATTACCTCGCCCCGGGCCATCGACCCGGAGCTCATGGACACCCTGAGGGCGCTCGTGCCATTTGCGACCGAGCACCTCCCACATGAGATAAAGGCGATAGAGGCAGTCGGGAAATTTTTACCGGGCCTTCCCCAGGCAGCCTGCTTCGATACCTCCTTCCACACATCCATGCCCCTCGCATCCCGGACCCTCTCCATACCGCGGGATATCCGGGATGAAGGAGTAGAGCGGTACGGCTTTCACGGACTTTCCTACGAATACATTATGGAGGAGCTCAAGAGGCTCGACCCGGAGGGGGCTTCAGGCCGGGTCGTGATAGCGCACCTCGGGAACGGCGCCTCCATGAGCGCGGTAAAGGACGGGAGATGCATCGACACCACTATGGGCTTCACGCCGCTCGGTGGGCTCGTAATGAGCACGCGCACCGGCGACCTCGACCCGGGAGTGATAGTCTACATATTGAAGAAGAAAGGCCTCGGGCCTGACGAGCTTAACGAAATGCTCAATCGGAAGTCCGGCCTTCTCGGCATCTCGGGAGTGAGCCCGGATATGGCCGACCTCCTTCAGAAAGAGGACTCCTCAAAGGAGGCCGCCCTCGCTGTAGAGGTCTTCTGCAGGCAGGCGAAAAAATTCCTGGGCGCCTTCGCCGCCGTGCTCGGCGGCCTCGACACGCTCGTCTTTACCGCCGGCATGGGCGAGAACTCTCCTGCCATAAGGGAACGGATACTCGGCGGCCTCGGTTTTCTTGGGATTGAAATCGACCCGGAGGAGAACAAGGTCAATGGCCCCGTTATCTCAAGAGGGCCGGTAAGTGTGCGGGTCATGAAGACTAACGAGGAGCTTATGATAGCCAGGCACACGGCCAGGGTAGTGGGCCTGGCCTGAACTGCAAAAACGCGAGAGGGAGTAAAACCCTGTTCGTTAACCTTAGGCAATCTCTAAAAATTAGAGATTTTTCGCGCAATCACAGAGTCCGGGAAAAAGATCGATTTTTATATGTTGCCTTGATGGAGAGAGGGGCCGGACAGGGATGGATGGACGGCTATTGCTGACTTTCCGCGCTCATGGCAATGGCCGTTCCGTCGGAAAGTAGCTTCGCGCTTACTTCGTCCCTTACGGCGGCAAAGGCCTGCCATTCCTTCTTTGGTATGGATTTATCCGGCACTGGTTTTATGCTCAGAGGGTTTATGAGCCTTCCGTTTGCGCGCACCTCGTAATGGAGGTGCGGCCCGGAGCATAGCCCTGTGCAGCCTACATAGCCTATCATGTCCCCTTGGCTCACCTTCACTCCGGTCCTTATGCCCTTCCTTATCTTCGAGAGGTGGCCGTAGAGGGTGGAGTACCCGTTGTTGTGCCGTATCTCCACGTAGTTGCCGTATCCCCTGTTCCTGCCGGCGAACTTGACTATGCCGCTCCCGGCGGCCTCGACGGGCGTGCCTACGGGCGCCGCGTAGTCGACCCCGTGGTGCGGCCTGTACTTCTTGAGTATGGGATGATAGCGCCTTGTCGTGAAGTGGCTCGATATCCTCCTGTACCTGAGGGGTGTCTTTAGGAGCGACCTCCTCAAGGACCTCCCTTCGCTGTCGTAGTAGCCTGTCCCGCCGTTCCCCTCGTAATATACGGCCGTGTACTTCTTCCCGCCGTTTACCATCTCCGCGCCGATTATCTTCCCGCTCCTTACGGGCACGCCCTCGACATAGAGGACCTCCTTCAAAATCCTGAAGGAATCGCCCTTCCTTATGTCGGAGGTGAAGTCTATGTCCCAGGCGAATATGTCGGTAAGGGCCATAACGGCCTGCGCGTCGGCACCGGCCTTAAGCGCGTCCTCGTAAAGAGAGTTATCGATCGTCCCCGATACCACTACCTCCCTTATCTCATTCGGCAGCTCTGCCTTGCTCGCGAATATTCCACCCTCGGGCGTCTTCTCTATGAGGAGGTACTCGTAGTCGCTGAACTTGTACTCTATTCTCCGGACTGCGTCCTCGAGAGTATAGACGGTAAGGACAGAGTCCTTCCGGAGCTGCCTCATGCTGAAGATCGGGCGGGCCTTTTCGGCTATCTCGAGTATCTCGGGGCCGGGGACGTTCAGGCCGGACATTATCTGGTAGAAGGTGTTGTTGCCGGCGAGCTTGAAATCGTGCCTGACAAGCTCCGGGCCTTTAGGGGCGTCCTCGGCCCCGGATTCCTGCTCGGGGACGGCTTGCCATTTCAGAGAGGCTTCCGGGCTTACTATGAAGAGAAATGAAAGCAGGAACGAAAGTCCTACGAGCGAAATTACAAGAGCGGTCCTCAGGTGGAACTTCTTCTCATTCCTGTTTGAGAATTCCGACAATATCCCATCCTCTCCCATCACTCGGGAACGCTGTTCGAGACGTCCATGCTCTACGCCAAGATGCATTACCGAGCGGGTTTCGGACATAATAATGAAGAGGAGGAACGATGTCAAGGCTTTGTTGAACCTTTTCCAACAAGTTGTGGGAAATAAAAAGTTTTTTCGTGCGTAAAAAAAAATTGAGAAATGCGGAATGAGAGGCGGAACGGAAAATGCGGGCCATCCATGCGGGAGGAGCGGCTCAATGTCCGCTTGAAAACAAGGCGCGTAAAGATGTAATATACGCCCCATGAAAAGGGATCTGGACATGGCAGGGGGCCGGCCCGGCAAGGCCCGCATACTCGTGGCCGACGACGACCGCTTCTACATCAAGGTATACTCGGACCTCATAGCCGAGCTCGGATACGAGTGCATCCCCGCCCAGAACGGGCTTGAAGCCCTTGAGAAGGCGCGCACCCATATGCCGGACATCCTGATAATAGACGTGGTAATGCCGGGGATGGACGGGTTCGAGGTGACCCGAAGGCTCAAGGAAGACCCACTCACCACTCACCTCCCGGTCGTAATAATGACGTCCCTTTCCGATAGGGACTCGCGGGTGAAGGGGCTTCTCGGCGGCGCGGACGAATTCCTCTCAAAGCCCGTGGACGAGTCAGAGTTCAAGGCGCGCCTGAGGAACCTCCTTAAGGTCAAGCGATACGAGGACTACCTGATCGAGCACGGCAGGAGGCTCGAATACGAGGTGGAGGACAAGTCGGTCCAGCTCGAAAAAGCCTTCGCCAAGATACGGACCGGCTACATAGAGACGGTATACCGGTTGACGCTCGCGGCTGAGCTCCGCGACAAGGAGACCGGCTGGCACATAAGGAGGATAAGCCTCTATTCGCAGCTCCTCGCCAGGTATCTGCGCCTTCCGGAGGAGACGGTCGAAGCCATCTTTTTCGGAAGCCCCATGCACGACGTGGGCAAGATCGGCATCCCGGACTCCATACTTTTGAAGCCCGGCCCGCTTACGGACGAGGAGTTTAACGTAATGAAGACGCATTCGGCCATAGGGGCCGAGCTCCTCAAGGACTCTGATTCGGAGATACTGGCGACGGCCAGGGAGATTGCCCTTACGCACCACGAGAGGTGGAACGGCGAAGGCTACCCGAAGGGATTGAAGGGCGAGGAGATACCGATTTCAGGGAGGATAGTCAATATCGTCGACATATACGACGCGCTCCGGAGCGTGCGCCCCTACAAGGAGGCCTTCGAGCACGAGACTTCCTGCGGCATAATTTACCGCCATCCTGAGCGCTTCGACCCGGCGGTACTCTCGGGTTTCAGGGACTGCTCGGAGGAGTTCCGGAGGCTCTACGACGAGAACAAGGACGACGTTCAGAGCCGTCCGGTTATGATATAATCGGCGTCTTCAGGACCGACGTGGTCCACTGCGAGGGTCTCCGAGTCGGGAAGCAACACGACGCTTGTGTATGCGGAAAGCCTGCTTACCTGGGCGGGTATGCCCCTCTTCCATGAATGCCCTCCCCCCGCCATTACCACCATCTTCACCCCGGGATGCCTCTCCATGTACTCTATCGCGTTATGGGCCATGGCGTTGTCCCAGACAAGCTGGGCCTCGCAGAAGTTCTTGAAATCCACCCCGTGCTTCGCGAAAGAATCAAGGGCCTCGCGCATGAAGTTCTCGTAGGTCTCGTCCACCTTGCACTCGATGCCCGGCGGGAGCTTCTCAAGGTCCTCCGGCGTAAGCGACTCGAAGCCCTCCTTGAGCACCTGGTTCACTATCTTCTTCGGGATGTTGAGGGCCACGAGCGGGATCCCCTCTTCCCTTGCGTAAATGAAGATGTCCTTGTAGAGATACCAGGGCAGGTTCCAGTTCTTTCTATACACGGCCCTGAAATCCTCTTCGGCCATTTCGCCGCCGACCCATCTGTCGAGCGCGTCCTGGCTCTCGGTCTTGAACATCTCCATGCCTATGGAGACGTCCGCGCCCTGGTCCTTGAGTGCCTTTATGACCTCGAGCTGCGCCTTGTGGTGGAGCCTTATGCTGTGCGCCTCGCCGATAAAGACGAAGTCCGCTTCCGAGGCCTCCTTCACGAGGTCAGCCGGTTTTACGGCCTGCTGGTCGGCGACCCTTATTATCTTCGGCTCGCGGCATCCTGCCGCAAGAACCAGGACGGACGCAAGGAAACAGGCCGCCTTGAGCCATCCCGGAACGGCGCTCCTGGTCTTTTCCATTATTCTCTCTCTTCGATTGGGATGTAGGGCTGAGAGCGGAGGCCCGTGTACTTCTGCTCGGGTCGGTATATGCGGTTGTAGTTGAGCTGCTCCATCCAGTGGGCGAGCCATCCGGCGACCCTGCCCATGGCGAAGATGGGTGTAAAGAGCTCGGTGGGTATCCCCATGCTCCGGAAGAGGATGCCGGAGTAGAAGTCTATGTTCGGATAGAGGCCTTTGTCCGCGAGCCTCTCCATGACCACCGCCTCTATTTCGCGGGAAGACTCTATCGTGTTTTTGTCTATCTCGTCGAGCTCCGCGAGCCGGGCGATGTAGCCCTTCAAGACCTCGCCCCGCGGGTCGGTCGTCTTGTAAATCCTGTGCCCGACCCCCATGACCTTCTCCTTCCGCGTGAGCTTGCCTTCTATGTACGCTCTCGCGTTGCCGCTCGGCCCTATCTCGTCGAGCATCCGGACGACGGCCTCATTAGCCCCGCCGTGGAGCGGGCCCGAGAGCGTGCCGATGGCGGAGGATACGACCGTATATGGGTCGGCCAATGTCGAGCCGACGACCCTGGCGCTGAAGGTCGACGCGTTCATGGTGTGGTCCGCGTGGAGCACGAGCATGGAGTCGAGTATCTTCTCGATTAGCGGCGAAGGCTCCTTCTCGAAGAGCATGTAATAGAAGCTCGCCGCGAGCGAGAGGTCGTTCCTCGGCTGTATCGGGGCGTCCCCGTGCCTGAGCCTGTGTACCGCCGCGACGATGGTGGGGAGCTTGGCTATGAGCCTTACGCATGACCAGTAGCGCGTCTCGGGGTTCAAGGTGTCCCTTGCGGGATAATACATGCCCATGGCGGAGGTCACGGCCTGGAGGTAGTGCATGGGGTGGCCGTTCTCCGGAAGGTACTCCATCATCCTGAGTATCTTGAGCTTGAGGCGGGTGTGGAAGGTGATGTCGCCCCTGAACTTCTCCAGTTCAGCCCTCTTCGGCAGGCGGCCGAAAAGGAGGAGGTAAGCGACTTCGACGAAATTGCTTTTCTCGGCGAGCGCCTCGACCGGTATGCCCCGGTACTCGAGTATGCCCTTTTCCCCGTCTATGAAGCTTATTGCCGACTCGGCGGCGGGAATGCCTTCGAGCCCGGGGACCACATCCATTGTAAGTCTCTCGTCCATTCCAATGACCCGGTTTTGGCGGAGAAGCCCGGACAGGGCTTTTGAGGAGAATCCCTCGTTCCTTTTCAAGGCAGATTCTATAACACTGACACCGGGTTGTACATAAAAAAAGCCCCCATCCTGCCGGATGAGGGCTACTGTAATCCCTTTGGGTTACTATAGCATGGGATTGGGGTTGACGTTTTCAGCCTTGAGCCCCTTGGGGCCCTTGGTGATCTCGAAATCAACCCTCTGCCCCTCCTTCAGGGTCCTGAACCCGGAACCCTGTATCGAAGTATAATGGACAAAGACGTCCTCGCCAGTGTCCTGTTCAATAAACCCGAAACCCTTGGATTCGTTGAACCACTTCACCTTTCCTGAAGGCATAAGGAAAAACCCTCCTTTCTCATTGGAATTCATAAGTAATAGGGGTTTTTCGCACTTCAGGTCCTTTTGCAATTACCTCGCGCTTCCAAACCCTGCTACTAGCTTACTTACTGAGTAAGTCTAATTGAGGGTCTGCGGCTTGTCAAGGAAGGGGCCCCGGATTTTTTTTGTTCCGCTTTATCCTCCTCCATGCTTCCAGGCCAAAAAGTCCCTGAACGCCCTGAGCGCCTTCGCCCTGTGGCTTATCCTGTCCTTTTCCCCGGGCGGGAGCTCAGCCACAGTGAGCCCCCTTCCCGGCACGACGAAAACGGGGTCGTAGCCGAAACCGCCGCTCCCCCTGGGTTCAGTTGATATCTCACCCTCGAACTCGCCCTCGAAGACCTCCTCGCCTTTGCCTGGCTCGACGAATGCGGCAGCGCACCTGAAGCGCGCGGTCCTTTTCCCTTCGGGCACGCCTTCGAGCGCAGCCAAGAGCTTCACGTAATTGTCTGCATCGGTTGCGCCCTCGCCAGCGTATCTGGCGGAAAAAACACCGGGCGCGCCGGAGAGCGCGTCCACCTCAAGCCCTGAATCATCGGAAAGCGCGGGAAGGCCTGTAGCCTCCGCAACGAAGCGGGCCTTTATGAGCGCGTTCTCCCTGAAGCTATCGCCCGTCTCGGGCGGAAGGACAAGCGAAGGGTACTCGTTGAGGGTGACGACCTCGACACCGGTTCCTTCAAGCAGGCCGGCTATCTCCGCCGCCTTGCCCCTGTTCCTGGTGGCGATGACCAGCTTCAATTCCCGTTCCCGATTGTTTTCTTCTGGAAGGCTGTGAGTTCTTTTATGCCCTTTGAGGCGAGCGAGATGAGCTCCGTCATCTCATCGGATGAGAAAGGGGAAAGCTCCGCCGTGCCCTGCACCTCGATGAACCTGCCGTCGCCGGTCATTATGACGTTCATGTCGACTTCGGCTTTCGAGTCCTCCTCGTAGTTGAGGTCGAGGACCGGCACGCCGCCCACGATGCCGACGCTAACGGCCGCGACAGAGTCCCTGAGCGGTATGGAATCGAGGAGGCCCTGCTCTACAAGCTCGCGGAGGGTATCATGGACGGCGATGTAAGCGCCCGTGACGGACGCGGTCCTCGTGCCGCCGTCCGCCTGTATCACGTCGCAGTCTATGTAGACGGTCCGCTCTCCTAAGGCCTGCATGTCGGCGACCGCCCGGAGCGACCTCCCTATCAGCCTCTGTATCTCGTGCGTCCTGCCGCCGACCTTCCCTGAGACGGCCTCCCTCTGTATCCGTTTCTTCGAAGACCTCGGGAGCATCGCGTACTCGGCTGTGAGCCAGCCCCTCCCCGTGCCTACGAGAAATGGCGGGACCCTCTCCTCGACGGTCGCCGCGCAGATTACTTTCGTATCGCCCATCTCGAAGAGGACCGAGCCCTCCGCGAACTTGAGATACCGGCGCTCCGCGGCCACTCTCCTCAACTCGTCAGGCTTCCGCCCGTCCGCCCTGTCAGTCCCTGCCGCTGACTTCAATGTACCCCCTTTTCCTTGCGAGCGCGTCCTTGAAGCTCAATATCCCTTCGGCTATCGATTCGGCCAGCCTTGCCTGGCCGTCCGCCTTCGAAAGCCACTTCTCCTCGGACGGGTTTGAGATGAAGCCGACCTCTATCAGTACCGCGGGCATGGTCGCGCCCACGAGCACAGTGAACGGGGCCTGCTTGACTCCGCGGTTCTCCCTGCCGGTGCCGCCGACCATCGTCGTGTGGACCATTTCGGCAAAAGCCGAACTCTCGTGGTGAGACATGGTGTTCGCGAGGTCGAGGAGTATGCTCTTTATGTCGTCCTCCGCGCCCGCCGCGGCAAGCTCTGCCCCGTGCGCCCCGGCGCTGTTCTCAAAGGCGGCAAGCCTCCTTGCGTCCTCGTCCGTAGCCTCGAAGCTAAGAAAGAAGGTCTCTATGCCGATGGCGTCCTTGTTCGAGGCGGCGTTGGCGTGTATGCTTATGAAAAGGTCCGCTCCGTTCCTGTTGGCAAAGGCAGTCCTCTCCTCGAGGGGGATGAAGACGTCGGCGGTCCTGGTAAGGAGCACCCTCAAGTCGTCCCTTTTCTTCAGGGTCTCCGCAAGGCCCAGGGCGAGCCTCAGGGTCACGTCCTTTTCCTCAAGCCCGGACGGCCCCTTTGCGCCGGTGTCCTCTCCGCCGTGTCCGGGGTCGATAACGACCACCATGGGGCCGGACACCCGCGATTCCGCGCCGTTTGCGGCGGCGGAAAACGAAAGAGCTATGAGAAGAACAGAGGCGGCCAGAAGGTACTTTCCCATTTGTGCCTATTGTAAATTCAAAGGCGGCCCAAGTCAATGGGGCGGGCGATTCGCTGACATATCCCCCGGCGAATTTGCCATGTTAGCCGGATAAATTTGACGGACCGCCGGTATTTGATATGATTTATGGGTCTATATCCATCCACCTTCCAACGGAGCCATATGAAACCGGTAATCTTCACCGACCTAGACGGCACGCTCCTTGATTCAAGCTACTCCTTTGAGCCCGCTACCGCGGCCCTTAAGAGGATTTCGGAAGACGCCATACCGCTTGCCCTCGTTACTAGCAAGACCCGGAAGGAAGTCGAGAGGATACGGGAAAGGCTGGGTAACCTCCACCCGTTCATAACCGAAAACGGCGGCGGGGTCTACGTACCGCGCTCGTATTTCCCGTTTCCCGTGAAGGGGGAGGAAAGGGACGGGTTCGTGCAAATGAAGCTCGGCCCGGACTACGGAGAGCTCCGCCGCGCCCTCGATTCCATAAGGGCCGGGTCCGGAAAGGCCATTAAGGGTTTCGGCGACATGACGGTCGAGGAGGTCGGGAAGCTCACAGGCCTCGGCCCGGAGGAAGCCGCTTTATCCAAGGAAAGGGAATTTGACGAGCCCTTCGTTATGGCGGGGTCCTCGCCTGATGAGGCAAGAAAGCTCGTGGAGGCGGCCGGGTATTCGTTCACCATGGGACGGCTCTTCCACATCACCGGGGCAAATGACAAGGGAAAAGCCGTCGACATGCTTATTGCCATGTACAGGGCCCTCTACGGCAAGATAGTTACAATCGGGCTGGGGGATGGGCCGAACGATTCGCCATTCCTGAGAAAGGTCGACTACCCGGTGCTGGTCATGAACGAGGACGGGGGGTATAACGATGTCGGGGAGATACCCGGGCTGGTGAGGGCTGATGGCATAGGCCCGTCAGGCTGGGCCAGGGCCGTCATCGGCATACTCGATTCCATCAGGTCCTCCTCCGAGGGGTATACCTGCTGACCATGCAAACGCGCGCCGAGACAGCCGAAGGGGAGATCCGGCCGAGCAACCTCCCCGACCGCGCCGACATAGTCGTGGGGATAGCGAGCTACAACAACTCGCGCACCATCGGCCACGTGGTCCGGGCCGTTGACGCCGGGCTCGCGAAATACTTCCCCTCCGAAAGGGCGGTCATAATAAACTCGGACGGCGGGTCGAGCGACAAGACACCCGAGATCGTAATAAATGCGAGCGTGGACCACAAGGCCGTATTCCTCTCGCACAGGATTCACCCGGTAAACCGGATCACGACCCCGTACCACGGCATACCGGGCAAAGGGAGCGCATTCAGGACCATATTCAAGATGGCCTCGGTCCTCGGCGCAAAGGCCTGCTGCGTCGTGGACGCGGACCTCCGCTCGATAACGCCCGAGTGGATAGAGCTCCTCCTCTCCCCGGTCTACAAGGAGGGCTTCGACTTCGTAGCCCCCCTCTACGCAAGGCACAAGTACGACGGCACAATCACCAACTCGATAATATACCCGCTCACGCGGTCGCTCTACTGCAGGAAGATACGCCAGCCCATCGGCGGGGAGTTCGGCTTCTCCGGCGAGATGGCAAAATTCTACGTCGGCCAGGACGTCTGGAACACGGACGTGGCCAGGTTCGGCATAGACATATGGATGACGACCGAGGCCCTGGCCGGCCGCTTCAAGGTCTGCCAGGCGTACCTGGGCGCGAAGATACACGACCCGAAGGACCCCGGCGCTGACCTCCGGGACATGTTCGTGCAGGTGGTCGGCTCGCTCATGTCGCTTACTGAGAAGCACAGCTCCCAATGGCGCTCGGCTACGGACTCGGTCGAGGTCCCGACCTTCGGGTTCAAATACCAGGTCGGCGTGGTCCCGATAAAGGCGAGCGTGGAGGGTATGCTCCGGCATTTCAGGCTCGGGGCCGAGAACCTCCGGGATATATGGGCCGGGTTCATAGACAAGGAGACGGTGGACGCGCTTGCCCGGATGGCAAGGGCCGACGCGGCCTCGTTCCGCTTCACCAGGGAGATGTGGGTCAAGATGGTATACGACTACATACTGGCCTACCATCACAGGAAGCTCCAGCCCGAGCAGCTTTTAAAGACGCTCATACCTCTCTACTACGGCCGGACCGCGTCCTTTTTCCTCGAAACCGTCGACATGAATGACGAGGAGGCCGAAGCAGTGGTCGAAGAGGTCTGCGCCGAGTACGAACGGCAGAAAGAGTACCTGGTCAGTAACTGGCGAGAGGGGGTTAAAAAATGAGGACGATAATAGAGCGGATTTCGGAACACCTAGAACATTTCGGGGAGCAGCTCCTCCGGTTCATCCCCGATCTCCTCGTCATAATCATCATAGTGCTGGCCGGCTTCATGGCAGCGGCCCTCGTGAGCCGCCTCCTCCAGAAGGGCTTCCGGGCAGTGAGGTTTGACGCCTGGAGCGACCAGATAGGCCTTACTACCGCTTTCAGGAAGGCCGGGATACTCAGGCCGCCTTCCCGCTTTATCGGCTCCTTCATATACTGGTTCATAGTGGTACTCTTTTTCGTCGCCGGGTTCGCCACCCTCGGGTTCCGCGTAACGGACGCGCTGGTCTCGGTCTTTTTCCTCTACCTCCCGAGGTTCTTCTCGGCGGTCATTATCGTGCTACTCGGGTACTTCATCGCTAACTTCCTCGCAAGGGCCGTGCTAATCGCCGGCGTCAACTCCGGGATCGAATACTCGAAGGCCTTAAGCGAGCTCGTCCGCATACTCCTTCTCGTACTGGCCTTTGCCATGGCTCTCGAGCAGCTCGCGATAGCCCCGAGGATAGTGCTTGCCGCCTTCGTCATTTTCTTCGGCTCCATAGGGCTCGCGGTGGCCGTGGCCTTCGGCATGGCCGGCAAGGCGTACGCGAAGAAGGCGCTGGATTTTCTCCTCTCCAGACGCGAGGGGAACAACCTGGACCAGCTTTAAACACCGGGATAGCCGGTACCGCATTGCATGACGGCTCCCATGATGCTACAATAGCCGTGGCTATTCACCAGGGTCTTTCAAAGCGGCTGCACCGTTTTCCTCGATAATCGTCCAGGACCCGGCTTGCGCGTTATGGCCGGGCTCCGACACAAGAAAGCCGAACCAGCGATTTCCGATACGGCCCTTCCATCCGGGACGGCATGCGCGCCCTTTTTGACGGGAAAGGCTTCGGGATCACGGGCCACTCAACAAATGACAATCTCTAAAAATTAGAGGTTGCCATAAGGAGGCATAATGGCTGACTTCTACCACGCCGGGACCATCACGACCCTTCACAGGCTGGGGAAACCCAAGACCGAGCGCCTTCTGGCGGAACTCGAGCTTTACAGTCTCGTGCGCCCGATAGCGCTGGTCCTCCCCGCGCTTTATTCGGATGTCATGAGCGAGGCCATGAAGGGCATCAGGGAGGAGCTCAAGGGGGCCCGCTTCATAAGGGAGATCGTCCTTGTGCTCGGCCCGGCAACCGATGACGAGTACAGGGCTGTCAAGGAGTTCATGTCAGTCCTCCCGCACGAGGTCACGATAATCCACACGAGCGGGAATAGGATGAGGGAGCTCTACTCCACCCTCGAGCAAAAGGGGGTGAGCCCAGGGAAGGACGGCAAGGGCAGGTCCGCCTGGACGGCCTATGGCTACGTCATAGCTAGCGGCAAATCGAGCATAATAGCGTTGCATGACTGCGACATACAGAACTACAGCCTAGACCTACTGGGCAGGCTATGCTACCCGGTCGTGAGCCCGACCCTCGACTACGTCTTCTGCAAGGGCTACTACGCGCGCATAACCGACAGGATGCACGGCAGGGTCACGAGGCTCTTCCTCACCCCGCTCGTGAGGGCGCTCCAGAAGATGGTCGTGAACCAGCCTTTCATAGATTTCCTCGACGGCTTCAGGTACCCGCTCGCCGGGGAGTTCTCGATGACCGTGGACGTGGCCAGGATAAACAGGATACCCTGGGACTGGGGCCTTGAGGTGGGGATGCTCGCCGAGGTCTACAGGAACTACACGACCAAACGCGTATGCCAGGTCGACATAGCCGAGAACTATGAGCACAAGCACCAGATACTCTCGGCCGAGGACCCCTCTACAGGGCTCATGAAGATGAGCATCGATATAGCGAAGTCCATATTCAGGACCGTCGCGTCAGAGGGGGTCGTCTTCTCGGACGGGTTTTTCAAGTCGCTCATGGCCGCTTACCTCAAGATGGCCGAGGACAGCATAGTGAAATACGAGAGCGACGCGGCGATTAACGGTCTCTTCTACGACAGGCACGAGGAGGCGGCGATGGTCGACGCCTTCACCAGGTCGATAATGGAGGCGGCAAAGACGATAAGCGAAAGCCCGCTCGGGGCCCCCATGATACCCAACTGGAACAGGGTCATCTCGGCGACCCCCGGAATTCTGGAGCGCCTCAAGGCAGTCATAGAGGAGGACAACAAGCTCGCCTTCAGTGCGGCCTCTCGTCCCCAGCAAGGAAACTCTCAAGCACAGTGAGGAAGTTTCCGTAGGAGATAGGTTCCTCAGTGAGCCTGTCCATGGATTGGAGTATCCTTTCGGAGAGATCCATATACCTTTTCTTCCCGGTTCCGCGGTAAAGACGGAGGAGCAGCGAGGCCGCAGCCGAATTGCCGGACGGGATGTCGTTGTCGTAGAGGTCGCGCTCGCGGACGAAGAGCCGCTCCTGGTCGATACCCGTATCGAAGAAGAGCTCGCTCGATTCGTCGTAGAATATCTCCATCATCCTCTCGGCAAGCCTCTCCCCCTCTGAGAGCCATTCCTCCTCGCCGGTCTCGTCGTAGATGGAGAGGAGACCCTCTGCAAGGAGGGCGTAGTCCTCGAGCATCCCTTTCACATCCCCGCTCCCGTCAAGAAAGTACCGGAGCATCCGTCCGTCCCGGTCGCGGAGCGACGATAGGAGGAACCTGGCGGTGCGCTTCGCCTCGTCCTCGAAATCTCGCCTCCTGAACGCGCCCGATGCCCTGGAAAGCGCCGAGATTGCGAGCCCGTTCCATGCCGTTATTATTTTTCTGTCGAATTGGGGCGGTCTCCTCCGCATCCTGACTTCGAGCATGCGCGCCTTCATCTTCCGGATGTCCTCCGGGACCGGCTCGTCCGCCTCCCTCTCCCGCCTGTTTACCCGGAGCGTGTTCCTCCCCTCGTAATTCCCCTCCTCCGTGACGGAGAAGAATTCAATGAACCTCTCGGCCTCGTCCCCGAGGACCTCCCGTATCTCTTCAGGCCTCCAGACGTAGTAGGCCCCTTCCACGCCCTCCACGTCCGCATCCACCGAGGAATAAAAGCCGCCCATCTCGCCCCTCATCTCACGGACGAGATAGGAGAGCGTTTCAAGCGCGACTTCCCGGTAGAGCCCGAGGCCGGTCTCCTTGTAGGCGGCGGTGTAAAGGGATGAGAGCAGGGCGTTATCGTATAGCATCTTCTCGAAATGAGGTATGTCCCAGTTCTCGGCTACCGAGTACCTGTGAAAGCCGCCGCCCAGGTGGTCGTAGATCCCGCCTCTGGCCATGGAGGACAGGGTCCTCTTCACCATGGAGAGCGCCTCCTCCTTTCCTGTCCTCTTATGGTATCGAAGGAGGAAATCAAGGAACATCGCATGGGGGAACTTCGTTCCCCTGCCAAAGCCGCCGTTGACGGGATCGAAGTATAGGCGCGCGGCGTCATACGCGATGTCAGCGACCTCGCTCCTGAGCTCTATGGGCGCTATCTCGGCCCTGCCCCCGAGGGTCCTTTCGACGTCGGCTGTAACGGTCTCAATTTTATCGCGGTTCTTCCTGTACGCGAGGCTCACGGCCATGAGCACTTTCCTGAACGAAGGCATGCCCCTCATGTCCTCGGGCGGGAAATACGAGCCCCCGTAGAAAGGCACGCCGTCCGGTGTGGCGAAGACCGTGAGCGGCCAGCCCGCGTGCCCGGTCATGGCCTGCACCGCCTTGATATAGAGGCTGTCGAGGTCCGGCCTTTCCTCCCTGTCCACTTTTATATTAACGAAGTTCTCGTTCATTATGCGGGCCGTCTCCTCGTCCTCGAAGGACTCGCGCTCCATCACATGGCACCAGTGGCACGAGGCGTAGCCGATGCTTATTATAAGGGGCTTATCCTCCCTTTTCGCCTTTTGAAGGGCCTCGCTCCCCCAAGGGTACCAGTCCACGGGATTCAGCTCGTGCTGCTTCAGATACGGGCTCCTCTGGTCTTTCAAGTGGTTGGCCTGGCGGTGTGCATTTGCCATTACGCGCTCCTTTTTTAAGACAAATCTTAATCAAATCTTATCCCAATTAGGTTAAACCGCAAGCCGCCGGGCTTTGACACGGGGCTGAACGGCTGTATAATCCCTGAAGCTTCCGTTTTACCTGGAACCCGACCTGTTCAAAGGAGGAAAACATGGCAAGGGTGCTCGTTCCCATAGCTCCCGGTTTCGAGGAGATAGAGGCGGTGACCATAGTCGATATACTGAGGAGGGCCGGTGCCCATGTGGTAATGGCCGGGACCGTTCCAGGCCCCGTCGAGGGGAGGAGCGGGATCAGGGTCCTTACCGACGCCTTGATGGACGATGTCGGCGCGGACTACGAAATGATAGTCCTTCCGGGCGGCGCCTTAGGCGCTGAAAACCTCAAAAAAGACGCGCGCGTGAGTAAACTGATCACCGTGCTGATGGATAGGGGCCGGAAGGTCGCGGCCATATGCGCCGCGCCGACCGTGCTTTCCGCCCACGGCGCTACATCAGGTAAAAGGATAACGAGCCACCCTTCGGTGCGCGAAGAGCTCCTCTCAAGGAATGAATTAGTTTCTGATGAGCGGGTCGTAGCCGACGGGAACATCATAACCAGCCAGGGCCCTGGCACGGCAATGGAGTTCGCGTTCAGGCTCGTAGAGACCCTCTTCGGGAAGACGAAGGCCGAAGAGGTCAACAAGGGGGTGCTGGCCAGGCTCTAAACAGGAAAAAAACCGGCGACAAGGGGCATTATTCAAAAAGACCCTTCTGCACAGGTTTCTTTTTCGGCGGGATTTTTGCGGCCATCCTCCTTATCTCGACAAGGGCCGCAGGAAGCTCCTCAAGGAAAGGCGACCTCCTGCATTCTTTCGACTCGCCCCAGGTCCGCCTTTTTCTGGCGCGAAGGAGAAAAAGCCTGTCCATCGCCCTTGTCATCCCCACGTAAAAGAGCCTCCTCTCCTCCTCGAGATCGCATTCGCCTTTCATCCTCATGGGGACAAGGCCGTCTTCGGCCCCGGCCAGGAAAACGCACCGCCATTCGAGCCCCTTGGCCGCGTGGAGCGTCATTATGTTCACC
Organism: Deltaproteobacteria bacterium; assembly: GCA_019912665.1. NCBI lineage: Bacteria > Pseudomonadati > Myxococcota > Myxococcia > Deltaproteobacteria bacterium. The sequence goes on from JAIOIE010000008.1 coordinate 197,121, forward strand.
CGGTCCGCGCTTATGTCGAGGTTGTCGGAAGGCGTATCGAGCATGAGCTCGTCAATAAGGCAGGCAAGCCCCTCTCTCCCTTCAAAACCAGCCGCGCCCTTGAGGGCGAATTCCACAAGGCCGAGCGCGTGGCTATCAAGGCAGGCCATTTGGGCCTCCCTCATAACGAATTCCTGTAGAGGCATATCCTCCGGTGCTTCGAGGCCGCGGAGGATCTTGATAAACACTGCCAGACCCGGCCCGGACGGCTTTACGATGTGGAAGGGGATTGGAGAGCGGGCGAACTCCTCGGCCATGAGCTCCGCCTGCCGGTTCGTCCGGACAAGCACCGCGAAATCCGAGAACCTGAGGCCGATATCGTCTGAAACGGAAAGGCTCGTGAGCCCGCCCATAAGCCTTTCGATCTCCCCTATGATATGGCGGGCCTCTTCCCTTTCGTCGCCGCACTCGACCTCTTCTAGGCTCCCGCCCTCTCTTGCGGGCGCGGCCTCGTTCGGAAGCCTTTCGGTATTTTTTGAGATGAGAGCCTTCGAAGCCTCGGCTATGGCCCTTCCGGAACGGTAATTCGTTCCTAGACGGATGATTTCAGTATCGCCGAATTCCTTCTCGAAATCGAGGAAGCACCTGAGGCTCGACCCCCTGAAGGAATAGATGGCCTGGTCAGGGTCCCCTATCGCGAGCAGGCTTTCAGCACCTTCCGCGAGTGCCTTCACAAAGGCGGCCTGTACGGGGTTGATATCCTGGTACTCGTCTATCATGATGTGGTCAAAGGGTCTGCCGGATTTCGAGTGGATGAGCCTGAGCGAGGCGGGCACGATGTCATCGAAGTCGATTGCTTGTAGAGATTCAAGCCTCTCCGAATATGCGGAGAGGAGCCCGCTATCGGCGACGTCCGGCGCCATGCCGTTTTTAAAAGCCGAGATTCGCTCAAGTGCCTTATCCGGTTCTTCCGCGTCAAGCTCCTTTAAAAGCGCCCTGCACTCGTCCCTTGCAAGGAGCCTCAAGGAAGGCATCTCTTCCCGGAGGAGCCGAAGACCGAGCGAATGGAAGGTAGAGATGTTTTCAGGTCTCGCTCCGGGGAGCGTGGATAAGACCCTCGCCCTCATCTCACGTGCGGCCCTGTTAGTGAAGGTGACGGCCAGAACCCTTTCGGGCCCCGCCCCGTTTTGGACGAGTCGCGAAAACCTTGCGGCCAATATGCGGGTCTTTCCGCTCCCCGGCCCGGCGACAACGAGTATCCGCCTTGCCGCTGACAAGACCGCCTTCTCCTGCGAGCTGTCGAGCTTCATCGGTGCGAGTTCTCCCATGGTCAGGCAACCTCTGAAATTGGAGATTTTTCTCGAAATCAAGGAAGGCCGGGAATAAAAAGCGGAGCATATATATGACGATATGTGAGCATTTTTATTCACGGCCTGACAAAGAGTCAGGGGAAAAGATCAATTTTGAGAGGTTGCCTTTCTCAGACCGGGTCGATGTGGACGAACGACTTCTCAATAGTGCTTATGCTCTCGACCCTGTTCGAAACCTCCTCGCCTATTGCGTGCGACTCTTCCGTCGGAAGGCTCTTGTCCACCCTTATCTGTATCTCGACATGGATGAAAGGGCCGACATAGTGGGCCTTTACGCTCCCGAGCCCCTGCACTCCCGGCACGTGGAGAGCCGCTTCCCTGATCTCGTTAAGGAGCCAGGGGTCGGGTGCGCGCCCCATGAGGTAGTCTATGTTGTCCATCCCTATCCTGTAGCCTGTGTACATTATCCATACGCTTATGAGGAGGCCTGCCGCCGGGTCGAGCCATGCGTGCCCGAAAAATGTCCCGGCGAGGCCTATGAGGGCGGCAAGCGCCACGGCGACGTCCATGAGCGAATCGAAGGCGGTGGCGTTTATGGCCGGGCTGTTGAACATGCGCCCCACCATCCTGAAATACAAGAACATGCCGCCCTTTGCGGCCATCGTAATGACCGGGACAAGGAGGACATAGGGTCCGACCTCCGGGCTCGTGCCCTCGATTATGCGCGAGACCGCCTCCCTTATGACCTCGAACCCCAGTATCCCTGCGAGCACCGCTATTATGAGGCCCGCTATGGGCTCGGCCCTGCTGTGGCCGAACGGGTGGCCCTCGTCAGCCTGCTTATCCGAGATATAGACGCAGATGAAAGTCGCTATGGACGCGGCGACGTCGTTGAAGGAGTTTATGGCGTCGGAGATGAGGGCGATGCTTCCGGTCAATATGCCGGCCGCGAGCTTCAATGCCAGGAGGCCCGCGTTGCCGAGGATGTTCAGCATGGTAGCCCTGAAGGCTATGGGGTTCATCTCGAACATCGGGAAAATGAGGGCAAGGTGGAAAAGGCCCTTTTAGCGAAGGTTAAGCTTCTCGTGCAGCCTGTTAAGGTTCTGGCGCGCCACCACGTAGAAGCTCTGAGCCCATGCGAGCGGCACGTTGTAGTTTGGCCTGCCAGCGGTATAAAGCTCCGGTACCTGGCCCTCGGGGGTCATGACCGATTCGAGCCTCCGGAGGTAATGCTCGGATTTCTCGATATACTCTACCGGCGGGGAGAATATCTCGCCGAGCCTGAGCGCCTTTATCGCGAGCTGGGAATAGGCTATGGAAAGCCACGCGAACCCGAGCGGCCACTCGGCCTCGTTCCCGGTGGGGTTAGTCCTGTCGGCATTGTAGTATAGGTCCCCCGGATACCTTATCACCCCGTGCCTCCTCACGAGCCTTTTCTCCACGTTGGAGATTATCTGGATGGCCTGGTTGTCGTTGATTATATAATAAGGCCACACAAGGCTCAGCTGGGCAAGGTCGACCGGCCTCGAAGCGGATTCCGAAGGAAGGAGCCTCTCAAGGGCGCTCCTCCCCCGCTCTATGAATTCCTGGGGAACGGGCATGTACTGGTGTATGGGGATGCGGGCCTTGTACTTGTAATGGTAATAGCCGTCATCGTGCCACATGGTGAGCCCGGCAAGGACCGCGCCTATGCTCGATGCATGCAGCTCCGGCCCCTCTTCCCAGACCCCGAAGTCCGGGTCCGAATGCCACCTGACGGTGGTAAGGTAGAGGACGATGTCCCGAAGGAGTATCTGCGTTTCTGCCTGGTCGGTCGATATTACGTTGTGCCCTTTTTTAATGAGGTCGCCGGTTTTGTAAAGGAAGAGGCCGAAGATGTCGAGCTGGTGATGGCCCCACTCGTTAGTTATCTCCTCGAGGGTCACCGGATGCACCCTGGCGTGTATGACCTCGTCCGCGCAGCTCCCGAGATATGTACGCTTTCTCGCGCCGTTCGTTATCTTCTGCCTGTACTTCTGGAATATCCTGATTATGAGCCTGTAGCTCTCTATGAGCCTGTCGTACGCGCCCACATACTCGTTCGCGTACGTCGCGTACATTATGTCCCTGAGCCAGAAGACGTTATACCTGTCGCCGCCCTTGTCCCCGCAGTAATCCGAGGCGATGTACCCGCCGTTAAGCTGCCGGAGCTCCTCCAGGTGCTTGTAGGCGAGCATGAGCTTTTCGTCGTCCTTGAGCTCGGGGAAGCTCCGGCCTTTGAGCGCTTCCTTTATGTTTACGGAGAGATGCCGCCCGGCGCGGGCCCTGTCCATGGGTATCATGGGCATATGATACTCCAAAGAGGAACCTACTTCAACAACTTTGCTTTGTAAAAACAAAGGCAATTCAGAGGGTTACGGAAAGACGGAGGTCAAGGAGGCGGTCCGGGAGAGGCAGTCCTTTCGGATCTGCCGCTTTCAGGCACGAGCACGTTGAGCTTACGGTATAGGACGGAGATATCAACGTCCCCGGGCCATTGGAAAGGTTCCCCGTCAACGTGCGCGTCCCTGAAGTCCCGGCCCATGATCACGGCCTTCCTGCCGCGGGCGGTCTCGTATCTGCCGTGCTTATCTATTTTGCCGGAGAGGAGTCTCCGGGCGAGGTCCAGGGCCGAAAAGATTCCGGTCCTGTGGACGAAACAGAAGTCCAGTAGGCCGTCATCGTTCTCCGCGCCCGGGGCAATCACAGCGCCCCCGCCCAGGTGGCTCGTATTTGCGGCCGTGAGGAGGAGCGGCTTGCCGTCGATGTCCTTGCCGTCGATGCTCAGGCGGACCGGCCCTGGCCTGAAGCGGAGGAACTCCCAGGGCGCGAGCATAAAATACGGCGAAAGCCCCCTCAACCTCCTGCTCAACCGGCCCTTGTTATAGCGCCTGCTAAGGCGGGCCTCGAAGGCGAATCCCGCGGTAGAGAAGAAATAACGGCCGCACGCGACTCCTACGTCCATCTTCGCTATTCTGCCGGTCTTGAGTAGCCTTACCCCTTCCTCCACGTCCTCGGGTATCCCGAGGGCCCTCGCAAGCGCGTTGCCGGAGCCGGCAGGCAGTATGCCGAGTGCCGTCCCTTTGCCAACGAGCTCGGATGCCACGTCGTTTATGGTCCCGTCCCCGCCGCAGGCGAAGACCACCTCGTATCCCTTGGCGACCGCATCGGCCGCGAGGTCCCTCATGCCGGACCTGTCGGCTGCGGACCTTATCTCGAATATGCCCTCTTCCGCCGCCAGCACTTTTTTAACCGCCCCGGAGAGGGCTTTAAGCCTTCCAGAGCGCCCGGCAGTGGGGTTGAGGATGAAACGGACCTTCAAGCTTGAGTCCTCCGTAAAAGTAAAGGCAACCTCTAAAAATCAGAGCTTTTTCCTGCAAACAAGGAAGCCGGGAATATTTTATTCCCGTAACTACCCAGAGTCCGGGAAAAGATCAATTTTTACAGGTTGCCTGAAAAGTATAATTTGGAAATAGGCCGGGTTGCAAGGATTAAAGAGGGCGTGGCAGAGCCTGTAAAAAGGTACAGTTGCGGATTTTATATCTTGCGTATAAGATATGTAATATTAAAAGCGATAAAAAGGGCTTTCATTGGCCTCAACGCCATGCGGCCGGAAAACCGGGACCTGGCATGATTGCGAACTCGTTCACGAGAGCATCCAAAGAGCTCCTTAAAACGGAGGTCAATGTGTTCCGAATCGAGAGTCCTGATTTCAAGGAAGGCGGGCATATCCCGAGGAAGTATACCTGCGAGGGAGAGAACCTCTCGCCGCCCCTCATCTGGAGTGAGCCCCCTCCGGGAACAAAAAGCTATGTCCTCGTACTGGAGGACCCTGACGCTCCCATGGGGACTTTCGTCCACTGGGTCGTATTCGACGTTCCGACCGATATGACCGGGCTCTACAGGGGCGCGGGCAACAACGGGACAGGGCTCGAAAACGGCATGAAGCACGGCATGACGGACTTCGGCCAAATAGGCTATGGCGGCCCGTGCCCGCCGAAGGGGCACGGCATGCACAGGTACAGCTTCATACTCAAAGCGACCGACCTGCCTTCGCTCGGCCTCGACGAGGGCTCGAAAAAAAGCGAGCTGGAACGGGCCTTGAAAGGGCACGTGCTCGCAGAAACGCGGATAACAGCGGTATACCAGCGTTAGGACTTGACCCCAGGTAAATCCTTTCGACGTAAAACCCTTCTGCCGCATACGCGGCTCGAGACTGAAGCTCGACCGGCTTACCCCTTCTACCCCATCAGACACGCAAAGCGACGAGACTGGCCTTTTCCCCGGCCCGTTCACGCCTTCTCCCTTATATGCGTTTATTGTACTGTTTTGTTTTTTTAAAGAGCCCGTGAGTGTAGGCGGGTCGTGAGGAGCCTTTGCAAAAAAGCGCGCAGCGCGTCAAAAGGACTTTTTCGCTTTGGAAGCAAAACAGTTAAAGTAGCACTTAAGCTACTTGAGCACCCTCTCCGGCGAGACCAGGTGCCTTGAGAGCCCCATCTCCTTGGGGCTCAAGCCCATCGCGAGCCCCACGAGCTGGGAGAGATGGAAGACAGGCATGTCGATCCGTTCATTGACAGCTTTTTCGGCAAGGCCCTGGTAATTGTCCAGGTTTATGTGGCAGAAGGGGCACGGCGTTACGAAGCAGTCGGCCCCGTTCCTTTTTCCGTCGAGGAGGCGGACGCCCGTCATCTTTGTTGCGGTCTTCTCGGCTACAAGGTCCACCTGGAAGCCGCAGCACTTGGTCTTCCCACTGTACTCTACGGGCTCCGCGCCGAGCGCCATTATAGTGGCTTCAAGCGACCAGGGTTTTTCAGGGTCGTCGAACCCGAGGGCGTCCGAGGGCCTAAGGCTGTGACAGCCATAGAAAGGCGCGACCTTGAGCCATGATAAGGGGCTTGTGACCTGCTCCTTGAGCCTCTCAAGCCCGTAATCTCCTGCCAGCACCCACAGGAGCTGTTTTACCTCGATTTTCCCGCTGTAATGGAGCCCGGCAGCCGCGAGCACCTTGTTCGTCTCCTCAAGGAGGCGCGGGTCCCTTTTGAGGTCCCTGTTCGCCGTGCTCATGACCATTAGGCAGGTTGAGCATATGGTCATTATGTCCATCTCCATGGCCTCGGCCTCGGCGAATATGCGGGCGTTGAGGGCCAAATAGAGCCGGTAATCGTAGTCTGTAAGGAGCCCTGCGCCGCAGCAGTTGGCTTTGGGCATGTCGTAAAGCCCTATGCCGAGCTTCCGGGCGACGAGCCTTGTCGCGTCGTTCGTCTCCCTGGTCATGTGCTGGGATACACAACCGGGATAGTAGGCGTATTTCAGTTCCTCGGCCAATCCTACTCCTCCTTCTTCGGCTTAAGGCCTTCCTTCTTCTCCATCTCGTCGTAGATCGCCCTGACCTCGTCTATCTCCATTATCTGAGGGAAAAGGTACGGGCGGGGCATCTTGCCGTGCCTCTCCATCCTGAGCCCAAGCGGTATCATCCCGAGAGAGCGGAGGAAACCCAGTGTCTTGAAGGTCATTGCGGCCTCGTCGAGCCGTCCGAACCTCTCGACCGAATCGGCCATCGCCTCTACGTGTTTGGCGCCCGGGTTTTCGAGGACGCCTTTCTTCATCGCGGCCGAGCGGAGGCTCTCTATCTGCTTAAGCGGCTTTACGTCCTTGGGGCAATACTGCGTGCAATGTATGCAGCGGACGCAGTCCCATATGCCGTGCTCCTCCGAAAGCCTCTCAAGCCTCTTCCCCTGGTGCCCTTCCCGGACGTCTCCTACGAACCTCCACGCCTTTGCGGAGGCAGCCGGGGCGATGAAGCGCTCGTCTATCTCAAGAGAGTTGCACTCGGCGTTGCAGCAGCCGCACATTATGCACCTCTGGCTCTCGTCTATCCCGGCCTGGTCCTCTATGGTGACCGGGTTCCCTTCGCTTCCGCCAGCGGGCATAAGGAAAGGCGAGACCTTCTCCATCTTCTCCCAGAAAGGGGCCATGTCCACCACGAGGTCCTTTATGGTCCTGTGGTTCGCGAGTGGCTCTATCCTCATGGTACCCATCTTCTCGTACTCTGGTATTACCTGCAGGTTGCAAGTGAGCCTTGCAAACCCGTTCACTGTCATGGCGCAGGAGCCGCATATGGCCGAGCGGCACGACCTCCTGAAGGCGAGCGTGGGGTCCTGCTCCTCGGAAATATTAAGGAGCGCCTCGAGCACGGTCATGCCCTCTGTGGCCTCGACGACATAATCCCGGTAGTACGGCCCCGGGTTCTCCCGGTCCATCGGGTCATGCCGCCTTATGCTGAATTTTATTTCCATGAAGCGGATTCTCCTGTCTAATACTTTCTTTCTTCCGGTTCGAACCTGGTAATCTTCACGTCCTTGTATCCTATGATAAAATCATTGCCGCGCTTTACTACTAGCGTGTGCTTGAGCCACTCCGCGTCGTTTCTTTTCGGGAAGTCCGTCCTGAAATGCGAGCCCCTGGATTCTTCCCTGTTTAACGCGCTCACCAGTATGGCTTCCGAGGCGTCGAGCATGCTCCCGAGCTCTATCATATGAAGGAGCTCGGCGTTGAAGCGGTCTCCCCTGTCGATGAGGGCCGCCTTCCCGTACCTCTCCTTTATATCCCTTATTTTGTCGAGCCCTTTCCCGAGCCTTTCCCTGCTTCTAAAAATGCCGCAGTGCTCCTCCATGACCCCGGCCATCTCGTCCCTTAGCGCGTAGACCCGCTCTCCCTTTTCCCTCTTGAGTATTCCGGCGACCTCGTTTGCCGCATCGCGGAGGGCCGAATCGGGGAAGGGCGTAAGCTCGGCGGATTCAGCATACTCGGAGGCCTTTTTCCCGGCGCGCCTGCCGAAGACCACGGCCTCAAGGAGCGAGTTCCCTCCGAGCCTGTTCGCTCCGTGTACGCTTACGCAGGCGCACTCGCCCGCGGCAAAGAGGCCCGCAATGCCGGTCTGGCCGTCCATGTCGGCCCGGATGCCGCCCATCGAATAATGCGCGCCGGGCTTTACGGGCACGGGCGCCTCTATCGGGTCCACCCCGGCGAAATCCATCGCGAGTTCCCTTATCTGCGATAGCTTCGATTTTATGGTGTCCGCGCCCAGGTGCCTCAGGTCCAGGAAAACGCAGCCGTCAACGCCCCTTCCCTCCTCTATCTCGGTCTGCTCGGCGCGGCTTACCACGTCCCGGCTCGCAAGCTCCTTTACCTTGGGCGCGTACCTCTCCATGAACCTTTCGCCGAGCGAGTTCAGGAGAAAACCGCCCTCGCCCCTCGCGCCCTCGGTCATGAGGATGCCCGTCCTTTTAAGGACCGTCGGGTGGAACTGGACGAACTCCATGTCCATAAGCGGGAGCCCGGCATCGAGCGCGAGCCCCAGGCCGTCGCCTGTCGATGAGAGCGCGTTCGTTGTGGTCCTGTAGACCCTGCCGTAGCCGCCTGTGGCCATTATGACCGACTTCGAGCGGAGCCTATGGAGCTTACCGGTATCAAGCTCCATCGCGATCACGCCGGAGACCCTGCCATCCTCGACGACGAGCCTTGTTACGTGCCACTCGTCGTAGATGAAGACACCGTGCTTCAAGACCTGCTCGTACATTACATGAAGGAGGGCGTGCCCGGTCCTGTCCGCGAGGTAGCAGGTCCTCGGATAGCCTGCCCCGCCGAAAGGCCTCTGGGCGATATGGCCTTTAATATCGCGGCTGAAAATGGCGCCCATGCCTTCGAGCTCGAGGATGTCTCCGGGCCCCTCCTTGCACATGGCCTCTATCGCGTCCTGGTCGCCAAGCCAGTCGCTACCCTTGACGGTGTCGAAGGCGTGCGCCTCCCAGGAATCGGTCTCCTTGAGGGCCGAGTTTATGCCTCCCTGGGCCGCTACCGAATGGCTCCTCACCGGGTATATCTTGGTCACGAGGGCGGTGTCGAGCCCGCTTCTGGCCGCCTCTATGGCGGCCCTCATGCCCGCGAGCCCCGCGCCTATTATGACACAGTCATGCGTTACCAGGGCCTTGTCCTCCGATTCAAATTTTTCATGATACCACGGGCCTTTCCGGACCGGGGCTTTTCATTACACTCTATAAGGAATCCAGAGTACATAAAAGGTTTTTTTCAAGGAAGCCGGGATATGCTGGAAAAGGCCAGGACCGGCTTATGAAAGCTTATCAGCAATACCGGCCTTGGTCAACGGAGGAAAACGCAAAAAAAAGGGCGGCCCGAATGGCCGCCCTTTTTTCTACCGATTGGAACTGGCTTATTTCAAATCTTTTGTCAGCTCGTACCCGCGCTGCAGGGCCTTCTTGTTGAGGTCCACGAAAGCGGCCGGCACCCTTGCGAGGACCGCCTGCTCAACGGACTCGTACTTGACGACTTTTGTGAGGCCGGTCATCGCGCCGAGAGAGACGATATTGGCGACTATGATCTTCCCGAGCTCGTCCCTGGCTATCGAGGTAATTGGGAAGCCGTGCACCTTGAAGCCGCCGCTCGGGAGGGTTTTTACGTTGTCCGAGTCCACGATAAGGATGCCGCCGTCCTTTATATCATGGTGATACTTGGTGCATGCCTCCTGGGTCATGGCGAGCATGCAGTCTATTGCAGTAGCCTTCGGGTAGTCTATGGGCCCTGCGGAGATGATGACCTCGGCCTTGGAGGCGCCGCCCCTGGACTCGGGGCCGTAGGACTGTGACTGGACCGCGTTCTTATCGCCGTATATGGCGGCGGCCTCGGCCATTATTATGCCTGCCAGTATCATGCCCTGGCCGCCGGAGCCGCTCAACCTTATCTCGTACCTTTCGCTCATCTTTCAAGCCTCCAAAGGATTGCGGGACTATTTTTTCGACGTAGCCTTCTGCATTATGAGGTTCTCGTACTGCTCGCAGTACTCGGGCCGCTCGACCTTGTGGAGCACCCCGCGTAGCACCTTGCCCTTAAGCTGCTCAGGCGTGAGCTTCTCCGCCTGCTTCACGTTAACGGTCCCGTCCTTTTCGATCTCCTCCATCATATGGGTCGCGCTCTTGTACTTGTTGGCCCTGCCGAAGTAGGTCGGGCAGGCGTCTATGATGTCTATTACCGAGGTGCCCTTGTGGACCAGCGCGTCGTGTATCGTTTTTTCGAGCTCTATCGTGTGGTAGGCCGTGCCCCTCGCGACGAACGTCGCGCCCGACACCTTTGCCATCTCGCACGCGTCGAACGGGGGCTCGATGTTGCCATAGCGGCTGGTCGTGGCGATTGCATCGAGGGGTGTAGTCGGGGAATACTGCCCGCCGGTCATGCCGTAAGTCGAGTTGGTCATGACCAGCACGGTCATGTCTATGTTGCGCCTGCATGCGTGTATGAAATGGTTCCCGCCTATGGCCAGCGCGTCTCCGTCGCCGGTTATGACTATAACCTTCATCTCCGGCTTCGCGAGCTTTACGCCCGTTGCGAAGGCCATCGCCCTCCCGTGGAGCGTGTGGAGGGTGTTGAAGTCCACGTATCCCGGGGTCCTCGACGAGCAGCCGATCCCTGAGACCATGCAGATGTTGTCTTTTTCGAGCCCGGCCTTGTCTATGGCCCTGAGCAGCGCCTTAAGCACTATCCCGTGGCCGCAGCCAGGACACCAGATGTGCGGGAGCTTATTGGGCCTGAGATACTTATTATAATCGAAGGGGACGCTTACCTTTTCCTTCTTTTCCGCTATCGTTGACATTCGATTGCCTCCAAGCTCGTTGTGGGCCGCCGGCCCTGCCTTTTCGGGGTTAAAGGAATCTCCTCACTGCGTGCATTATCTGCGCCGGGGTAATGGGCTCTCCATCCACCCTGGTTATGCCCTCCACCTCGCAGTTCCCCTTGGCGCACCTCTCTACCTCGCGCACCATCTGGCCGAGGTTCAGCTCCGGAACGACTATGGCGTTTACCCTTTTTGAAAGCTCGGCCACGGCCGCGTCCGGGAAGGGCCATATGGTGAGCGGACGCAGCAACCCGACCTTGAGCCCCGATTTCCTGAGCTCGTTCACGGCGAACCTCGCCGAGCGGGCGGTCGAGCCGATGGTGAAGATGGCCACGTCCGCGTCGTCGAGCGCCGCCTCCTCGTTCTTCCAGATGCGCTCCTTGTTCGTCTCTATCTTCTCGATGATGCGCCTGTTGTTCCGGTCTATCACCTTGGAGTCGTTCGTGGGGAAGCCGTCCTGCTTGTGATTCAAGCCGGTCACATGGAACCTGTACCCTGACCCGAACGGCGCAAGCGGCGCAACAAGGAATCGGTCGTCGTACGGGAAGTATTCCTCGGGCTTGCACGCGACCTTTTCCCTGTCCACGACCTCGAGCTCGCCCGGCTCGGGTATGTTGAGGGGCTCCCTCATGTGTCCGACTATCTCGTCATAAAGGACCATGACTGGCGTCCTGTACTGCTCGGCGAGATTGAAGGCTCGGACCGTCTCGGATAATATCTCGGGCACCGACGACGGGGTCACCGCTATTACCGGGTGGTCGCCGTGGGTGCCCCATTTGGCTGCCATGATGTCGGACTGAGAGGGGCCGGTGGGATAGCCCGTAGCCGGGCCGCCCCTCATTACGTCAACTATCACGAGCGGCACCTCGGCGATGCAGGCATACCCGATGCACTCCTGCTTGAGCGAAAAGCCGGGGCCGGAGGTCGCGGTCATGGACTTAAGGCCCGCAAGCGAGCCTCCTATGGCCGCGGCGATGCCGCCTATCTCGTCTTCCATCTGTATGAACTTGCCCCCGATCTTAGGGAGCCTCACGGACATGCCCTCGGCTATCTCGGTCGAGGGGGTAATGGGATACCCGGCGTAGAACTTGCAGCCGGCATACAGCGCGCCCTCGACGCACGCCTCGTTGCCCTGAAGGAGCCTCTTTTTTTTCTGAGCCATTTCTTCAAACCCCCTGAAAGGCCGCCGCCGGCTTTTACCGGAGGCGAGCACGGTTCGTTAATCGAAGACCTGTATGGCGAAATCCGGACACCTCAAGTCGCAGAGCTGGCACCTGGTGCAGGCCTCGAGGTTCTTTACGGCCACTACCGCCCCTTTCAGCTCCAGCACGTCCGTAGGACAGAAGTCCACGCAAATGCTGCATCCCTTGCAGAACTTCTCGTTTATTTCGATCCTTGGCAGTTTCTTGGCCGCCTGAGTCATGGCACCTCCGCTTCTGTTCGACCCTGCTTGGGTAGGGGATTAAACCGGAATCCCTGAAAGGAAGCCCCTTGTATCACAAGCCCCCTCCCAAGTCAACCATAATACAATTGATATTATCACACTTTCTGCAGCACTTCCAACATCGACCTGCCTATCTCCGCGGTGCTCCGGGTTATCCTTATCCCGGCGCGCTCCATTGCCTCGAACTTCTCCTCCGCGGTGCCCTTGCCGCCGGAGATTATGGCCCCGGCGTGCCCCATCCTCTTCCCCTTGGGAGCGGTCGCGCCCGCTATGTATCCGACGACCGGCTTCTTCACGTTCTTCCGTATGAACTCGGCTGCCTCCTCCTCGGCTGTCCCGCCTATCTCGCCTATCATGACGATGGCGTTCGTGCCGGGGTCCTTCTCGAAGAGCTCGAGGACGTCGATGAAGTTCGTGCCGTTCACCGGGTCGCCGCCGATGCCTACGCAGGTCGACTGCCCCAGGCCGAGCCTCGTGAGCTGGTCCACGGCCTCATAGGTGAGCGTTCCGCTCCTTGATACCACCCCCACGCTCCCGGCCTTGTGTATGTGACCGGGCATGATGCCTATCTTGCACTCGCCCGGGGTTATGACGCCGGGGCAGTTGGGGCCCACGAGCCTCGAGGGTTTCCCCTGCATGAACCTTCTCACCTTCACCATGTCGAGGACCGGGATGCCCTCGGTTATGCAGACGACGAGGCCTATTCTCGCGTCCACCGCCTCCATTACCGCGTCAGCCGCGAAGGCCGCGGGCACGTATATGACCGAGGCGTTGGCCCCGGTCTTTCTTACCGCCTCGTCCACGGTATCGAATACCGGGATGCCGTCTACTTGAGTGCCGCCCTTCCCTGGCGTCACCCCTCCTACCATCTTCGTGCCATAGGCGACCATCTGCCGGGTATGGAAGGTGCCCTGCTCGCCGGTTATGCCCTGGCAGATTACCTTTGTGTCCTTATTAACGAGTATGCTCATGGAACGCTCCTTGGGTTATCTTCAAGACGCCTTGGCTGCCGCCACGGCCTTTTCCGCTGCCTCGTCCATGTTCTCGGCTGTTATTATATTGAGGCCCGAGCCGGCCAGGAGCTTCCTCCCCTGCTCGACGTTCGTGCCCTGGAGCCTCACCACGAGCGGCACCTTCAGGCCCACTTCCTTTGCGGCGGCCATAATGCCCTCGGCGATTATGTCGCACCTCATGATGCCGCCGAATATGTTTACCAGCACGCCCTTTACGTTCGGGTCCGAGGTTATGAGCTTGAAGGCCGCGGTGACCTGGTCCTTGTTGGCGCCGCCGCCCACGTCCAGGAAGTTAGCGGGACTGCCGCCCGAGAGCTTTATCATGTCCATCGTGGCCATGGCTAAACCAGCGCCGTTCACCATGCAGCCTATATTGCCGTCAAGGGTGACGTAATTGAGGTTGAACCTCGACGCCGCGACCTCCTTGGGGTCTTCCTCGTCCAGGTCCCTCATGCCCTCTATGTCCTTGTGCCTGAATAGCGCGTTGTCGTCAAAGGACATCTTGGCGTCGAGCGCTATTATGTCGCCGTCCTTTGTTATTACGAGCGGGTTTATTTCAGCCATGGAGCAGTCCGAGGCGACAAAGGCGTTGTAGAGGCCGGTCATGAACTTCACGGCCTTCCCGGCAAGCGCCTTGTCTATGCCGAGTCCGAATGCGAGCTTCCGTCCCTGGAAGGGTATGAGCCCCACGGCAGGGTCAACGAGCTCCTTCAATATCTTCTCCGGCGTCTTCTCCGCGACCTCTTCTATCTCCACCCCGCCCTCGGTTGACGCCATGATGACGACCTTCTGGGTGGACCTGTCCACGACGAGGCCCAGGTAGAGCTCCCTCGCTATCTGGCACCCTTCCTCAACGTATACCTTTTTCACTTCCTTGCCCGCCGGGCCGGTCTGGTGGGTGACCAGCACCTTCCCCAGGAGCTCTTCGGCGATCTTGGCCGCTTCCTCTTTAGACTTTGCGAGCTTGACGCCGCCGGCCTTGCCCCTGCCCCCGGCGTGTATCTGGGCCTTCACGACACATACGCCCTTCTCGGCGATGAACTCGCGGGCGGCTTCCTCGGCCTCGGCCGGAGTGAAAGCTATCTTCCCCTTCGGCACGGCGACCCCATATTTGGCGAGTATCTGCTTTGCCTGGTACTCGTGAATGTTCATCTAAGCCGACCTCCAGAGATTTCTGTCCGGCTGCTGAAAAGCCCATCTGCTTCGTTATCTTCGTCGCTTGGCACTCCGGCGTACACGAAAAGTACGCCTCATTCCTCGCTCCCCTGTTCCAACAGGGCCTCGCATCTGGATCTTTTTGAGCAGCCTTCAGTTTTTCAGCAAGCTGATTCGTTTTCCTGTTTTGCTCATCACACCGTCCGCCCTTCCATTTTAGAAGCGGCGGTGTCCGTCGCGGAAAAGTGTTTATACCAAAAAAAACTCAAGCGGGCAAGCATTGCCCGCTTGATACGGGCCGGTTTTTACCGGCCTCAGCATACCTGCAAATCACCGAAAGCGACTTCTAAAAATCAGAGATTTTCCCCGCTTTTCCCGTAACCACCCAGAGTCCGGGGAAAAGGTCAGTTTTTAGAGGGTTGCCTTACCCTATCTGCCTGGCCCTTACATGGTCGGGCGCGTAGTTCGGGAGTATGAGCGGGCTCTGTATGCCGTTGTCTATGCCCGCCTTTTCGATCTCCTTATTGAACTTCTCGACGTGACCGAGCGAGAGCTTGCCCGCAGCTTTTGAGGACTTGACATGTTCTATGGCCCTCAAGCCCGCCCTTCTGCCGAATACCAGCACGTCGAGGAGCGAGTTCCCCATGAGGCGGTTCCTGCCGTGGACCCCTCCCGCGGTCTCGCCCGCGCTGAAGAGGCCCTTTACGCTCGTCTCCGCCCACTCGTTTATCTTTATCCCGCCGTTCTGGTAATGGAGCGTCGGATATATGAGCATCGGCACCTTGCTTATGTCTATGTCGTACCTCTTGAACTGTATGAACTTGGCCGGGAGCTCTTTCCTTACCGTCCCCTCGCCGTGGAGCATATCGATCATGGGGGAGTCCAGCCATACGCCGTGCCTGCCGGTCGGCGTGATTATGCCCTTCCCGATCTCCATGCACTCCCTTATGACGCAGGCGCTCTCGACGTCCCTCGGCTCGAGCGGGAAGCAAAACTGCTCGCCCTCGATGTTAAGGAGCTGGGCTCCCAGGCCCCTGACCTTCTCCGTAATGAGGAGCCCCACGTTCTGCTCCGGGAATATGGCGCCGGTCGGGTGGTACTGGGTCGAGTCCAGGTCCTGGAGGGCGACCCCGGCCCTGTAGGCCATGACGACCCCGTCGGCGGTCGCGCCGTAGTGGTTGGTGGTGGGGAAGCCCTGTATGTGTAGCCTGCCGAAGCCGCCGGTCGCTACGACCACGGCCTTGGCCCTGGCTACATAATATTCCTTTGTCTCGAGATTGTAGAGGACCGCCCCGGCCGCATTGCCCTTGTCGTCGAGGATAAGCTCGACTGCCGGCGTGAACTCGAGTATCTTTATCTTCCCGGTCCTGTTCCGGGCCTCGTCGCGCAAGACCCTCATTATCTCGGCGCCGGTCATGTCGCCGGCCGAGTGCATCCTCTTCCTGCAGGTGCCGCCGCCGTGCCTTACCTTCATCCTGCCGTCCGGGTGCTTGTCGAACATCATGCCCAGGCTCTCTAACCAGTGGATGATGAGCGGCGCGTCGTTCGTGAGGGCCGCGACCAGCTCAGGCTGGTTCGAGAAATGCCCGCCGCCGATTACGTCGAGGTAATGGAAATACGGGGAGTCGCCCTCCTGGTCGGCCCCCTGGATGCCGCCCTCGGCCATTACGGTGTTGGAGTCGCCGTGGCGGAGCTTGGTCGAAACGAGGACATTAAGCCCGGCCTCCTCGGCGGCGAGAGCGGCGGCCGTTCCCGCGCCGCCGGCGCCTATGACAAGGAGGTCGGTATCGAAGTCGACCCTTTTAAGGTCCACTGCCTTCGTATCGAGCCTGCTTTTGGATTCGAGGAGCGTGGAGACCTCTTCCGGGTATACGGTGCCCTTGTTGGGCCCGACCTCGACCGGCCGCCTTCCGTCGTTTTTATAGTCCGGGTGGTACTTCCTCAGCCACTCCTGCCGCTGCTCCATGGTGAGGGCCGGGAAGTGATCTCCCTTCCTGGCCTTCTCGACCCTGGCGGGCCTGGTGGCCTCCACCTTCTTTATGAGTTCGTTGAGAGCTGTGGTATATCCGCTCATCTTTCCTCCGTAGGGTCCGCCTCGGGCGGCCCGTTTGCCTTTCCAGAAAATATCGTTAAGCGCGCATCCCGCTCACGGGAAGTCGCCGTCTAAAGCTTGCTCGTATCCTTGGGCATCCACTTGCCGGATTCCGCGAGGTCCGGCTCCCTCTCGCGCTCGACGTAGAGCTTCTTCACGTCGTCCTGCTTCATGGCGGTCAGCTCCTTCAGCGAGCCCTCGTATTTGCCGCCCTTGACCTCCTCGACCCTCTTCGCGAGGTGCCCTGCCGCCGGGAGCATATATTTGCCGAAGACCCTCCTTACGAACATGGCCGCGTTGAACTGCGATATCTGGGCCGGGCAGCGCGAGGCGCAGAGGCCGCACATGACGCAATCGAAGCTCTTGTGCGCCGCTCCTTTAAGGTCGCCCCTCTTCATGAGCGCGATGTAGTCCATGACGTCTATGTCCATGGGGCAGGTCCTTGTGCATGTGCCGCATCCCACGCACTTGAAGACCTCGGGGTAGAGCGCCCTCAGTTCCTCGTGCGGGTTGCCGCTCACCTTGTCTATCTCGTAGCCCGGCCTGTTCGCCGGGAAGAACGGGAGCTGCATTATGACCATGTTCGGCTCGGCCACGGTCTGGCAGGCTAGCCCGGAGCGGAGCCTGTAGTCGCCCAGGAACCTGTAAAAAGTGCCGCACGCGCCGCATATGCCGCCCCTGCACCCGCACCCCCTTACATATGAGTACCCGGCGTACTCTATGGCTTTCATTATGGTCAGGGTCTCGGGGACCTGGTACTCCCTGCCCATTATGTATATGGGGATCATCTTCGCGTCCTTCGGCGGTATGGTCCTGTCGCCGGTAGCTAAGGTCGCGGTCCTTTTGTTATCGTCTGCCATGGCTTATTCTCCGGGCTCCTGCATTAAATTAACTGGATTAGAAATCGTTGTACATCCTCTTTATCTCGGCGGCCGTGTAAACCGGGCCTTCCTTGCAGACGTAGACGTCGCCAACGTTGCACCTGCCGCACTTGCCGACGCCGCACTTCATCTTGTTCTCTAATGTAGTATAAACGCTTCCCTCGTCGAAGCCGAGCTTGAGAAGCGAATTGAGGACGAACTTTATCATTATCGGAGGACCGCAGGTGACCGCCACGGCGTTCTTCGCCGAAGGCGCGGCCTCTTCGAGGACCGTCGGCACGAACCCGACCTTGCCCTTCCATTCCGGGGTCTCCCCGCCCGGGTCCACGGTCTGCACGAGCGTTACGTCGTCCCTCTCGTCCCAGCCCTTCAATTCGTCCTTGTAGACGAGGTCCGCTACCGTCCGGGCCCCGTACACTATAGTGATATTGCCGAAGTCCTGCCTGCGGTCAAGTACGTTCCATATGACAGAGCGGACCGGCGGAAGCCCTATGCCTCCGGCTATGAATACGATGTCCTTCCCCTTCCAGTCGTCAACCGGGAACCAGTTGCCGTAGGGGCCCCTGAAACCCATCGTGTCGCCTACCGAGAGCTGGGCAAGGCCGCCGGTCACGCGCCCGGTGCGCCTGAAGGTGCACTGTATGAAGCCCTTCCTCGTAGGCGAAGAAGCTATGCAGAAGGTCGATTCGCCGAGGCCGAAGGCCGAGTAGAGGCCGAACTGGCCGGTCTTGAACTCGAACGAGTCGCGGACAGCGGGGTCCTCGAAAACGAGCTTGAAGCTCCGCACATCCGGGGCTTCGTCCCTTATTTCCTCTATTTTCGCAAGCTGCGGAAGATAAATGTTATTCATAAGGCAGTGATTCTCGTCCGTTTTTTTTATATTTTCTTGCGTTCCTGTTTGCTCATAAAGCGCCTGGATACCAGGAAGGACAAGGGATTGAACCGCAGCATACTATTTTGGTATGTGAGGATTCAAGCCCGCCGTCCTGACACGCAGACAGGTGCTTTATGGGCAAACGAGCTATTTAGAGAACTCCTGCATGACCTCGGTTATATCCAGCCTCACCGGGCACACCCTAATGCAGCGGCCGCAGCCCACGCACCCCTTTGACGAAAACTTCTCGGGGTAGAAGTTGAACTTGCACATGAAGCGGTTCCTCCACCTCTGGGGCTGGTGCTCCCTGGGGTTGTGGCCGCTAGCGTGCAGAGTGAAGGAGTCGTACTGGCAGGAGTCCCAGTTCTTTCTCCTCTCGCCCTCGAAGGCCGTGCCCTCGTCGGTTATGTCGAAACACCTGCAGGTGGGGCAAACGAAAGTACAGGCCCCGCAGCCGATGCACTTCATGGTGAGCTTCGTCCAGACAGGGTCGTCGTAATGGGCCGTGTCCTTGAGCCTCTCGGAGACCTTCCTTAAATCCACGTCAGGGACCTTCTCCGGCTTGAAAAGGGGCTTCTCTTTTGCCGCGCCGGAGGTGAAAACGTCGGCATGGGTATCAAGGAACTTCTTCCCCTTATCAGTCAAACCGGTTACGGTATACCCGTTGTCCTCGGTCTCCCTGAGATATACGTCAGCGCCTTCCGTCGAGTCCGGAGAGAGCTCGACGGTCGTGCAGAAGCAGGCCTCGTCGCCGCTAGTGCAGCCGACGGTTATGACTACCGTCCTGTCTTCCCTCTTCGTGTAGAACTCGTCCACGAAGTCCCATGTGAAAAGGGTCCTCAAGCCCTTAAGGCTCGCGGCCTCGCACGGCCTCGCTCCGAATACGACGGTGTCCGGCGCGTTGACCTCGACGCCTTTGAGATTAACCGTGTTTTTGTTCATCGAGAACTCGGCTATGACCTCGGTCTGCGGGAAGAGGAACTCCTTGAAGGAGTTCCTTGCGAGGATGTAGTCGGTCGCGACCTCCTCGGCGGATTTGACGCTCCTGAATACGACCTGGCGCGTAACGAGAGCTGGCGCGACGAACCTTCCGCCCTTAGCCCTTACAGAGTCGATCAGCTTTCCGAGGTCTTCCTTTTTAAGAGTCTTGTCAGCCATAGATACCGTTTTCATCCGCCCGCGTAGCGGGCAGGGTCATTTGATGAAGTTTTCCTTGTCGTCAGGGCTAAAGACTATCATCGGCGGATGCGCCTTTTCGTCGTAGCCGGATTTGAAGTCAAACGCGTCCTTGACGACCATTATCATCTTCTGGTTCATCAGGTTCAAGGGAATGTTCACCGGGCACGCCCTCTCGCACTCCCCGCAGAAGGTGCACCTGCCCGTAAGGTGCATGGCCCTTATGAGGTTCCACGAGAGGTTCCCCCTTGGATGGGCCGAGGTCTCTATCCACTGGGGCATGTTCTTCTCGGTTATGCACCTCTCGCAATAGCAGAGCGAGCAGACCTGCCTGCAGGCGTAGCATTTTATGCACCTCGAGAACTCGTTTATCCAGAAGGTCCACCTTTCGGAGGAGGATTTGGAGTCGAGGTCCTTTATCTTGTCAAATACCATGCCCGTGGGCTCTTCGGGCGGCGCGAAATCGACTTTATCCCCCACGACGAAGTCCGAAAGGTGCGGATTCCTAACGTCGCAGTTGTGGCACTTGGTCGGCATTATGTTGGGTTTCAATTCCCCCTGCCAGAGGTCCTGCTTGTAGACGACCCCCTGGCACGTCATGCCGACTATATAGACGTCCTCGCGCTTGATCTGCGCCTCTGATATGAGGACGGCAATGTTCCTTATATCGCAGCCCTTGGCCACTATCGCTGGTTTTCCGAGGGCCTGGATGTCCTTGAACTTCCGCGTAAGATAGACCGAGAGGTTATTTACGCAAAGGGGGTTCCAGACGAGCTGGTCCGCGTCAACCGGGTCGGTTATGAATACCGGGGTGGTCCTCGTTTTGGTCCTGTTCCAACCGTAGCCGATTACGACCTTTACCTCGCCCGAGGTAAGTAGCTCTTTAGCCTTCTGCCTTAATATGTTTTCCATCAAGTGCGCCTTCTGTCCAATTTCTTATGAGGCATCTCCACCGCCTCTGCCATTCCGGTTAAGCCAAGGCCCCTAATCGAGGGAGACCTTGAACTTGAAGCATTTTACCTGCTTTAGCCCCTCTGCCCCGGCCTTTCTCACGTGAATCTGGACGGCGGCCTTGAGGTTCTCGAAGGCCTCCTCGGAGCTTTCTCCCTCGGATTCGACGTCGAGCTCCGGGCAGTTGGCCCTGTAAGTGCCGTCCTCGCGCTCGATGAGCACCGCGCTTACCGATATCTCGGTTCCCATTCCGCCGCCTGTCTTATTCGAGTTCGTTTTCCTTCAGCCCCTTGTACTCCATGAAGGGGCCGAGGGCCTTTACCTCGTCTGTAACCTTATTTATGAGGTCCACCCATTTGATGGCCTCGGAGGCCGAGACCCACGAGAAATGGAGCCTCCTCATGTCTATTCCAGCGAACTCCATAAGGCTCTTGAAGCCTATCCAGCGCCTCCGGGCGTGGTAGTTGCCGGTCGTGTAATGGCAGTCGCCCGGATGGCAGCCGGAGACGAGCACGCCGTCGGCCCCGTTCTCGAAAGCCTTGAGGATGAAAAGCGGGTCTATCCTCCCGGTGCAGGGGAGCTTTATTATCCTCACGTTCGGCCTGTACTCCATCCTGCTAGTGCCCGCAAGGTCGGCGCCCGCGTAGGTGCACCAGTTGCAGACAAAGGCCATTATCTTCGGCTCAAAGGAGCCTGAAGCGGCCTGGGTATCTTCTTTATCGAGATGTGCGCTCATTTACTGACTTCCTTTTATCTGTCTGTCCGGTGCCGCTCATAAATGCCCTGACAACGCAGACGGGCGTTTAGGGGCGGCACCCCCTTAAAACGCGTTTATGGCCGCAAACACCTGCTCGTCCGTATAGCCCTTCAAGTCTATGGATTTCGACCTGCAGGCCGCCACGCAAACTCCGCAGCCCTGGCAGACGCCGTCGTTCACCTTCGCGACCCACTTCACTATGTTGCCCTTCCGGTCCTTTATGGCATCCCTCTCGATTGCCGTGTAGGGGCAGGCTGTCAGGCAGTCCCAGCAGGCATTGCAGGTCGTCTTGTTTACAACCGAGGTTATGGGCTCCCTTGCCATCTCGTCGGCTGAGAAGAGCGCCAAGACCTTGCTTGCGGCAGCGCTACCCTGCGCGACAGAATCGGGTATGTCCATTGGGCCCATGCATGAGCCGGCAAGGTATATGCCGGCGGTGACCGTCTCCACGGGCTTCAACTTCGGGTGGTACTCGTTATAGAACTTGTGCTTGTCATAGCCTATGCCGAGCCTCTGGGCAAGCCCGTCCGCGCCCTCCCTCGATACGATGGCGGTAGCGAGGACGACCATGTCGGCCTCTATCTCCACCTGCGAGCCGCTAAGTGTGTCCGCGCCCTGGACTATGACCTTTCCGTCTCTCTCGTATACCCTGGAGACCCTGCCCCGGAGGTACATGGCGCCGTCGTGCTCTATCGCGCCCCTTACGAACTCCTCGTACCGCTTGCCTCCGGAACGTATGTCCATGTAGAAGACGTAAGCCTGGCCGCCGTGCACCTTGTGCGAATAAAGCTTGGTGTGCTTGGCCGTGTACATGCAGCATATCTTCGAGCAGTAGGAAACGCCCTTTTTCTCGTCCCTCGACCCAACGCACTGGATGAAGACGACGCTTTCCGGGACCTTGCCGTCCGAGGGCCTCCGTATCTCGCCCCCGGTCGGGCCGGAAGACGACGCGAGCCTTTCGAACTGTAGCCCGCTTATGACGTCCCTTATCCTGCCGTATCCGTATTCCCCGAAGCGCCCGTTCGGCATGAGCTGGTAGCCCGTGGCCACCACTATGGCCCCGACCTCTTCGGTCACGAGCTTGTCTTCCATCTTGAAGTCAATGCACTTGGGGCCGCAGACTATGGCGCATGCGCCGCACTTGTCCTTCTGTATCTTTGGGCAGTTCGGCGCGTCGATGACGGGGATGTTGGGCACGGACTGCGGGAAGGGCGTGTAGATGACCTTCCTTTTATTCAAGCCCAGCTCGAATGCGCTTTCCACCTTGAACGGGCACTTCTCCGTGCACTCGCCGCAGCCGGTGCAGCGCTCCTCGTCGACGTACTTGGACTTCCTTCTTATGGTCACGGTGAAGTTGCCGATGTAGCCGTCGACCTTCTCGACCTCGGAATAGGTGTAGAGGGTTATGTTCTCGTTAAGCTCGGCCTCGACCATCTTGGGCGTAAGGATGCACTGCGAGCAGTCCATCGTGGGGAAGGTCTCGGAAAGCCTCGCCATGTTGCCGCCGATGGACGGCTCCTTTTCGACGAGTATGACTTCCCTTCCGCCCTCCGCTATGTCCAGGGCCGCCTGGATGCCCGCGATGCCGCCGCCTATGACGAGCGCCTTTTTCTTTACGGGTATCTTTATCTTTTTCAGAGGCTGGTTCTTCTTGAGCCTCTGTATGGTCATCCTGGTAAGGTCGATGGACTTTACAGTGCCGGTCGCCTTGGTCTTGTCGTGGTGGACCCAAGAGCACTGCTCGCGGATATTGGTTATCTCGCACTGGTAGGGATTGAGGCCAGCTGCCTCGGAGGCCTTTCTGAAGGTCTTCTCGTGCATGTGCGGAGAGCAGGCCGAGACGATAATGCCGTCGAGGTTATTTTCCTTGATGGCCTGCTTGAGGGTCTCCTGCCCGGGGGAGGAGCACATGAACTTGTAGTCGCAGGTGTAGACGACACCGGGGATCTTGGCCATCTCCTCGGCGACCTTTTTGGTGTCGACGGTAGCGGCTATGTTATTCCCGCACTGGCAGACGAAGACTCCGATTCTCGGCATAAGAGGACCCTCAGGTAACTATAACTAAAGACACTTCAGTTGAAAACCACTCTACAGCTTCTGTCTTTGCTTCATTCATGAGATTGCTTCGGCTGGCTTCGCCAGCCTCGCAATGACCGGACCTAAACTATCCCCTTCTTCTTGAGAAGCGGCATTACGTCAGTTGCGTTCTTCTCTAACCCGAGGGTTTCGATCTCCTGGCCGAGGGCAAGGCCCAGCGCCTGGGTGAAGTATATTACGGGCACTCCATTGCTTGCGGCCGCGCCGCGGCTCTTCTCGAGGTTGTACTGGCAGAGGGGGCAGCTCGTTACTATAAGCTCCGCGCCCATGCCCGCAGCCGAATCGATTACCGCCCCGGAAAGGCGAGTGACTACCTCTTCGTCGTTCATGGCGAGGTGCGCGCCGCAGCATTCTATCCTGTTAGGGAATTCGACAGGTTCGGCCCCGAGGGCCTTAAGCAAGTCCTCGAATATGGTCGGCCTCTCGGCGTTGTCTATGCCCATGTCCTCAAAGGGACGAAGGAGCATGCAGCCGTAATAGGCCCCGGCCTTTATGCCCTTCAAGGGCCTCTTTACCGCCTCTTTCACCTTGTCAAAGCCCACACGGTCGCGGAGCACTTCGAGGTAATGGAGGACGTTGAGGCTCCCGTCGTATTCCTCTTCTATGAAGCCGTTTACGACTCCCCTCTTCTCCCTGCTGTCCTTCAGGACCTTGTTCGTCCGCTTAAGGACGTTATAGCAGACCGAGCAGAGGGTCGTGAGCGTGTCGCCTTCCTTCCGCGCCCCGGAGAGGACCTTTGCCGGGGCGGTGAGGCCCATGAGGTTATCAGGGGCGAGCGGGAATGTCGCGCCGCAGCAGTTCCACTGCTTGAGCTCGGCCATTTCGAAGCCTACCGCAAGGGCGGAGTCCCGTGCGGAGGAGTCGAACTGCTTGGCGACCGTGTTTAATGTACAACCGGGATAATAAGGTATCTTCATAAGGACCATCTGAAAACTTAATTGTTTTACTTGCCTTCGCGCTTGAAACGTCCGGATGCGAGGAAGGGCAAGGGATTGAACCGCAGCATACTTTCCTGTATGTGAGGATTCAAGCCCGCAGCCCTGACATAGCAGACGGATAGTTTCCTTGCATGACGCACTCAGCTCACGAACTTCCTGAATCCGCAGACAATAGCCTGCTGCGGCGCCTTCTTGAGTAGCGGCATCGGGAGGTCCTTTACCTCCACCCTGTCACCGCCTTCCCTTAAGGCGTCCTGCCTCATGGCCTCCAATACCGCCGCCACGCTGCAGCCCTTCGGGCACCTCGAATAGCACTGGAGGCACCCTACGCAGAGCCACATCGAGTTGGCCGCCTTCACCTCGTCAAGCTTTCCGAGCTGGAGCATCCTCATCACCCTGGTCGGGGGTATCTCCATCTTATAGGAGACCGGGCACCCGGCAGAGCAGTTCCCGCACTGGTAGCACTTTTTGAGGTCCTCGCCGCTAAGGCGCTCGACCCTCGCAACACCCTTGCTCTGGACGTCGGCATTGGAAAGAGATATCTTCAAGAGACTCTCCTGTACTTTTGAACGCCCTGGAGGAAGAGGTCTCCTCCCTCGGCGTCGTTCACCACTATCGCGGGGAAATCGACCACCTCGAGCCTTCTTATGGCCTCGGGCCCGAGGTCCTCGTAAGCGACTATCTCAGCTTTCTTTATGGAGCGCCTTATGAGGGCGGCCGCGCCGCCGACGGCAGCCATATAGACTGCCTTGTGCTTCCTAATGGAATCGAGCACCTCTTTGCTCCTGGCGCCCTTCCCTACCATGCCCTTCAGGCCCAGCTCGATGAGCCTCGGGGTGTAGGCGTCCATCCTGCCGCTGGTCGTGGGCCCCGCAGAGCCGATGACCTGCCCCGGCCTCTCGGGCGTGGGGCCGACATAATAGATTATCTGGCCCTTTATGTCGAAGGGCAGTTCCTTCCCGGCGTCAAGAAGCTCTATAAGCCTCTTGTGCGCGGCATCCCTGGCAGTGTAGAGGACCCCGGATATGAGGACCTTGTCGCCTGCCCTGAGCTTCCCGACTATCTCGTCGGAGAGAGGTGCGGATATCCTTACAGGCTCTGACATCAGATCACCGCTTCCTTGTGCCTTCCGGCGTGGCACTGAATGTTCACGGCCACAGGTAGGCTCGCTATGTGGCAGGGATGCGCCTCTATATGCACGGCGAGGGCCGTGGTCCTGCCGCCGAAGCCCATTGGGCCAATGCCGAGGTCGTTTATCATCTTAAGGAGGTCCGCCTCAAGCTGAACGAGGTCCGGGTCCGGGTTCTGCGTGCCGACCGGCCTCAAAAGTGCCTTCTTGGCGAGTATCGCGCATTTCTCGAAGCTCCCGCCTATGCCTACGCCTAGGACGATCGGCGGGCAGGGGTTTCCGCCAGCTTCCCTAACGGTCTCGACCACGAATGCCTTTATGCCTTCGACCCCTTCGGCGGGCTTGAGCATCTTAAGCCTGCTCATATTTTCGCTGCCCGCGCCCTTGGGGGCTATCTTTATCTTGACCTTGTCCCCTTCCACTATCGAGGTGTGGACGATTGCCGGAGTGTTGTCTCCGGTATTTATCCTCTTAAGGGGGTGGCAAACCGACTTCCGCAAAAAGCCGTCTTTATAGCCCCTGCGCACGCCTTCGTTTACGGCATCGTAAAGCGGCCCGTCAAGTGCGACATCCCTTCCCAGCTCTACGAAGAAGACCGATATGCCCGTATCCTGGCACATTGGGAGGCCTTCGGCCCCGGCTATCTCGAAGTTCTCGATTATCTGGCCGAGCACCTCTTTGCCGAGGGGCGACTCCTCTTTCTCGCGGGCGGCCCGGAGGGCCGATGCCATATCGGGCTCGAGGTCGCAGGCCGCGCTTATGCAGAGATCCCTGACCTTGTCCGTGATGTCCTTTGTTGAAACCTGTCTCAAATCCGAAACCCTTTCCTACCAGCCTGCATGAAATTTCGAGTTTTTCAGCTACCTGCTACTTCCCTATCTGCAGGTCCTTTATAAGCCCCTGGACAGCGGAAACCGAATCATCAAAGGCCTTCTTCTCGTTGCCGTCGAGCTCTATCTCAATTATCCGCTCCGCGCCGCCCGAGCCCACTACCACCGGCACGCCGATGAATATGCCGTCGACCCCGTACTGCCCGGAAAGGTACGCGGCGCAGGGCATTACGCGCTTCTTGTCCTTTATTATGGCCTCGCACATTTCGGCGACTGCGGCCGACGGGGCGTAGTAGGCGCTACCCGTCTTGAGGAGCCCGACTATCTCTCCGCCCGCCTTCTTGGTCCTCTCCATTATGGAGGAGAGCCTGTCCGCCGAAATGAGCTGGGTGACTGGTATGCCGGAGACGGTCGCGTATCTCTTAAGCGGCACCATCTCGTCGGCATGGCCGCCTATGACCATCGCGTGAACGTCCTGCATGGATACGCCGAGCTCCATCGCGATAAACGACCTCATGCGCGAGCCGTCGAGCGCTCCGGAGAGGCCCATTATCCTCTCAGGCGGAAAGCCTGATAGCTTCCATGCCGCGTATACCATTACATCGAGGGGGTTTGTTACAATGAGGAGATGCGCGTTCGGCGAGTATTTGACCGCGTTTTCTATGACGCTTTTCAAGATGCCGACATTTGTGTTGATGAGGTCGGACCTGCTCATGCCGGGCTTCCTGGGGATGCCTGCGGTGATTATAATGACGTCCGAGCCGGCGGTGTCCTTGTAGTCGTTCGTGCCCGTGACGTTCGAGTCGAAGCACTCGATGGGAGCGGCTTCCATGAGGTCGAGGGACTTGCCCTGCGGCGTGCCCTCGACAATGTCGAGGAGCACCACGTCCCCGAGCTCCTTTGTGGCGACCCACAGGGCCGTTGTGGCGCCCACGTGTCCAGCGCCTATAACCGTAATCTTTTTCCGGGCCATCCGACCTCCTTATTCGAAAACTCCCCGCGAAAGGGCCTTGGGACTCTGGGGGACCTTCGGCACAAAAGGAAGCTTTATAGGTTCGATTGCATCCCGAATACCTCGGGTATGCTCAATTTCAGCCGGACAAGGCCCAGGCCCCCTCAATCAAGATCAGGGGGCCGTGGCGAAAAACGCTTGTATTCAGGTCGAAAAAGCCCCCGGTTTTTCAAGCTAAAATGATTTTTCGGGCGGGTTGGGCCTTGGAAGGCCAAGAAACCGGAAACAACAGTGCCAATGCCGAATGGGAATAATATTACTCAGGTTTAAAATCCGGCTTTCTATTAAGGAGCCCCGCCATGCCCTCCGGCCAGACGGCCGGACAATTTTCATTGTATACAGTATACAAATACGCCTGCCCTGTCAAGAGGAATTCTGGAACGGGCCTGAGCGCATAAAAAGAGGACCGGGACTCAACCCGCCCTCTGCTATCGCCAAAAACCGTGGATAATCCCATGCCTGGGAGAAAAACCTTCAAAAAACAGGGGTTTCAATCGGGATAGGGGTCCGGTCATTCAGACCGCCTGAAATAAATACCGGTGCCGGATAGCGCCCCGGAAAAATTGCAGTATACTTAAATTCTAACAAGTCGCCGAAAAACTCAAAATCACATTCAGGCTGCTCAAAAAGCTCCAGATGCAAGGAGTCGAAAAGTGAGGAATGAGGCGTACTTTTATAGTACGTCGCAGTGACGAGCTTTGAAGACGACACAGCAGATGGGGCTTTTTCAGCAGCCTGCAAAAAATCCTGTTGCCTGCCATCGTACGCAGCCTTAGGCCCCGAAGGGCGGGCGCCAGAGAACCCAAAAGGAGGAAGCATAATGAAAAGACTATTCGGATTAGGTCTCGCCGCCGCAGTAGCGATAACCGCAGGCTCCGTTTCCTTTGCCGCTGACGGGGGCTCGGTATTCAAGTCGAAGTGTTCCACCTGCCACGGCGCTGAGGGGCAGGGCACCGCGATGGCCCCCGCCTTCAAGGGGAACGCGTTCGTAAAGAACAGCGCGGAGGAAGAGATTGCAAAGGTCATCAAGGAGGGGCGTAACGGCGCTGATAAAAAATATAAGGAGTTCGCGATAGGGATGCCGAAGCAGACCCTTAGCGACGATGAGATTAAGGCCGTAATAAGCCAGATAAAGGGCATGGCGGGTTAGCAATCTTTTTAATATGGTTTGGGAGAGGCCGGGGCAGGCGACCCGGCCTTTTTTCGTTTGGAGGCGGCCACGGGCAGCCGAACGGGAGCGGGGGACGGTTAAAGGCCTTGCAAATCAAGACTTATCCGTGGTAAAAATTAAAGTTTGCCGGGGAAATCAGGCCGAAAGGCCTTTAAAAACGGCTTATTCGGGGCGTAGCGCAGCCTGGTAGCGCATCTGCTTTGGGAGCAGAGGGCCGGAGGTTCGAATCCTCTCGCCCCGACCAATTTCAACCTAAACCGCACTTTCATCCCATCGATTGCGCCTGTAGCTCAGTCGGATAGAGCAACTGCCTTCTAAGCAGTGGGCCGGGGGTTCGAATCCCTCCAGGCGCGCCATTTAAATCAAATGGTTACGAGATTTTTCGTAACCTTTTTTTTCTTTGAAATTTAATTGTTATACAAATTACCAGCCACCAGATATGTACCCGAACGAGATCTGGTTATCGATATCATATAATCAGGTCATATGAGGGGAGATTTTATCTGGCGGTCGTTATAGACCTGCTCTCCAGGATGCTGGTGTGGTGGTCGATGAAGCCACCCAAGGGAGCTGGCCCTTGACGCGCTTTTTATAGCAATTTTGCGTCAGTGTGGCAAAAACTCGGTGATCGTACACTCAGACAGGCTCTTAATACGGCAACGACGACAGGGTGAGGTCCTGCAGGAGTGCATGGCATGGTAACCAAGCATGAGCTACAGGGGCAACTGCTATGACAATGCCATGGCAGAGTCTTTCTTCAGCAGCTTGAACAAGGAACGCGTTGTGTAGGAATCTACCGACCAGGGAAGAGGTAAAAACCGACCTCTTCGACTACATAGACTTTTTTTACAATAGGACCCAGCGGCATAGCCACCTCGGGCATGTCAGCCCATATGATTCAAGATGGCTTCTTAAGGCAAAGAGTGGCTGTCTACAAAATCGGGTGAAATCCATGACCGGCTCCGCCCCGTTCCAAACCTACCTTTATTGTATCGTTATCGGTGTAGCAGCCGTGTTGTTGCCCTCGTTACTCTCGGGGTTGGTGTTAGTGGCGTCGGACACCGCACCTATGTAGTAGCTTCCGGGTGCGATTGTGGCAGGTATGGTCAGCGTAGTCGTAGCGCCGCTCGACGCGCCTCCTCCAAGGGCCCCTACCGACCTGTATCCAATATAGACGTCGGCCTTGGTTATGGTCGCGTCCGTGGAGATATAGAACCTCACGTAAGACTTGACCGAGGTTCCTGGTCCCTGGTTCGTTACTGTGCTGGACACCGACATGCCCGTCCCCCTCACGGCGCTCGACGGCCCGCTCAGGGCGCTCACCACAAAATCTATGCCGCTAGTTATTGTAATCGGCGTGGCGGCCGTGTTGTTAGCCTCGTTACTCTCGGGATTGGTGTTCGTGGCGTCGGCCACAGCGCCTATGTAGTAGCTACCGGGCGCTATGGTAGCAGGGATATTCAGGTTAGTTGTCGCGCCGTTCGTAACACCTCCTCCAAGGCCCCCTACCGACCTGTTGCCGATGTATACGTCAGAGGTCGCTATGGTAGCGTCCGTGGAGAGATAAAATCTCACGTATGACGTGTTCGATGTCCCGGAGCCCTGGTTTCTTACTGAACTGGACACCGACATGCCCCTTCCGGTCACGGCGCTCGACGGCCCGCTCAGGGCGCTAATGACCAGGTCTATGCCGCTCGTTATGGTTATGGGTGTGGCAGCCGTGTTGTTGTTCTCATCAGACTCCGGGTTCGTGTTCGTGGCGTCGGCCACAGCCCCTATGTAGTAGCTACCTGGCGCGATTGTGGCGGGTATGCTCAGCGTCGTCGTAGTCTCGCTCGAAGTACCTCCTCCAAGGCCACCTACCGACCTGTTGCCAATGTATACGTCAGAGGTCGTTATGGTCGCGTCCGTGGAGAGATAAAACCTAACATATGACGAGTTCGATGTCCCGGAGCCCTGGTTCGTCACGGTGCTGGACACAGACACGCCCGTCCCGATTGCGGCGCTCGACGGCCCGCCAAGGGCGCTCACTATGAGGTCTATGCCGCTCGTTACAGTTATCGGCGTAACGGCAATGTTATTGTTCTCATCAGACTCGGGGTTGGTGTTCGTGGCGTCGGCCACCGCACCTATGTAATAGCTGCCGGGCGTTACGGTAGCCGGGATATTCAGGGCAGTAGTCGCGCTGCCTGACGCGCCTCCTCCAAGGGCATCCACAGCCCTGTTCCCTATGTACAGGTCGGAGGTCGTTATGGTCGCGTCCGTGGAAAGATAGAACCTCACGTACGAGGAGGTCGAGGTCCCGGAGCCCTGGTTCGATACGGTCTCGGACACGGATATGCCGGTCCCGCCCGCCGCGCTCAACGGCCCGCCAAGGGCGCTCACTATAAGGTCTATGCCGCTCGTTATGGTTATGGGTGTGGCAGCCGTGTTGTTGTTCTCATCAGTTTCCGGATTGGTGTTAGTGGCGTCGGCTACAGCCCCTATGTAGTAGCTCCCTGGCACCACGGTCGCGGGTATGTTAAAGCTCGTAATCGCGCCGCTCGAAGCACCTCCTCCAAGGGCATCAACAGCCCTGTTCCCGATGTACAGGTCGGAGGTCGTTATGGTCGCGTCCGTGGAAAGATAGAACCTCACGTAGGATGTGGCAGAAACGTCGGCGCCCTGGTTCGTCACGATATCGGATACCGATATGCCAGTACCATTTGCCGCGCTAGCTGGCCCGCTAAGGGCGCTTACTATGAGATCAATGGCGGGTGAATATTGTATGCTGTCGGAAACAGTTGAGGACACATTCCCTGCCGCGTCCCTGAACTGCGCGTATACGGTCTTTGTCCCCTCTCCGGCAACAAGCGTCCATGACTTGCTCGTTGCATAGCTCTCCCACGAGGACCATGTTGTGCCGTTGTTGCTGAAACGCATCTGTGAACAGCCACTCACATCAGAGCAGGACAAAATCAGGCTGATATTGCTTGAACCGGTCGAGGCAGCACCGCCGTTGATTGTGACGGAAGCTGTAGGGGCGGTGGTGTCAGCAGATATTTCGGTAATAGCGTGTGAATGAGATGCAACACCAGCAGCAATAGACACCACGCTCGCAAGCCCGCCAACTTGCACAGGAAAAGTCCTGCCGGTGGTCGTCCCGTCACCTAGCTCACCAGAATAATTCCAACCCCATGTCCAGAGCGTACCATCCGATTTAAGGGCTATGGTATGATCGTATCCAGCGGCAATCGAGGCCCAATTGTTGTCCATACCGATTTGCACAGGCGCAGTCCTGTTCGTTGTTGTTTCATCTCCGAGCTGGCCAGTTCCATTGTTCCCCCATGCCCAGAGCGTACCGTCTGATTTAAGGGCTATTGTATGATAGTATCCCGCGGCAATCGAGGCCCAATTGTTGTCCATACCGATTTGCACAGGCGCAGTCCTGTTGGTTGTTGTTTCATCTCCGAGTTGGCCAGTTCCATTGTTTCCCCATGCCCAGAGCGTACCGTCTGATTTTAGCGCTATAGTATGATCGCCTCCTGCAGCAACATAGGCCCAATTATTATCCGTCCCGATTTGCACAGGGGCGGTCCTGTAAGTGGTCGTCCCGTCTCCGAGCTGGCCAAATCCACTGTTTCCCCATGCCCAGAGCGTGCCGTCGGATTTGAGAGCTATTGTATGAATGCCTCCAGCAGCAACAGAGATCCACTTGCTATCAGTCCCAACTTGTACAGGGGCGAGCCTGTTGGTGATTGTCCCATCTCCGAGCTGGCCCCACTCATTCCCACCCCACGCCCAGAGTGTGCCGTCTGATTTAAGAGCTATAGTATGATATACTCCCGCGGCAACCAAGGCCCACCTGTTATCCGTTCCGATCTGCACTGGAGAATACCTGTCGATTGTCGTCCCGTCCCCGAGCTGGCCCCATGCGTTCAAACCCGACGCCCAGAGTGTGCCGTCTGATTTAAGAGCTGTTGTATGGTCAGTCCCAGCGGCAACCGAGGTCCAATTGTCATCCGTTCCTATCCGCACTGGGGCGGTCTTGTTGGTGGTGGTTCCATCTCCAAGCTGGCCATATCTATTGAGTCCCCATGCCAATACGTCTCCGCCAGCGATCGTATAGTTCTGTATCTCAACCTCGCTCTCATTCCCTGCCCCGTCCACGGCAAAGTACTTGAGAGTCATGGAAGTACTGACCGGGATAGACATGCCCGCCAGTATGGATTTTGATGAGGTCGTCGGGGTCGAGCCGTCGGTCGTGTAGTATATGGTCGCGGCCTCGTCGGCAAAAATTGTTACGCTCTGGGCGGAGACATAGGTGCCGCCTGGGACAGAAGCCGTTGCAGTCGGCGGGGTGGTATCGCTGCCGGAGTTTATGGTTATTGAGAGGCTCTGGCTGGTAGTGAACGAAGCGGAGTCGGTCAAGTCAACAGTGAATCCGTAGCTCCCGGCGGCTGTCGGAGTGCCGGATATCTCACCCGTTGATGCGTTCAAGGCAAGTCCTGCCGGGAGGCCGCCGCCCGGGATGCTCCAGGCGTATGGTGCGCTCCCTCCGGTTGCAGTAAGCGTCTGGCCGTAGGACGAGCCGACCGTCCCGTCGGAAAGCGACCCGGTTGTTATGGCAAGGTCGCTTACGGCTGGGCCAGAGAGAGCGCCCGAAGAAGGCAGACTTACCGGGTTCAATCCGTCAGACGCCTCGAAGTAGTAATTGTGGGAGCCGACCGCAAGGCTCGCCGTATATACATACTGCTCGCCATTGGCGTAATTGCCGTCCTGAAGGGCTGCTTCCGCGCCTGTATCGAAGCTCATCTCATTGCATGAGCCGTCTATGCAGGCCCTTATGTATGAAGGCGCGTTATTGTCCGAATCGGAATAGACCACCTTGTAAGTGAAGGTTATCGAAGGCGAGCCAGCATTTGGGGCCAGGCCGTCCGTGCCGAAGCCTGCCTCATCTGAGTAAGACAGTGAAGGCGCGTTATTGACTCCTATCTGCACAGGTATATTTTTATCTATGCCTGTCCCATCCCCGAGCTGGCCAGATGAGTTACGCCCCCATGCCCAGAGCGTACCGTCGGATTTGAGGGCTATGCTATGTTGGGCTCCCGCGGCAACTGAGGCCCAGTTGTTGTCGGCACCTATTTGTACAGGGGCATATTTGTTGGTGGTCGTCCCGTCCCCGAGCTGACCATAGGCATTACGCCCCCATGCCCAAAGCGTGCCGTCTGATTTGAGAGCTATGGTATGAGCGCCTCCCGTGGCGACCGAGGCCCATTTATTGTCCGTCCCGATTTGCACAGGGGCATACCTGTATATCGTCGTTTCGTCTCCGTCTCCGAGCTGGCCGTAGTTATCGTCTCCCCATGCCCAGAGCGTGCCGTCTGATTTAAGCGCTATATTAGAATTGCCTCCAATAGCAACCAAAACCCAATTGTTGTCCGTCCCGATCTGCACTGGCGCGGTTTTATCAATGGTCGTCCCGTCCCCGAGCTGGCCAGCGAAATTCCGTCCCCATGCCCAGAGCGTGCCGTCTGATTTGAGGGCTATGGCATGCTCGTGCCCCGCGACAACCGAGGCCCAATCGTTGTCCGTCCCGATTTGCACAGGGGCATACTTATCGGTAGTCGTCCCGTCACCCAACTGGCCAGAATCATTACGCCCCCACGCCCAGAGCGTGCCGTCTGATTTAAGCGCAATGGCATGATAGTTTCCCACGGCAACCGAGGCCCAATCGTTGTCCGTCCCGATTTGCACAGGGGCATACTTATTTGTAGTCGTCCCGTCTCCGAGCTGGCCAAAATCATTACGCCCCCACGCCCAGAGCGTGCCGTCTGATTTGAGAGCTATGGTATGAGCGCCTCCCGCGGCGACCGAGGCCCATTTGTTGTCCGTCCCGATTTGCACAGGGGGATACTTATCGGTGGTCGTCCCATCCCCGAGCTGGCCGTAGTAATTCCTTCCCCACGCCCAGAGCGTGCCGTCTGCTTTAAGTGCGCTTGTATGGAAGTATCCCGCGGCAATTGAGGCCCACTCAGTGCCGATATTCGTAATCTCCACGGGGGCATTCCTTTGAGCAGTTGTCCCGTCTCCGAGCTGGCCGTAGTAATTGTATCCCCATGCCCAGAGCCTGCCGTCGGATTTGAGGGCTATGGTATGATTGTCTCCCGTGGCGACCGAGGCCCAGTTGTTGTCAGCGCCTATTTGCACAGGGGCATATTTGTTGGTGGTCGTCCCGTCACCGAGCTGGCCATAGAAATTACGTCCCCATGCCCAGAGCGTGCCGTCTGATTTAAGCGCGCTTGTATGGAAATGTCCTGCGGCGACCGAGGCCCAATTGTTGTCCGTCCCGATTTGCACATGCGCAGTCCTTTGGGTGTCTGTCCCGTCTCCGAGCAGGCCATATCCATTGTATCCCCACGCCCAGAGCGTGCCGTCTGATTTGAGCGCTATAGTATGGGTGTCTTCCGCCTCGACCGACGCCCAGTTGTTGTCCGTCCCGATTTGCACAGGCGAGGTTTTGTTGGTGGTCGTCCCGTCTCCGAGCTGGCCATTTCCATTGAGTCCCCATGCCCAGAGCGTGCCGTCTGATTTTAGGGCTATGGTATGACCGCTTCCCGCGGCAACCGAGGCCCAGTTGTTGCCAGCACCTATTTGTACAGGGGCATACTTATCGGTGGTCGTCCCGTCACCCAACTGACCGTAATAATTAAGCCCCCACGCCCAGAGTGTGCCGTCGGATTTGAGGGCTATGGTATGATTGTCTCCCGTGGCGACCGAGGCCCAATCGTTGTCCGTCCCGATCTGCACTGGCGAGGTTTTGTTGATGGTCGTCCCATCCCCGAGCTGGCCTTGTTCATTGTATCCCCACGCCCAGAGCGTGCCGTCGGACTTGATTGATACTGTGTGATATTGTCCTGCCGACATTACCGCCTTGGCCGCGTCGCCTCTTGCTGCGGCCAGAGAGGGGACGGCGAAGATAAGGCAGGCTAAAACAACCAGGGCCGCCTTAAGCCTCAGGATTACAGAATAGAATTTCACTTTTCCCATGTCATAACTCCTCTAGAATTTCTTTTATTCTTTGCGCGAGAGCGCGTTTATATGTAAACGAATTTCAACTGCAAATATGTCACGCCTTGGGCGGAGAGGTGTTTTTTTTGAGTTTGAGGTTTTCAATGTCTATTTTCAGGACCCCGAGCAGGCCTTCGATATCGTTGAAATTCCTCTTCTCGCCACCCTCTACCGACTCCACAAGCCCGGCTATCCCTTCCTTGTCGCGCCTGTATATGCGGACTATAAAGGTATCCATCTCCACCCCATTTTATTTTCATGAAAGGTAACACGGGGAAGACTACAGATTGTCTACGGATTGGGAATATTCCTAGTTACTTGATTTTTAAGAAGATTTTGCGAGCGATGCAGGCATGGCTTATGCTGGCGTGACTATATCCCATCCTTAAGCGCCTCGGTCCGCGCCGATGGGCTTATGCCGAGGTGCTTTTCCAGGTTCTCCCTGCACAGGTTGTAGACCTTTACGGCCTCGGCATGCCTGCCGAGGTTTTTATGGCAGGCCATTAGACGCTGATACAACTCCTCCATTAGGTTGTCTATCTTAAGCCCCTTTGCATAATACCGCGCGGCCGATTCCCAATCCCCCTGCGCTTCGCCACTTTTACCCATTCTTATTATCAGGCGTAAAAACCTGTCCCTCAGGCGCTCGCGGACGGAGATCGACCAGTCATTGCGATCCGCAGGCAGGAAATCGCCCCGGTAGAGCTCTGCCGCCTTTTCGAACAGGTGGCCCGGACAGCTCTCGTCCTTTGCAATACTCTCAAAGGCCCATATATCCGTCCAGCAATAGGCCGGGTCGAGCGTCACCAGCCCGTCCTGCAACCGAAGCGCCTTGTCAGTGCCGAGCAGGCGGCGAAGGCGAAGGAGAGTGACCCCGAAGGATTTATGCGCGGCGTCCCCGTCGGCATCGGGCCAGAGCGCGTCATTCAAAGTATCCTCGCTGACGTCCTTTCCACCTAAAGCGATTATCGCCTTGAGCATATCAAGCGGTTTTTTCTGCACCTTGCCCTGAGACTCGACAGGCTTTCCGTCGACGACAATCTCGAATCTGCCGAGCGTATAAACCCTTATGGAGTAAGGCCAGCCGTCAACGGGTCTTTCAGGCACTAGCCCGCGTTTTGCGATCAATTTCTTGACGTATTCAGTCTCTATCCCGAGTTCCAGCGCCTTTGCAGAGAGGCGGGACATCCTTTCATCTTTCCACCTCGGGATATTCCAAATGCCGCATTTGGCGGCAATGGCTAACCCCCGCTCCAGCAGGACAGCTCCTTCTTTATCTCTTCCGCGCTCGAATGCGAACCTGGCCCCGTTCAGACTTCCCCAGCATTCCAAAAGGGGCATTACGCCTCGGCAGAGGTCGAGCGACTTTGCAAGGGCGGCTTCCGCCTCTTCAAAAAGGCCGTCATCGTAATACGTCGATGCCAGGCTTAGCAAGGTGATTGACTGCACGAAAGGCCAGCCCATCTTTTCCGCGTTTACCGCCGACCACAGGGCATGGTCCGCCGATCTTTTGAGGTCGCCATCGTACCAGGCTATCGATGCGGCCTTGTAATGATAAAGCCCTTTATCCCCCCGCCGCGGGCTGTTGATGCGAGACATCCTCTCAAACCATGGATGCGCAAATGAAGGCTGTCCCAGAGAGAGGGCCCCGTAGATGCCGTTCGCTAGAATGAAGAGGTCGAAAAGGTGGACTCCGCTCTCATCAGCGTTCTTCAATCCTTCAATAACCGCGCGATGGCAAGAGGACCAGTCGGCCACAATCCACGAGTACATCGATTCCATGAGATACCAATACTGCTTGGATAACGGATCGCATTCTCTGGACTTCGCCAAAGGCCTCAATTTATCTATCAAGAACCCGCATCGCAGAGTGTTCCCGCCCCACATACAGGCATGAAAAAGCTGACTTCCGAGCGCCATCTTAAGTTGTACATTATCGGTCTCCAGCACGGCCCGTTCGACCCTCTCGGTCCAGACGGGCTTATCAGGATGTCCAGGTTGCCGGTTCATGATTGCAATCAGCATCCCTGCCGCCACGCGCACTTCGATCTCGGGCGAAGGCATCACAGGATAGGTTTTCAGCAGTTCTTCGAGAACGGCTATCCAGTGGTCGAGAGGGGCAAAATCCTCCCATTCGTAATTGAATGAATCGACAATGCTCGCCCAGGAGAGGAATATCCCGGCTGCGTCTTGGTCGTCCCTGAACTGCTCGAAAGCCTTTTCTAAAAAACCTCTGCTCTCGCCGGGAGCAAAGGCCATTTTGCAGATGCCCACCCAATATGTGAGCCAGGGGTCGCTCTCCCTTACCTCCGCGGGAAGGGCCTCTATCAAGCTGTTGACGGTCGCGCATCTTCCCTGTGACGCAAGGGCAGGCGCATGGGCCAGTATGAGTCGCACTGCGTCAGACCAGGCGCGCGCGTCAACATATAATCCGCAGGCCTCTTCCAGCTCCCCTCTTTCTTCCAGAAGACCGGCTGTCTGCGTTTGTATCGACGAGACCTCTTTGGCTGAAAATGTCTCGTTTGCGAGATTCAAAAGAAACTCCCTGAAAAGGGGATGGTACTGGTAGGCTTCGCCCTGCCTTTGCGTGAAGAAGTGCTCGCGGCTGAGTCTCTCTAATATTTTTCCGGCAGGCACATTGCTTGTCAGTCTTTCAGCCATATCCGGCGCGACCTTTTGCATGAATGACGTTCTGAGCAACAGGTCCCGGGTCGACCCTTCCGTTTTGTTGAAAACCTCACTGGCGAAATAATCGAACAGCTCGCCCTGCGTTTTCAATTCCCCGCCCGCATTGAACCCTCCGCGCCTCGCCTCTTCAATCATCAGAACGAGACCCGCCGCCCAACCGTCGGTCTTGGTTTGCAGCGACGATAATGCCTCGTCGCTCATGCCGCATGATTCTCCGGCAATCATCTCTTTTGTTTCTTCAACGGTAAACCGGATGTCGTCCCATCCGACAATACGCATCTTCCTGCCGGCCCTGATGCGCGAAAGCTGTGGCGGCGGTTCTGCCCGGCTGATGATGACTACGCTTATCCCTTCGGGGATTACCTCCAGGGCCTGCGACATCATCTCATGAAAGGCCTGGCCGGGTGCGTCCTGGTAGTTGTCGAAGACGATTACCCCCCCGGTTCCCTTCTTTGACGGGGAAGGACTTCGGGGCAGCAACCTGCCGTACAGGTTTTCAAAATAACGCCTTGTAAATGTCTGGATGCCGAGCAGGTATTCGGGGGTCAGGAGGGGAAGTGGTTTTTTATTCTTCGGGGCGGATTTTTTTCCGGCAAGCCCCATGTAGTAAAAGAAAGTGGCGAGGTCCCCGTCGCCTTCATCGACCTGATACCAGAGGCACGGGAGCTTTCTGGAATCCAACCAACTTGCCGCAAGCGAGGTCTTGCCGGAGCCGGCCGGGGCGCAAACCCATGTAACAGGCCCCGTCCGGGCCTCGTCAAGAGCGTGAAAAAGCCTTTTCCTTTGGAAAATATTCGAAATAGTCGGACGAGTGATTTTTGTCAGAGATGGGGATATGGGCATCATGAAGCTTCTTGTCAAATTTATAAAAATTCATTTTTTATACTATTTTAAGTGACAAATTGCAATCACATTTAATGCAGACTTTATTTAAATACATACAGAGAAAACGGCACTGCCTTAAAGATAAAGCCCATGAACGAAAGTCCATGGGCTTAAATACTGCTTTCTTCCAATTTTTCTTTTGTTTCCGGTTCAATACCCTTTGCCGAACCTCTTTCTCGCAAGGACCAGCCCGGCCTGAACCGAGGAGGAACAGAGTGCCGGGTTCGGAACCCGAGCCCCCTATGTTGCCAATATCAACTGCTCTCGCTTTATGGTTCTGCATAAACGGGAGGCAACACCTGATAATTTGTAGCTTACATGGGAACTATTGTGCAGAAGGTCTATGTGTACACAATCCAAACGGTCCATAAGTCCAGTCTTCTGCTCCCCAGCATAGCATTGCGGTCCCATCAGCGTAAGTTGTCACCTGACCTGAAACTGTTAAAAAACTTAAATTTCCTGAGTTTGAAAGTGTTCCGCTACCGGTTATTATTCCATGGTTTGGATTTGAAGGTGATAATGTGATATTACCTGTCCAGCTAAATAAAAAAACTACACTGTTAGTAATACTGTAGTACCCTGAATATACCCCTGATACAGAATCACCAGAAACCGTATCGCTCTCCGTGTATATCCAGCTTTCTCCTGATGGCGCAGTATTGGCTTCACCACCAGCATAGGTGCCTTCAAATGTGTTAGTTTTTTTTGACATTTCATTTGACTCGTTACTCTCAATGCCTGTTGAATCCAACGATGTCACAACGAAGTAATAAGTTGTTCCTCTACTAAGGCCCATTACAGTGTACGACGTGCCGGTTGCTTCCGCTGTACCCATGTAATTGGTTTTGCTTACGCCAGTGCTTGTAAGCCAGTAGACCTTGTA
Organism: Deltaproteobacteria bacterium; assembly: GCA_019912665.1. NCBI lineage: Bacteria > Pseudomonadati > Myxococcota > Myxococcia > Deltaproteobacteria bacterium. Next base: position 237,139 of record JAIOIE010000008.1, read on the forward strand.
TCCAGTCGCACCCTGGACCGGGTTCCAGTTTAAGGCAACCTGTTCTACTCCAGATGTAGCCTCCAACCCGGTAAGCGCACTTATCTTGGACAGGGTCGCCGACACTGTCGTTGAAACCTCCTCAATCCCATCATACAGAACGAAGGAGAACGGGACATCTTGATCGCTTGAAGGATCCTGCAGGAACTCAAACGTAAGCTCGATCTTGTCTCCAAGCGCCCTTGATGATCCCCTTATATTGCTGCTAGATATGCTTTGTATTGCATAATCCGCCGGATCGGCCACCTCGGTGAGAGTGTTTTCCGCATCCACCCCCATTATCTGGTCGACCCAGGCCTGAGGCAGCAAGGATATTACAGGAGTGATTACTGATTTCAAAGTCTCCACCGCGCTCTTTAACTGTGCATTCCGTATCGAATATGTCGACATGATCTGAAAGGTCATGGGAACGCCAGAATCAAACGACGGATTGGAGGTGGAAACACCGGCCGCAACTGTTTTCATGCTTACGAGGACAATACCTGGCCCTGTCGAAAGGTTTTTGGATTCCAATATATCATCGAAAAGTTTTCCAACACACTTGGTAAGCGCGTGCTCTTCATCTGCGAGAGTTTTCACAAGGCTGTCCAGCAATAAGCCGACAGCAATGCCCGCCGCGATTGCGCCGAGTATAGGCATTGTCTGACCTGCAATAATTGCGACTGCGGCAGCGCCTACCAATGCTTTGGTCCTCAGGACGCTCCCTACGAACTGAATGGTTCCATTGAGACAGTCCGACTCGCTGAATGCCTTTAAGGAGGCCGCGGTCATGGCATTGCCGGCCATAATATTCGCATTCAGGAAGTTCGCGAGCCATAATTTCTCTTCCTGACTCAACGAATCCATATTTGCTGATTGCGCCGCAAGATTGTCCCTGACCTCTATGAGCTTTGAAAGAATCTCTTCCGAACCGGCCACACCGGTCAGGCTGTTTATCTGTTCATCGAGAGAACCAGCAACGCTGGTTACAAGATCGTTAATATAGGCTTCAGGGTCTTCGATTGATGGAAGAGAGCCTACCGTTAACGGGAGGCTATATGCCTCGCCTTCAATATCGATATCAATGGTATGCGCGCCGGGGCTCAATTCAGGAAGGAGAAAGGCCAACGTATCCCCGGAAATTCGATAAATAGTGATTGGGTTCCCATCCAGAGTTCCCTGATAACTATCCGAAGAGAGCGTCAGGTTGGAAGATTTGACACTGGCGACCTGATACGGCACAAATGAGCTCCCTTCTTCAAAATAGAGGGGCTCGTTATTATTCGAGCTGCCTAAATTCCCTCCCCCGCCTCCTCCACAACCAGTAACAAAAATAAAAACGGCTAAGAACGCATAGATGAATACGGTTTTCAAGCGCTGCATGTTTTCTAACACCTCAATTTTAATAATTTTTCTAAAACTTATTAAGCATTTGCATTTTCGTGCTAGTCGCCTTTGGGGCGATAAAATCTCCCTTAAACCACCTGCGACAGCGTCCGGCTAAAAAGTGGCGTCTAATTCCACCCAATTTTTCTTTCAAGAAAAATAGCACGAGTTGAACTACAGATTGACTACAGATTGATTTTTTTCGAACCTGCTGAATTTTCAGGAGGATTTCGGAAAAGGCACAGACATGTTTTATACTGTGCTGGGCTATATCAGCCGCCTCGGCCCGATTCAGGTGAATTCGTCGATTAGGTTTGTTGAAGTCGGGGACTAATTTCGACCCGGGCATCGGGCATCTTCCCCCGCACGCGAGGGTCCCGGTATAGCAACATTATTCCGGATCTGCCTTAAGAGGCATTAAAGTCGGAAAGTACGGAATATACCAAATAGGTTTACGGCCTTGATAAAAAAAAGGCGCAGGTTGACAAACCGCGTTTTTGGATTATGGTCTTTTTACAAAAATAATGATGTCCGTTGACGGGCCACGCCCAGCATTATTTCGGGCCAGGCCGGGCCAAAAGCTCAATATGGAAAAGACTACCCTGCACGAGGGGTTTTGCATCTCGATCAATGCAATGAAGCCGCTCCGGCGGTATATGCACCGGACCTTCGAGAGGGCCGTCGAGCAAAACCTGGCCAATATCCTGGGCCTCATAGAGCGCGATCCAAATGCCGTTCTCCTTGACTGCGGCTGCGACGACGGGGCCCTCACCAGGAGATTTGCCGCGAAGGCTGAGACGACAAAGGTCCACGGCATAGAAATAAATCCGGCCGGAATCGCAGGCGCCGCCGGCAACGGCATTAATGCCGAGCCCGCTGACCTGAACGGCAGACTTCCTTTCGATGATGGCAGCTTCGATGTGGTCTCCGCAAACCAGATCATAGAGCACCTCCATAATACTGAGATGTTCCTTGACGAGATTTACAGGGTGCTAAAAAAAGGCGGATACGCGCTCATATCCACGGAAAACCTCGCGAGCTGGCACAACATCGCCGCCCTGTTAATGGGTTGGCAGCCTTTCTCATTGACGAACGTGAGCGCCAGATACCTCGGCATCGGGAACCCGCTCGCGCTCCACAGGGGTAAATCAATCTCGCATGAGGCGTGGCAGCACCTGAGGGTCTTTAGCTTTCGCGGGCTCAAGGAGCTTTTCGAGCTAAAGGGCTTCAGGGTGGAGAAACTACTGGGCGCGGGATACTTCCCGCTTCCGGGTTTTTTCGCCGCAGTCGATCCCAGGCATGCCGCTTTCCTTACGGCCAAGATAAGGAAGGCGTAATTGATCCCGGCCAGGTATGAAGACAGCACAGGCCAGCGCCTTACGGGCAGGCACAGGAAGAGCTTCCGTTTTATTAACGGAATCGAGGGCATCAGGGTGCTCGACGTCGGCTGCTCGTACGGCTGGTTCGAAAAATGGGCGCTCGACAACGGATGCAACCGGGTCATAGCCATAGAGCCCGATGCCGGGACATTGAGGGAGGCCAGGGCGCAGGCGCCGGGGGCAGCGTACTTGCGGGCGTCATCATTGAAGCTGCCTTTACGGAGCGCGTCGGTCGAGAAAGCTGTCCTCTGGGAGGTGCTGGAGCACCTGCCGAGGGGGAGCGAAATAGACGCACTCAGGGAGATAAACCGGGTACTTAAGAAAGGCGGATGCCTTTACCTCTCAACGCCCCATAAGACTTTCTGGGCCTGCGCGCTGGATCCGGCGTGGTGGCTGGTCTCGCACAGGCACTATTCCCTTGACGAGCTGAGGGAGGCTGCCCGCAGGGCCGGGTTCGAGGTGGCCGGGGTGGATTTCGGGGGCGGGGCCTGGGAGCTTTTTTCGATGATACTTCTATATGTATTCAAATGGTGCTTCAGGAGGGATGTCCCCTTCAAGGATATCCTTGAGTCCAGAAGAGACCGGGAGTTCGCTTCCCCCGGCGGCTGGACCAACGTCTTTTTGAAGATGAGAAAAATCGCATGTGCGGAATAGCCGGTTTTTATAGTCCCAGGGAGCAAGAGCCGGGAAAGGTGCTCGATAGGATGCTCGGCCGCGTCCTCCACCGGGGGCCGGACGAAAAAGGCGCGCTTCTGGATAACGGGGTCGCCCTGGGCATAAGAAGACTCTCGATAATCGATTTAAGCACCGGGCAGCAGCCTATCTCGAACGAGGACGGGAGCGTCACGGTCGTCTGTAACGGCGAGATATACAATTACAGGGTGTTGACTAACTGGCTCTCCAGGAAAGGGCACGCCTTCTCGACCCGCTCGGACGTGGAGAGCATAGTCCACGCCTACGAAGAGGAAGGGACGCAGTGCTTGAAGAGGCTCCGTGGCATGTTCTCCTTCTGCCTTTACGACAGAAGGCGGCGCCTTCTCTTCTGCGCGCGTGACCGGCTTGGGAAAAAGCCCTTTCATTATTACGAATCCGGGGGGCGATTCGCCTTCGCCTCGGAGATAAAGTCCCTTCTGGAGCTTCCGTTCATAACGAGGGAGCTAGACACCGGCTCTATCGCGAAATACCTCGTGTACGGCTTCGTGCCCGCGCCTCATAGCATATTCAAGGGCATAAAAAAACTCCTCCCCGGACATTACCTCCTTTACGACCTGGCGTCAGGGGCGTGCAGGACCGGGCAATACTGGGACTTCGATCATTCGAAAAAGCACGAACCCGGCCGCGGCGAGGCCGAGCTCGAAGACGCCCTCGTGGACGCCGTGAGGTCGAGGCTCGTAACGGACGCGCCCCTCGGTGCGTTCCTGAGCGGCGGCATCGACAGCAGCCTCATCGTCGGCATGATGGCCCGGCTCATGCCCGCGGGCCGAATAAAGACATTCAGCATCGGGTTTGACGAAAAGGCCTATGACGAATCGGAATACGCCGCGGCCGTTGCGGAGAGATACGGCACCGAGCATCGATTACAAATATTCCGGGGCGACGAATGCATGGCAGTCATCGGCGAGGCGCTCGGCCGCCTTGATGAGCCGCTCTCGGACCCGTCCCTCATTCCCACATATCTCCTCTCGAGGTTCGCAAGCGGCCACATAAAGGTCGCGTTGAGCGGCGACGGAGGGGACGAGGTGTTCGGCGGCTATCCCAAATACTGCATACACAGGTATGCGCGCCTTTACGACTCAATACCCGGATTCCTCAGGAAAAATATCGCACAGGGGCTTACGGCGCTCGTGCCGCTGCAAATTGAAAATACTGTCTTAAACAGCAAGGTCAGGAAGTTCCTGGAGTGCTCCGGTTACAGCCCCGAATACAAAAACCAGCTCTGGACCAGCAATTTTATGGCCCGCGAAGTCGAAAGCATATCGGGCCTGGCCGCGTCGCAGGACCTGGACTGCATGGAAGAGGTGGACTTCTGGGGGGGCTCATTCCGGGGCGACGACCTCATAGACAAGATGATGTACCTCGACGCAAAGCTCATGCTCGCCGACATGTACCTCGTCAAGGTGGACAGGGCCAGCATGATGAACTCGCTTGAGGTCCGCTCTCCCTTTCTCGACCAGGAGGTCGTGGCCCTCGCATGCAGGATGCCTTCCGGGGACAAGGTCCGCGGGCTTACAACAAAACGGGCGCTCAGGCGGCTTGCGCTCAAGTACCTGCCTGAGGAGCTAGTCTACAGGAAGAAGAAGGGGTTCGGTCTCCCAATCGCCAGATGGCTCAGGGAAGGACGGCTCAAGGAGGTCGAGGAGATGCTGGCCTCATCGGCCGCGCCGTTCATAAATAGAAAGGCCGCCCTGGGACTTCTGAACGAGCATAAAAGCGGCGGCGCGGACAATTCAGGGAAGATCTGGAACATCTACGTCCTGCTGCGCTGGTACGAGGGATATGGAAGGTAAGCTCGTCTCGATCATAATACCGACCTACAACAGGAAGAGACAGGTACTTGCCTGCATCGAGTCCCTGATGGACTCGGACTACCCTTCGTTCGAGGTCATCGTCGTGGATAACGCCTCCGAGGACGGCACTGCCGAGGCGGTCGAGACCTCATTCCCTTCGGTCAGGGTCGTAAGGCTCGGGCACAATACCGGCGCGGTTACCGGCAGGAACGAGGGCATAAGGCGCGCAAAAGGCAGTTATCTCTGTTTTGTGGACAGCGACAACCTTCTCCATAGGGACTTCCTCCGGGAGCTCGTAAGGGCTGCGGAACGCGACCCCGGAACAGGGTTCGTCGGCCCAAAGATGTATTTCCGCTCCGACCCCCGGAGGATATGGTACGCGGGAGTCGAAATAGACCACCGCACCAGCAGGACGAGTTACAGGGGGCTTAATGAGATCGACACCGGCAAATACGACAGGGAGGAGGAGGTGCACCATATCCCCAACGTATGGCTCGTGAAGCGGGAGGTCGTGGACGCGATAGGCGGCATGGACCCCGCTTATGTGATGACCTACGGCGAGGCGGAATGGGCGGCGCGGGCAAGGCTCGCGGGGTTCAAGGTGCTCTTCTGCCCGAGCGCGGTCGTATACCACGATATTCCGCTACCGGGGGAGAAAAAGGGGCTCAGGGCCAGGATAGGCTTCGACAGCCCCTACAGGATCTACTATGCGGCAAGGAACCGGGTGCTCTACATGAGGAAGTTCGCGAAAAGAGGCGACTACCTCGCGTTCCTTCTTTTCTACAATAACCTTTTCCTTCTCTGGTACTGCGGCCTGCTCGCGGCCTCAGGCCGGTTCGACCTTCTGAAGGCCTACATAAAGGGCTATTTAAGCGGGATCACAAACCGGAGCATGCTTCAGAAGCCCTCGGCCTGACGTCCGGGCCTCGGCAAGGGAGAAAATGGAAGCGCGGATACTTGTCTGCATACCGAGCTACAGGAACCCCGAAAGGCTCAAGGAATGCCTCGCGCGCGTCAGCTCTATCGACCGGCGCGGCCGGACGGTCGAGACACTCGTCGTCGACAGCGGAACCGACCCGGCTGAGCTTGAGAAGGTAGTCGGCCATTTCGAAAATGTCGAGCTTGTCACTATGGAGAACAGGGGATACGTGGGCTGCGTGAACGCGGGGCTCCGCCGCGCAATCGAGAACGGCTTCGAATACATGCTCGTCGTGACGGACGACGCCCGCGTGGAAAGCGGCATCCTGGACGGGCTTATGCCACCCCTCGCAGCGGACGAGCGGGCAGCCATAAGCGGGTGCAAGATAATTCATGTCTCAAAAGACCGTGAGGGCGGGGTGAAAAAGGTCGTCATGCCAGGCGGCTTTCTCGGGCACTGGGCCTTTCCCAGGAGCAGGAACATACCCGAGGACTCGACTGAGCTTGCCGAATGCGACTGGGTGAACGGGGCCGTCCTCGCCATGAAAGTGCGGGTCTTCCGTGAAATAGGCCTCCTCGACGAATCGTTTTTCATGTACTTCGACGAGCTCGACCTGGGGCTCAAGCTCAAGAGGGCGGGCTACCACGCGATCTACAATCCCCGGGTCAGGGTCGTCCACGAGTCGGGGAGCGGCTTTTACGGCATAACATCGGGCAAGGGCGGGGCATACGCGAGGTATTACCTTACGAGGAACGTGGCGCTCCTGTATTACAAGAAGTCCCTCGCGAGCTTCGTCTATTTCCTGCCGTATTATCTGGTCATCTCGGCCCTTCGCTCTGCCGTATTGACGCTCAGGGGCAGGCCGGACTGCGGCCTTGCAGTGCTCCGGGGCGTGAAGGACTTTTTCGCCTGGAACCTGGGTCGGGGGCCTTATTAGGCTGGCTTGAAAATGGGTGCTGTGAATTCAAAGAAAACGACCTTGCCTGTAGAGAGCTGTCCGCTTTGCGGCGAGAAGGAAACTTCCCGCGGCTTCATGAACTTCGACAGGCTCCACAGTCTGCCCGGCTCCTTTCCCGTTAGAGAGTGTTCCGGCTGCTCTTCCCTTTACCTCAAGGAAGCCCCACGCGACCCAGGAGCATACTATCCGGAGGGAGAATACTATTCCACCTACGAGAGCAACACGAGCGAGCTCAGGGCCAAAAGAAAGCTCATAGAGCTCTTCTACTCCGGCGGCAGAAACCGGGGTCTTCTTTACCTGCTCCTCTACCCGCTGAGGGGCAGGGTGCAGGGCGTACCCGATTACGTACCGGGCGGCAGGGTCCTCGATATCGGCTGCGGGTTCGGCCTTCTACTGGACCTCCTCAAGGAGGCCGGATGGGAGACCCACGGCATAGATATAAGCGCGAGGGCGATCGAGCTTGTCAAAAAAAAAGGGCACAACGGGGTCTCCGGTGAGCTCAAGGCCGGGCACTTCGATTCCGGGTACTTCGATGCGGTGATCATGAGCCATTCGATAGAGCACCTGAAATCTCCCAGGGAATATCTCTCGCTCGCGCACGAGATGCTCAGGCCCGGAGGCCAGATCATAGTCCTTGCCCCAAATGCCCGTTCGCTCGGGTTCAGGTTCTTCGGCAGGGCGTGGGCCCCCATCGAGACGCCGAGGCACCTTTTCGTACCATCACCAAAGGCCATGACGGGGCTTCTGAAGGACGCCGGTTTCAAAACCGAGTCCCTGAAATACACGGGCTCCAACTGGTCCCAGAGCCTGGACTATCTTCTTAACGGAAGATATAGGCCGGGGTCCTTTTTTTACAAGCCGTTCGTAAGCCTACCCCTTGAGGCGCTCGCGCAGGCGCTGAATCTCCTGCACCTCGGCGATTCTTTCCAGATAAAAGCGAGGAAGGGGCCTTCCGATGCTCGATAGGCGGGACTTGAAAAAAAGGCTCATCGCAGCGGCCTTCATCCTTGCGCTTCCCCTGCCCTCTTTATTCTGGCTACCGAAAGGGAGCGTGCTCGCGCACGGCCCTGTATATCCCTGGCCCGATGCCGCGGGGCTCTTTGATATTTCAACAGGACACCTTTTCGCATGGGTAGAGAGTAGCGGGTTCGGGGGTCCAAATACCGAGCCGGCGGGTTTTCTTTTTTATCTCTATGCCGGGGCGCTCTCATTTCTATTTGGAGACACGCACCTTGCCCAGTCGTTTTCCCTCTATTTAGGCTACGCGGGCTGCATGGCGGGTGCCTACTTCCTTTCGCGCACACTCGGCCTCGGAAGAACGCCGTCCCTTGCGGCCGCCGGGGTTTATATTCTGAACCCGATAATCTTTTCCGGAATGCCTACCGAGCCGCTTAATCCGCGCCTCCTTCCGTATCACGCCGGGGCGCCCGTGGTGCTTGCCATTGCGGTCCGCGTCATAAACGGAGAAGCCCTCCGGAAAAACATCGCGCTCTTCGCGATCGCGGCCCTCTTCCTCGGCTCCCCCGGATATTCAAGCCTCCAGTACTTCGTCCTGCAGCTCTTCTTGATAGCGATATATTCTGCATGCCGCCTTCTACGCGAAGAAGGCGGCGAATGGGCAGGCACGGCAATGCGTACGGCGCTCGTTCTGCTTGTCTTTTTCATGATTAATATGTACTGGCTCGGGCTTTTCCTTTTCGACCTGGGCGACGCGTACGCGAGCAGGCTCGAGCCTGGGTTCTCGGATGCCGACCTCCTGAGGGGGTTCGGCCTCGATTTCATAAACGGGCTCATGATGCTCCCGGTCCCGGAGCTTTCAAATTCCTTCCCGTGGGTCGCGGAGTATTACAGGACAGCCACGCTTGCGGCCCTCTTTTTTTTCGTATCGATAGCCGGGCTCAGCTTCCTTTCAAAGGAAGGCAGGGAGAAGGCTATTTTCCCTGGCATGGCCGCCGCGCTCTCTCTTTTTCTGGCCAAAGGCACCAAAGCCCCTTTCGACTCGCTAGGGGAGGCCATCTTTCTGTCGCACCCGTATATTACAAGGCTTTTCAGAAATCCCTCTTACTTCGAGCTGGTTACGGTCCTTGCGTTTTCGCTCCTCATGGGGATAGGGACGGGGTTAGTAATGAAGAAGGCGCGTGCGCACTCATTCAAGGCTGCAGCCGCAGCAATGGCAACGCTGGCGGCGTCGGGAATCATTTACGGAAGACCATTCTTCAGCGGAAGTGTCATTGAGAGCGGTGAAAAGGCGCTATCATCCCAGTTCAATTACGTGCCCGACTATTACCTTGAGCTGAGCAGCGCGTTGAGGAATGACGAAGAGACTTCAAGGATAATGGCCGTGCCCGCCTTTACCCGCCAGGACTGGTTTGTCGCGTACGGATGGGAAAGGAGTTTCCTGGGCGGGCAATTCCTGAACCTCTGGTCCGGAAAGCCGCTCATCCGATCCATCTATCCGGGTAGCGCCGGGGTAAACCCCCTTTTCGATTCAGCCATGAGCCCGGAGCTCGCATTCATCTCGCCCGAGGCCTGGCTGTGGCTAATGAGGGTCGGAGGCGTGAAATATGTGACCCTCCACGGCGACACGGATACGAAGCTCCTGCGTTCGTATGATAAAAGGCTCGGAGACACGGAGGGCATATACAGGTTCATAAGGAACTCGCCGCATATCGAAAAAACCGGCGACTTCGGGCCCATAGAGCTTTACGCTCTCAGGAGCGGACTAAGGCTTCCCAAGGTATATGCATCCGATGGGTTCGACCTGGTCGAGGAGATGCCTTTCGAGGAATCCCTTCCCCTGCTTTCATTTATAAGCTCCCGTGAAAGGCCTTTGATCGCGTTCTCGATGCAGCAGCCCCCGGGAGTCCTCGAAAAGATAAAGGCCTCAGGCCTGGTCAGAGGCGTGCTCGCCCCCTCGGATACCCTCTCGGTGAAATCCTATGCCTCTCCGTCGTCGCTTACGGAAAGCAAGTCGGCCGTCAGCTCTTTCGTAATCTCCGCTCCCGGCGGGTTTCAGAAGAGCCGCGTCTTTTACGACACCGATCCCGGCGAATACAAGAAAATATCCTTTCCGGGCGGCGAAGGACAGGCCAGGCTTTCAGTTGCCGTGATGCCAAAATACCGCGCATTCGCGTTCAATGAAGATTTTACGGCAGCAGCGCGAAATTTCGAAACCACCGGGAAACTGCTCTCGCTCTACGCGCCTGAAGACGATGGAACGGGCGCACAGTTTCCAGACGACCGCTTCAGGGCCGTAAGGAGCGGAGGGAAGATAAGCGTCATAAACCATTCGGCAAAAACGGCTGTTGCGGACCTAGGCCTCGCTCTAATGCCGCTTTCCGAAACTGAAGAGATAAGGGCGTACATAAACGGAAGAGAGTCCATTTCCGATAATGGCAACTCCCAAATAGGGGCGCTGGCACCGGTCGAGTTGGAAATTAAAGGGGTGCTCCTATTTCCGGGCAGTAACGAACTGAGGATATACCTGAAGGAACCGGGACCGCCGGATGAAAAGATGGCCCGCCCCATCTTCGGCCTCGGGAGGCTCCTTCGCATATCGGTCCTCGAAAAAGACCTCGAATTCCCGGAAGACGGCGTTATTGAAAGACCTCTATCGGCTTCGCCTGAGGGCATAGGTTTTCTCCCCGGCGCCCGGTGCGTGGACGGATATCTTGCGAGCTTTGCGAGGGACGTAGGCATGGCAGACCTTGAAAGGTTTCCTATCTTCTCGATGGAATATGCCCTAGAAGCGCATCCGGGGCAGGGTATCGAGGTCTCGTTCATGCTGGACACAAACGGAGACGGGAAGGCGGACGCCTCAATAAGCAAAGCGCTCCGGGCCAGGGCGTCAGGAAGGCCCGAAAGGTCCAGGACGGACGTTATGGGACTTCTTCGGACACATATGCCGGACCAGAAGAAGGCATACCTGACAACGGTAGGGTTCATGGCCCATTGCGATGATTCCGAACGGCCCGGCAATGCGGAGGCACCAGGGCCCGGCTTCAGGCTCCGTTCTATCGGTCTTTTTTCCAGACAATCGGAAAAAACAAAGGTGCCGCTCGATTGGGAACCGCCGGTAATTAAGGCGAACGGCGAGAGTGTCCCGATGGAATCACATGAAGGAGGACTGTTTTTTTCTGCAGATCTCCCATCCCCAAAAGGCATGCAAAACCTTGAGGTCTTTGAAACGGACGTGGCGGGGGTATACTCGATCTCGGTCGAGCCGGAACCCTTAATCGCTCCAGTTTCCGGCAGCGCCCAGAATGCGCCCGGCACGGAGGGCGGTGGGCCGCTACTCAGATTCGAGAGGATAAATCCCGCGAGGTACATGGTACATGTCAGAGGGGCCGACAAGGGCTTCGCGCTCGCATTCCTTGAGGCTTATCACCCGGGGTGGAGGGCCTATATCGGAGTGCCCGGCCGTGGCGACAGCGGCTCGATACTGGTAGAACGGCTTAGAAGCCGCGGAGCGCGGGAGCTCGATTCGCACTTCGTCGCCAACGGATATGCGAACGGCTGGCTTGTGCCGGATGAGACTGTCGGAGATGGCGAGTTTACGATAATCATGGAGTTCAGGCCGCAGATGTCGATGGAGGCGGGGCTTCTCTTAAGCGCGGCCGGCTTAATATCGGTGCTGGCCTTTTCGCTTGCTGGCAGAAAGGCAGGTAGATGAGCGCCCGGTTGCTTATAAAGAGACTTGCCGCCGAACTGGGCATTCTGGCCCTCTCCCTCTTCCTTGCCTATAATACCTATAAGGAAGTAATGAGGGCCTTGAGTCCCCTCTCAATGGAATTGAGAGGGGCGCTGAAGGATTCCTTTCCCGAGGCCCTGCTGATATTCGCCACCTGCTCCCTCCTTTCACGACCGCTCTTTTCAAAAAGGCGCCTCCTATTGCTTATCTACGGCGTGGCCGTGAACGCCTACTTTTATTTGAAAGGCGGCCACTACCTTTTCGTCCACAATATCGCGATCGCCTATTTTATTCTTCTTTCATGGACTTTTGCCGCTCTTCCGGGGCTTGCACCGGGCACGGATGCAGGAGAGAATCTTCCCGCATGGGCGCGCGAGGCAAGGAAACTGACCTCCGATCTGCCGGGCGTTTTTTTCTTCCTCTTTTTCATTTCTATCCCGCTCTGCGGCGCGCTGGCCGTTCTTCAGCATGATTCGGCTGCGAAGAGCCTGGCGGACGTCTCTTATTTTCTCCTCCTTTCGGGGCTCGCAAGCGAGCTCTTCAGTCCGAGACGGTGCAAAGAGAAATGAATACGCCTATGAGCCGCCTGGAGGCTATACGCATAGCGGCCTTTTTCCTCTTCTCGCTACTCCTGGCCATACTATATACATGGCCGGTGATAACGGACATATCCGGCATATTTTACGGGTTCCCCTGGGACTCGCTCGGCTCCATTCACAGCTTCTGGTGGTTCAAATTCGCGTATCAGAACGGCATCCCTTTCCGGGAGCACGCGTTCAGCTCGTATCCCGCCGGGGTCGACCTCTCGGGCGCGCCCTTTTTCTATACCTACTACCTCGCAGGCCTCGGACTAACGCTCCTTACGGACGAGGTGGCCGCGTACAACATCATCAGGATAACGAGCTTCCCTCTCCTGGCAGTTACCTCGTATCTCCTCATCACCTATTTGGTCCACGACCGGCGTGCGGGCATGTTCTCCGCCCTCGCGTTCTCCTTCTCGCCCTTCCATACCGTCCGCCTGATGTCGCACCAGCCCGATCTCTTCTGGGTGCCCCTGCTCACATACCTGTTCCTCCGCATGCTGAACGAGGGCGGCCTAAGGCTCCACGCGGCCTTCGGGTTCGTGCTCGGGCTTACACTCGTGGACAGCGCTTATTTCGCCTATTTCTTTGCGCTCCTTTCGCCGGCGCTTGCCGCGGCGAACCTGAAATGGCGCCTGCCCAAAAGGGCCTCTTTAAAACCGGCAGCCCTGAGCCTTGCGGCCTTTTCAGCGGCATTCGCTGCCGCCATCCTTCCCATGGCCTTTCCGGTTTTAATGAAACTCGGCGAAGCACAGGTGCACATAAAGACGCTCGATGTGGCGCGCCCGCTTTCAGACCTCTTCGTTTTCTCGGCAAAGCCGCTCGATTACCTGCTCCCTTCTAAACACAACTACTTCCTGGGCCGGCTCGTCCCTGACCTCGGCCTGGGCGCTCTCAAGGGGCACAGGTACATCGAGCACACGCTGTATATCGGCTGGACACTCATAGCCCTCGGCCTTTATGCCGTATACAGGGTCTCGGGCAAAAAGGACGGGCGCATTCACGGACATGGCGACCGAAAGAATGTTTACACCTTTCTCATACTGGCCGCTGCGGCCGCGCTCCTCTCAGGCCCGCCATTCATACCGCTCGGCGGATTTACCGTAGATGCAGCTACGAGAGAGGTCTCGGCGGAGAGCAAGATATATCTCCCGCAATACTACCTCTTTCACCTTTTTCCCTATTTCAGGAGTTATGCCCGGCTCGGCGCGTTCGTAGGGCTCGGGGTCTCCGTACTCGCGGCTTTCGGGATAAAGGAATTGCTGGCCCGTACCGGTTCTGCAAAAAAAAAGGCTGCCCTCGTCGGTTTTCTGGGCATAATCCTCGTTGTCGAGTTCGCGGAATTCCCAGGGTTCAGGGTGACTGAAGTCAATGTCCCGGACTACTATGCCTTTCTGGCAGGGCAGCAAGGGGACTTCGCGGTAATAGAGTACCCGATAGGCCCGCCCCATGACCCTTATACTTCATACGAGTACCTCTTTTACCAAAGAGTGCACGGGAAGAGGCTCGTAAACGGGACCCTGGCAGGCGGTCAGCTTAAAAATAGTCTTTCCGATATCTCGGACCCGCAGACGATTGACGCGCTGGCCGGTATAGGAGTAAAGTATATCCTTCTACACAGGCACAAGTACGAGAGGGGAAACGAGTATGCGGCAATGGACTGGGTAACAAGGCCCCCGAGGGACAAGCTCTTTCCGGAGGGCTACGATGACGGCAGGCCGCCCGACATCTCGAAGGTGCGGGAGCGGCTAAGTGAGGTGAAGGATTTCGGGCCCACTGTACTGTATGAGATAAGATTGAAGCCCTTGCAAGGCGGATATCTTTGACATCGGCTTACCCTTAATCTCACCAGACGACCTCAGAGTAGTCCGGCCACCAGGCGACCCTGCGCCTATTTGAAAATTATCATCGATTTATCCGGCTTTTACTGGACCAGTTTGGCGATTTGAAAAGATTAGGGGAAAACACTCGATATGTGCTATGGTATGCGGCTATCGGGAGCATGGATTTCCTCCAACCGCGCCATTGGATATCAGAAGCTGCCTCAATTTTTTCAGAATCGATACAGGCGTCATCCTGGAAGGTATTGCAAAGGGTTACCATGAAGATAACCACTATACAAGACCACATCGGGACCCGTGAAAACAATTATGATTTTCTCCGTTTCATGGCAGCCGTGCTGGTGGTCTTAAGTCACGCCTATATTCTTTCCCTGGGAAATTATTCTGGAGAGTTCTTAGTCGAAATCACAAATAAGCAAGCGTCACTGGGATTTGTCGGGGTCGGCGTCTTCTTCATCATAAGCGGATTTCTGATATCGCAGAGCTATTTCTCATCGAGGAATCCTGCGGCATTCATCAAGGCGCGGGTCTTGAGGATCTTCCCTGCCCTCGCTGTGGTAGTGCTCCTGACCACCTTCGTCTTGGGGCCGGTTTTATCTACAGTGCCGCTTGAGACGTATCTCAATGACCCCAGGACGGGCGATTACCTTAAAAACATCTTCCTTTTCCCGAAGACTTTCTATTACCTTCCGGGCACTTTCGAGGAAAACCCTTTCAAGGGAGCCGTGAACGGTTCGATATACACGCTCCGTTATGAAGCCGCATGCTATGTCATGGTCCTGGTACTGGGCCTTTTGAGGATACTAAGGATTAAAGAGGTCGTCCTTTTATCGTTCGCCGCCGGGCTGTATATTATTTTCATCTCCCCTGACCTGATACCAAAGAATATGCTCATGGGGATGGGCAAGAATTTCATTTTCTTCGTATTTTTCATGGCAGGGATGGTTTTTTATTCGTTCAGGAATTTTATCCCGCTCCATTGGAGCCTGTTTCTCGCCTCGGCGGGGTTCCTTGCTGCCGCTCTCTTCCTCGGGAATTTCCGGAACCTTTTCGTGATTTTCGGGGCTTACATGGTTTTCTACATCGCCTATAACTCGAAAATCAGGCTGCATCGTCTGTCGAAGTACGGCGACTTTTCCTACGGCATTTACATATACGCATTCCCCATCCAGCAGACCGTGACCTTATATAACGGCGGTCAAATGTCTCCCCTCCTGAATTTTCTGATCTCCTTACCGCTTTCCCTGATTTGCGCTTTCCTCTCCTGGCATCTTGTCGAGAAGCATAGCCTTAAGCTTAAAAAGCACGGCCTGATGCAGTCCGTCATCCATCCGCTCAGAAAGTATATTGCCGGACAGCATTAATCTAATGCCTGTCGGCGCTGATAGGGATTCATCGCTTCCCCGAAACGGCTTGAATCAGAGTCGTGCGGGAGTGGATGGGATGTATGGGGCGACAACGGAGGCCCGTGAAATCCTTAAACAGGAAGCAGGGCCCGAAAGGATCAGATCCGGGACCGGACGAGGTAATTCCCTTCTAGACCGTTCAGCCCTCAGTTCACGTTTCTTGAATTGAAGAACCCGGAGTATTGCTTATCAGTCTCGAGGATATGGTCAACCAGCCAGTTTTTGAGAAACGTCATGGTCTCAATTCCTACGCCAAGCCCCCCTTGCTGGTGCTTCTGGGCCAATTGGGCGACCTTTTCAGTAAACCAGTCATGCTCTTTCTTATGCTGCTGCAAACCCGGATAGCCCATAGAAACCATGAGCTTCTCCTCTTCAGCAAAGTGGTATTTGGTATAGGCGAGCAGCTCTTTCAGGATGCCGCCTATTACCTCTGCGGACTTGCGATTCGCCATGGCGTCGTGTAAGGAGCCTATTAGGTCAACGAGCCTCTT
Source organism: Deltaproteobacteria bacterium (assembly GCA_019912665.1). Classification (NCBI taxonomy): domain Bacteria; kingdom Pseudomonadati; phylum Myxococcota; class Myxococcia; species Deltaproteobacteria bacterium. The sequence continues at coordinate 253,315 of JAIOIE010000008.1, forward strand.
ATGGTGATTATCGAAAGCACCCACTTTGACACTGAATTCCTCTTTCCATTCGAAAAGCGCCATTTTCCCTCCGGGATTTGATCTACGGAACCTCGATTTTGAGGCTTAGGCCTCTTATCGGATGCCGCACCCGGTTCTTTAATGGCTTGAATGGCAGCCCTGATGGACAGGCCCTTTACATGGAAATAAGGCATGTGTATAATGGCCTGCTGGCGAGCGTCAAGCCCGAAAGGCAGGCGGGGAAATCGCAGCGGACCGGCTAACAGGGCCAGGTGCCGGGATATTTAAATTCACCAGGGAGCTCAGCATGAATGGCGAGAAAGGTTCCGTCGAAGTCCTGATCCTCTTCGCGGTCGGCATTGCAGCAATGGCCGCGTATTCATACTATATAAATTAGGTCTGTTGGTCTACATAGGCCAGGGCTGTTTGAAATATTTCCGGGCTGCCGTCAAAGGCGATCCTCGAGCCCTCAATGCCTTCAGGGGCGCACTCGACCCACTCCACACCCCTTGCAATCGCCTTTATGGCCGTCTGTAGCGCCAGCCCGCCCGACCCCTTTTTTATAATTCCGCAGACCGGCCGGTTGAAAAGGCGCTGAAGCTCCTTTTCTCCTTCTCCGAAGACGAGGAGTATCCTTGCGCCTTCGGGAAAGCCCGCGGCGAGGATGCCAGCCAGGGTTTCCGGGTCGGCCAGAACGACATCCGGCCTGGCCTCGATGGCGGCTTCCGACGGGTTTTCGCCCTGCAAAACATGATACGCTTCTATCCCCCCGGCGATATCCAGCAGTCCCATTAAAACTTCGGAATAGGCTCTGTCTGCCAGCGACACCATGACGCGGATCATTTGCCGCTCCTTTCCTGGCGCTCTTGTCTGGCCGGCGCTCAGACTGCCGTGCTGTCCCGGTATTTTTTCCGAGGTCCTTTCTCCAAAAAAGGCCTGTTCCGGCTGCCGGCCCGGCCCTAAAGCAGGTCAGACGGGCAGCCCGCGTGCTCCTTCGCTATCGCCCTCAGCTTTATGAGCGCCTTCTCTTCTATCTGCCTTACGCGTTCCCTGGTGACCCCGAACCTCCGGCCTATGACCTCGAGCGTCTTGGGGGCGTAGTCGCCTATGCCGAATCTCAAGCTGATTATCTTCTTCTCGTTCTCGTCCAGCAGGCTCAGCCAGCCCGCTACCCTTTCGGCCCTCCTCGACTCCTCTATGAGCTCGACCGGGGCCGGTGCGCCCTCGTCCTCAAGGCTATCGAGCAGGTTGCAGTCCGATTCGTCCGGGCACTGGGACTCAAGCGATACCGTGCGTTTCTTTATCACCTCGAGCCTCTTCACATATCGCCCGGAAAGGCCGGTCTTGTCCGAGAGCTCGGACGCGCTCGGGTCCCTGTTCGAGCGGACCCTGAACTCCCTCGCCGCCCTCTCCATCTTCGAGATGTCGGTCACGATGTGTATGGGGAGCCTTATCATGCTGCCTTTGTTTGCGAGCGCCCTCTCGATAGTCTGCTTTATCCAGTAGGTCGCGTACGTCGAGAACCTGCAGCCTATGGATGCCTTGAAGCGCTCTGCCGCTTTTATAAGGCCTATGTTACCCTCGTCGATGAGGTCCTGGAGCTGAAGCCCCCTGTTTACGTATTTCTTTGCTATGTTGACCACGAGCCGGAGGTTCGCCTCTATCATCTTCCTCCTGGCCTCCGCGTCCCCCCTGGAAATCCTCCTCGCAAGCTCCCTCTCCTCCTCGGCCGATAGGAGCTTGAACCTCTTTATCTCCCTGAAGTAGATGTTTATGGAGTCGGCCGGGGCGTATCCGGCCCCGTTCCCCTCGCCTCCGGCCCCGGCCGCGCCTGCCCCTTTTTTGGACGGCTCTTCAGTAAAAGGCATGGGCCATGACTGGCCCGTTTCGCTATAAAAGGGCCTGGCCGCCCCGCCTGACCTCCTGGTCCTTACCGTCTGTCTCATCTCAACCCTCCTTCGTAACTGTACTGCCCCTCCAATACAAGTTCCACTATCGCAGAATCAGGCAGCGGCATCGTGAACAGGAGCCCGGATGAAAACCCGCCATTACCTTTCTTTCGGGACCAGACCACCTCTGCCTGCTTTACGAGATTCAGGCAGAAGCCCGTTAGGGCCAGTTCCATGGTCGAGCCGGGTTCGAGCATCTTCCCCGAATACCTTATCCGCATTCCCCGCCTGGATATGTCCTCCGAGAAGGCATTCATATTGAAGCCCTGTGCCGAGACCGAGAGGGCGCGTCCGTGCATCGTCTGCCTCGCATCCGTCCTGCCGCTTACGCGGGTGTTCGTAATGACGCGCTCCACGGAGGCGAGGAAGTCTTTCACCCTGAAAGGCTTCACTATGAAATTGGCGTTTGCGGCGCTTGCCGCCTCCAGCCCCTTCCTGTCGCCCCCGGTCATGAAAAGGAACCTCTGCCTTAAGCCGCCGTTCAGGCTGACTGCCCTGCGGAAAAAATCCATGCCGTGCAGGCCTGGCATGTCCATGTCAGTGAGGACGAGGTCGCAGTCCTCTCCCCTGCCCTCTCCAATGAGCCCTAGAGCCGCTTCTCCGCTCGGGGCCCGTTTGACTTCGAATCCCGCGGACTCGAGGATCTCCGAGCAGACCTCCAGCATCGTCTCCTCATCATCGACTACGAGCGCCTTCAAGAGAGCCTCCGCGTAAAGCCAGTCTGGCAGTTTTGCAGATTCAAGTGCATTGCGCACCGGTATAAAAAGCAACAAGCGTGCCAGAGGAAAAAAGTTAAGGAATCTAATGATATCCGGGCAGGTCTTCTTTTTGGATAAGGAAATGGAAGGAAATTTACCAGCAGAGCCGATAAATTATTTACCAGATGGTAAGTTTGTTACCATGTAGGTCTCAGCAGTTACTCCTTGCTAAACCCATACTTTTTGGCCTTTTCCCGAAGTGTGAACCTCGAGACCCCGAGCGTCCTTGATGCATGGGTGATGTTCCAACCGGTCCTTTCAAGGACGGTCCTGATGTGGGCCTTTTCGAGCTCTTCGAGGGTCATCTCGCTTGAATAGCCTTCCACAAGCGGCGGGTTTTCAGCATAGTGCGGGGCCGGGGCGCTTATATTAAGGTGCTCCGGGCCTATGTCATCCTGGCCTGCCAATATAAGGGCCCTTTCGATCACGTTCTTAAGCTCCCTTATGTTTCCGGGCCAGTCATACCCGAGGAGCAGGTCTGTCGCGCCGTCTTTAAGCCTCTTCTGCCTGTTGCCAGGACCGGCGCCGTTCTCTTTGAGGAAGTGCCTTACAATGGGAACAATGTCCTCTTTTCGCTCCCTCAGGGGAGGAAGGCTCACGGCCATCACGTTCAGCCTGTAAAAGAGGTCTTCCCTGAACCGCTTCTCCTTTACCATGTTGCCCAGGTTCAGGTTTGTGGCGGCTATGACTCGGACGTCAACCCTCTGGTCCTGCACGCCGCCGAGCTTCCTGAAAGTCCTGTTCTCAAGTACCTGGAGGAGCTTGGGCTGGAGCCTCAAGTCCATGTCTCCTATCTCGTCCAGGAAGATGGTGCCTCCGTCCGCCAGCTCGAAAAGCCCCTTCTTTGACTGGCGCGCGTCCGTGAAGGCCCCCTTCTCGTAGCCGAACATCTCGGCCTCCATGAGGGTGTCGGGTATGGCGCTGCAGTTGAGCTTTATGAAGGGCCCTTCGCGTCTGCTGCTCGAGTAATGTATGGCGTTCGCCACCAGCTCCTTCCCGGTGCCTGTCTCTCCGGTAATGAGGACCGAGGTGCTCGATGTCTTGGATATTATTGCTATAAGGGATTTGACTTCAGCGATGGCGGCGCTTTCGCTTACCATCTCGGGGCAGAGGCTTTGCGGAGGCGTATCTCCCTTTTTTCCGCTCCGTACGGCCCTTTCCGAAAGGCTCCTCTCGACAGCGTATATTATGGAGCGGGCCATGTTCCCTGGCTCGACCTGGCCTTTTATGAGATAGTCCTGCGCACCCTCCCTCACGGCCCTTGCCGCCAGGTTCTCATCCGATAAGCCGGTAAGGAGAACTACCGGGAGGGCCGGATATGCGCTCTGGAGCGCAAGGAAAGTAGAGAGCCCCGAGGAGTCCGGCAAGTTCAAATCCATCAGCGCCACGTCCGGCTGCCGTTCGGAGAGCCTTTCCATGGCCTCCGCGAGGCTTAAGGCCCTGGTGAGGATGAACCTCTCCCCTGAGCCCGAGTCCGCGAGCATCTCTTTAAGGAGACGCGCGTCCGGGTCGCTATCCTCTATAAGGAGTATCTCTATCTTCTGCATCTCTCACCCTTGCGGCAGTTTCACGATTGAAAACCAGAAGTCCTCGACGGCTTTTGCTATCGTTATGAACCGGTCCACATCCGCCGTCTTGGTTATGTATGCGTTCGTATGGAGCCCGTACGCGGCCGAGACGTCGTTATCGTCGGCCGAAGACGTGAGCACCACCACGGGTATGCGCCTTGTATCCGGGTCGGCTTTAATTTCGGAGAGCACCTCCATGCCGTTCATCTTCGGAAGGTTCAGGTCCAGCAGGATGAGATCCGGCCTCGGCGCGTTCCGGTGCTTTCCCTTCCTCCTCAGGAATTCGATAGCCTCCTCACCGTCCGCGGCCAGGTGCATTTTATTGGACACCTTCGCTTCCCTGAAGGCCTCTATCGTAAGCCGGATGTCATAGGGATTGTCCTCCACCATGAGTATTTCCATCGGCCTTCCAGGGAGGCCCTCATTCATCGGACGCCTCCATGAGAGGTATTGTGAAATGGAAGGTGGAGCCCTCCCCGGGTACGGATTCTACCCATATCCTGCCGCCGTGGTTCTCGATTACCTTCTTGCATATGGAAAGGCCGATGCCGCTCCCCTGGAACTCTGTCTTTCCGTGGAGCCTCTGGAAGAGCTCGAATATCCTCTCCGAATATTTCGGGTCTATGCCGATGCCGTTATCCCTGACGGAAAAGAGCCATTCCCGGCCGTTCTGCGCGGCCTTTACCGTTATGACGGGCGTATCCGCGCTCCTGTATTTCACCGCGTTGGATATGAGGTTCATGAAGAGCTGCTCTATCTGTGACGAGTCGGCCACTATGGTCGGAAGCCCCTCATGCCTCAAAGCGGCCCCGCTCTCGTCGAGGAGGGCCTTCAAGTTCGCGGCCGCGCTCCCGAGCGCCTCCTCGCAGTCGACGGGCTTCAGGGCCTTCAACCTCCCAACCCTGGAATAGGAAAGGAGGTCGTTTATGAGCCTCTGCATCCTCCCGACCCCGTCAACGGCATAGGAGATGAACTCGTCGGCCTCGGCGTCGAGCCTCCCCTTGTATCTCCTGGAGAGGAGCTGTACGTAGCCGGATATGACCCGGAGCGGCTCCTGCAGGTCGTGAGAGGCCGAGTATGTGAACGCCTCGAGCTCCTTATTCACCCTCTCGAGCTCGCGGGCCCTCTCCTCCAGGTCCTCGTTCATGCGGGTAACGGCCTCTTCCGCCTTTTTCCTTATTTCCACCTCGAAAGCGAGCCTCTGGTTTACTTCCTTGAGCTCGGCCGTCCGCTCATCCACAAGCTCCTTCAGGTGCTCGCGGTAGAGGCTCAGCTGCTCCTCGGTCCTCTTCCTGTCGGTTATGTCCTGCACCGTGCCGACAAGCCGCGCGGCCCTCCCCTTCCCGTCGAAGATGGTCTCGCCCTGTTCGTGGACGACCCTCATGCTCCCGTCGGGCAGGACTATCCTGTGCTCAATCGAATAGGCGGTCCCGTTCCTCACCAACTCGCCGATGCTCCTCCTAACAGCCTCTCTGTCCGCAGGGTGCGCAAAGCCCAAAAACGCGTCATAGGAGGGCTGAAGAGCCCCGGGTTGGGCCCCGAAGACCCTGCACATCTCGTCCGACCAGGACATCTCGCCACTTGTCATATCCCAGTCCCAGCTCCCTATATGCGCTATCATCTGCGCGGTCGCAAGGCTCGCCCTGCTTTTCCTCAGGTCCTCCTCGGTGAGCCGCTTTCCGGTTACGTCCCTGTCCACGCCCCTGTAGCCCGAGAACTCCCCGTTCGTAGAGAAGACCGGCGCCGCGCTCGTCTCGACCACAACGCGGGCCCCGTCCTTTCTGATGTTTACGTTCTCGAAGAGGCCCAACGGGCTCCTTGCCGCCGCCACCCTTGAGAACTCGGCCCTCACCCTTTCGGCCTCATCTGGTTCCATGAAATCCCAGGGGGTCTTGCCCAGCACCTCTTCTGCCTCGTATCCGAGCATGTCCCTGACCTTCGGGCTTACGTAAGTATAACGGAGGTCCTCGTCCGCCTCCCATACCAGGTCGCTCGACGTCTCGACCAGCCCCCTGAACTTCTCATCGCTCCTCCGTAGCTCCTCCTCGGCCGCCGACCTCTCCTCTATTTCGGCCCGGAGCATCTCATTGGCCACTTCAAGGCTCTTTCCCTTTATCCGGGCGGACTGGGCGAAATATACAAGGGAGGCAAGGAAGACTGATACGAGGGAGCCCATGCCGAGGACGACCGACGGTATGACGGAAATACTGGAAGAGACGACGTCCTCTCCGGGCCGCACCCTTACTGTCCAGGCGGCGTTCAGGATATTGAGGTCAAGGCTTTCAACCCATTCGCTCTCGATGTCCCCGCTGTCCGCGAAGAGTACCGTGGCGCCGTTCAAGACCGCGACGGAGTGGCCGGTGAGCTCGCCTCTTTTACCGGCCAATATCGCTCCGAACAGGTCCTGGGAATCGAAAACGGCCGAGAGCGCCCCGGCTGAAGCACCGTCGCCGCGTACAGGAATCGAGACTACGAAACCTTTCCTCCCATTCTCGAACTCGACCGGCCCGGACAGGGCCGGACCGCCTTCCCCGCTTACCCCTTCCGCATGGGCGCCCACGGCCTCGACTGCCTTCAGGCCGGCCTCCCCGGCCCTGAAGACCGGCTCCCCGCCGAAGCGGGTAAGGACCACCGCCTTGAGTCCCTGATTACGCTCCGCGCTCAGGAGCTCTTCCCATTCCTGCCATTTTATCTCGGCCCCGGCCCCTGCCTCCCATCTCCGGACAAGCTCGGTAAGGGCCTGCACCTTGAGGCCCATTTCGTCCCTTATTGTTTCTTTTACTGCCGTGGCTTTCAATGCGGTATGGTGGGCGAGGCCGGCCCTCTCGGAGACTGAAAGCTCGCGCCATACCAGGAAAGTCGCCGAGAGCGCTATAAGGAGCGCAAGGATGGGGATCCATCTCTTAAGGAGCATATCTGACCGGAATATTTGGCCGGAATATTTGGCCCGAGTGTTTGGGGTTCGTCCGGCATAGAGAGGGTACTATGTACCCTTAAGTTTTGTCAAGCGGAAGGGGCCGGGCGCCCGGCCTGCCTTTACAGGATTTATTCTTTTAATTCAAGCACTTGCAGAAGAGATGCCAAATCCTCCTTTTTTCCTAAAGGCGGTATCCAGGACATCCGATAAGGTCTTGAGGCCATTTTGGGCCGGCTCCATCTTCAACGCCAGATTCGGAAGGAGGCAGATATCATGATGGTCAGGTGGAAAGAGCAGCTATCTACGGGAGTCTGGTGGCAGGAGAAGCAGCACAGGGAGCTTTTCGCCAGGTTCGCCAAGCTTGTGGCGGCAATGGAACACGGGCGCGGGCGGGAAGAGGTCGATGAGCTTTACGAGTTCATGGAGAACTATCTCGGAAGGCACTTCCAGGCCGAGGAAGCCGCCATGGAGCGTATAGGCTACTCAGGCAAAAGGGCCCATGCGGCGGAACACAGAAAACTACTCGAGGAGATAACGGCATTGAGGGCCGAATTCGAGACCGGGGCCAGGCTCTCCCTCGTACTCAAGGTGCAAAGGCGAATAATCGACTGGTTCATGAACCACATAGGGAACATGGACAAATCGCTCGGCTCATACTTGAGGGCAGAGGAGCTTAAGCACCAGCAGGTGGTCGTGAACTGCTGAGAATATCAAGGACGACTCAAAAGGCGCTTCTGGGTCCAGAGGCGCCTTTTTTATTTTACCTCCATGAATTCCGCATGGGCCGGATAATAGAGCCCCTTTTTTATCTCTCTTTTCTCCCCGCCCTTGCGTAGCGCCCGCGCGTACCTTTCGAGCTGCGGCCTGTACCTTTCGCGCTCGTTATGGAAAAACTCCTCCAACGAGCCGCCCTCGTGCGATCCGGTCTTGTAGTCTATTACCCAGAGCGTGCCGTCTTCGTCCACGAATGTCCGGTCTATGACCATGTGCGCTATGCCGCCTTCAAGCACCGCGGTGACCGGGAGCTCGGTGCCTGCCCCGTCCCTTTTCGAGAGTATCCAGCGTCCCCTGGGGTCGGAAACCGCCTTTAGCAGGGTCCTTACGCCCTCCTTCGCGGCTTCCCCGGCCTCCCTGGCCCCGAGGCCGAGGGAGCGTAGCATGGCCTTAAGGCGCGGCTCCTCCCTTTCTATCCGCCCCCTCCCCCACTCAACTAGCCCTTCCCTGGCTATCCGGCAAAGGTACCTGTGAACGACCGTTCCCATGTGGCGTATGGCCTCCCCTGCCCAATAGAACTCTGGCTCGGTCTGTTCGATGAGCTTTTCCATGCTGTCAACCGGCACTGCGGGGGCGGTTTCAGGTAACTCCCACGAGAGGGGTAGCCTTTTCCTCACCCGCATTGGGGCGGCTCCGGGAGATGGGCCGTCCTCCTTCCTTTCGATAAACCTGCCTTCGCCGATCGCGTGGGATATCTTCGACAGGAAAGATTTAGGGACAGCAGTCATTTCCCCGTCCTCGCCCTCCTTGACGTGGCCTATGAGATGGAGCGAGTTGCGTGCCCTTGTGGCGGCAACGTAAAGGAGGCGCATCTCCTCCAGCTCGCGCTTCTCCTTCAGTATGCCGGATAAATACTCGTATATGCCTGACCCTTCCTTCCCCTTGCCTGGGGCCGGCGCAAGGAGGAGGTCTTTATCCTTTTCGAGCCATATGAGGAGCCCCCTGTCCTCGTTCCTCGGACCCTTCCCGAGCCCCGGGATTATGACATTGTCGAATTCGAGGCCCTTTGCCTTGTGCACGGTCATTATCTCCAAAGCGGCGTCCTGGCTTCCGCCGCCGGAATAGAGTGCTTCCACCTTCCTCTCGAGCTCGCTGATAGATACGCGGCCCGGCCCCTCGGCTGACCTTAAGAGCTTGAAAAACTCCCGGGCGTCGTTCATAGCGCCCTCATCCCCTGCAAAGCCCGGCCCGCCAAGGCTTATCCAGAGCCCGCGGAGCACCTCGGAAGGCGGCCTCCTGCCCCAGAGCGAAAGTGCCTTCCCCGTCCTTTCAACGAATCTCGTTAGCCTTTGCCTGCCGTCCTCCGAAAGGGAAATCAGCCTTTTTTCATCCGATGCAAGCTCCCGGACCGGCGAAAAGGCGTCTCCGACGCAAAGCGAGTGGAGGTCTGAAAGGGTAAGCCCGCACCAGGGGGCTCGGAGACTCGCAAGCCACGCCACCCTGTCGAAGGGGTGGTCGAGGGCCTTGAGGAGCGCCATCAAATCCCGTATAACCGGCCTTTCTGAGAGCGGGTCTATGTCCCTGCCCCTGAAAGGGACCCCGTTATCCTTTAGCGCCTCAACAATACTATCCACGTGGGTCCTCGACCTGCAGAGTATCGCGGCGGATTCATTCTCCGGGAGCTTCTTTACGATGGAAAGGACGTGTTCGGCCTCAAGCTCGTCGTCCCTTTCACGCAGGAGCGTTAGCTCTACAGTGCTCTCGGGAACGGCCCCCTTTGCCGCTTCGGACGGCGCGTATGTGACGGCGCCTGTAAAGAAGTCCTCTGCCTCCGGAAAAGCCGGGCCAAGCGTCCGGTTCACCCATTCGACTATGCGCTCGGACGATCTGAAGTTACTGGAAAGCGTCAGGGGGATGAGCTTTGCCGGGCCTATGCCTTCCTTCCTTGCTCTGAGGAAGAGGCCAACCTGGGCCTCCCTGAAAAGGTAGATGGACTGCATGGGGTCGCCGACCACGAAAAGGGTCCTGCCGTCACCTTCGGTCCATCCCCTCGTAAGGGCCTCTAGGAGCGATAGCTGCGTTTGCGAGGTGTCCTGGTATTCGTCTACGAGTATGTGCTGGACCTTCAAGTCCAGCGCGAGCATGAGGTCAGTCGGTTCGTCTTCAGAGCCGAGCGACTTTAGCGCCGAAAGCGCAACGGCCTGGAAGTCGGCCTTCCCGGCCTCGGCAAAGACCCTGTTGAGCTCCCTTTCCGCGACCGGGAGAAGGCGCATGAGCGCGAATAGCGTCTCCCTTTCCTCCTCCGGGAACCGGGGGTCCGGAAGGGCCCCTACCCTTCCGAGCGCCCTTTCAAGCATCCCGTTCCCCGAAAGGGACTCGAGAAGCTCCTGGAACTCCTTTTTCATGGCCGCTGAAGAATTGTCGCCGTTGGGGAAGCCGAGCTTCGCGTTCACGCCTGCCGGCTTTCTCCATTCGTTTTTCCCTGTAAGCAGGAGTTCCTGTATGCCCTTCCAGAGCGGGAGGTCTTCCGCTCCCGGACCGGGGAGCCTTTCGAGACCGGACAGGGCCGGGATAGCGCTCTTTTCATTTAAGATGTTCTTTGCCGCATGCCTCGCTGAGCGGAGAAGCGCGCCTTCGAGCTCTTCCGGGAACTCTGCCGCTATCTCCCGCAGCTCTTCCTCGACGAGCCTTTTGAGCGAGCCTTCGAGTAGCGCCCTCATCCCCTCGTAAGTAGCGTCCCGTTCGAGATGCCGGAGCCACTGGTCGCGCTTCCCGAGCATCAATACGAGCCTTATCGAAAGCGCCCTTACGGAGTTGTCCAGGTGGTCGAGCGCGCTCCTTACAGAGTCGCCCTCAGGCCCTTCGTCCTCGACAAGGGCTATCGTCCGCTCAGCGGCCGTGGAATATAGCTCTTCCGGCTCATCGGTTACGGAGTAGTCCCCGAGCCCGGAAAGGAGCGGCATCTGCCTGGCGACAGTCGACGAGAACGAGTCGATGGTCTGCACCTTGAGCCTCCCGGGGTTCAGAAGGAGGTCCCAGCCCAGTTCCCTGTCCCGCCGAAGCGCTGATGCCGCGAGCCCGAGCGTCTTCATTTCATGGGGCTTTTCGGACTCGCACCCTTCAGAGGCCTTCCTTATGGCCCCTATTATGCGCGAGTGCATCTCCCCGGCGGCCTTCCGTGTAAAGGTGAGGGCGAGTATCCGCTCAGGCTTATCCACCTGCGAGAGGAGCGCGAGGAACCGCTGCATGAGGAGCTCGGTCTTCCCGGACCCCGCAGGCGCCTGCACCGCGAAAGATGCGGATGTGTCGAGGGCACGTTCCCTTGCGAGCATATCGCTATTGGTCGTCGTTACGCTCATTTTCCCCTTCCTCGAGTACAACGGGCAGAAGCTCGGCTACCCTGCAGAAAGCAGGAAGCTCGCAGTAGAGGCACGCGCTCTCGTTCCCGGCAGTGCCGCCGTTCGGATCGATTTGGGCGGCCCCTGCCATGAAATCCCTTGCGAGCCCTTCGAGAGCGGCCTTCCAGAACTCAATGAGCCCTTCCCAGTCCTTTCCTGCCTTTTTTCTGAAAAAGGCGTCGGTCTCGTACGGCTTTATGCCCGGAAGCCCCTCGTATTTGGAAATACCTACGAACCTCAATTCGCCCGGGACGAGCCTTGCAAAGGAGACACCCGAGAAGTTCCCTTCGGCGCTATAGATAAGGAGCTGCGGTTCCTTCGGCCTTTCGGTCAGCCAGTCATAGCGGGAGACATTGCCGCTTTTATAGTCGATTACCAGCTCGCTTCCGTCTGAAAGCTCGTCTATCCTGTCAACCCTGCCCCGGAAGGTCAGGCCGCCTATCTCCATGGTCCTCTCGGCCTCGATTGCCTTTACCCTGAACCGGCCTTCACGCTTGAGCTCTACCTCAATCCATCCCCTGAGGAGCGATATTAGCCTTTTCCTCTCAAGCTCGAGGAAGCGGGTACTGAACGGGAGCTGGACGCTCGCCTCCTTCATGGCCTCGTCTGCTATGGCCTCGATATAGGCCTCGAGGCCGCCTTCCTCCTTAAGCTCCTTTAGGCGCTCCGAGCCCTCCACCTTTTCCCAGAAGAGCTTGAGCGCCGCGTGAATAACCCTTCCTCTTGCCTCAGGCTTAAGGCCCGGCTCCACCTCGGGCATCGCCTTTGCCCCGAGCCTGTGGATGGCAAAGGCCCTGAAAGGGCAGAGGGACTGGTTCTTCAATATCTGCGTGCCGCCCCGTATGAGCGCCTTCTCCTCTTCGGAGACCGGGAGAGGCTCGTAGGCGGGCGCGTCTTCGAGCCTTCCACAAAGCCCCCCTGCCACATGGTCTTCGAGCTTCGACGAACAATCCATCTTGAAATCCGTCAGCGGGAAGGAGCTGAAGAAAGGGCTCACCCTCCGCTCCTTTTCATCGGAAAAGATCGGATAGCTTACTTCGATGAAAGGAGCCGAGCGGACAAGCCTTTCAACCGCGGCCTTCGCAAACGACAGCTCCCTTTCGCTCGAAGAGCGCGGGAGCCGGTGTTCCCGCTGGACCCAGACCGGTATGAAGGGGTTTGGAGAAGGCTCCCCGGGCAGCACGTGCTCGTGGCAGCCCATTATCCAGGCCCTGTCAAAGGACATGCCCGAGGATTCGAGGAGGCCCAGCACCTGGATATTGCACTCCGGGGTCTCGGGCTGGTGTATCGTGTCCGCGGCAAGGGCAGCGAGCCTTTGGGCGGCTTCGGCCCTTGTGATTCGACCGAGTATGTCGTCGAGGCTTGAAAGTTTTTCGAGTACGGAGTTCCAGGCCTTGTGGGCCTGGAACTCGCGGCTTGAAAGCTTGATGCCAGATAGCCACCCGGTTTTCCTCAAGAGGTCGGTAAAAGACCTGGCCCAGCCTGATGGGAGGTCCTTACGACGCGAAGACTTAAGCCATTTTATCCACGCATCAGCCCTTTTTTCGAGATGGACGGCCCCGAAGCGCCTAGCCAATGCCTCAAGCTCTTCGATATTTACAGCGCCCCTGTTCTCGTTCCTCAGGGCATAGTCGAGCCTCGCGCACGCAACCGAGTCTCCGCCCGTGAAATAAGGAGACCTGAGCACCCCGCTTATGGAATCGAGCGCCGTTTCTTTCTCGCCTATAAGAAGAATGTCGAGGGCGGACCTTACGAGTAGTTCGCGGTCAAGCGGCTCGCCGAGCGAGATGTTGAAGGCCTCCCTTTCCCCTGCCCAGGGAAGGACGGACGCCGGCGAAAGCTCTGAGGAGAACTCCTTCAGAATAGCCTCCCTGTACCTTCCAAGCCCCGGCACTATGAAGCCCAGCCTCATGCCCGGCTTCAAGACCTCCCTGGCCCACCTGGCCGCCTGCTCGGCTTCCTCGTCCTCGCTCTCGTAAGCCCTTACCCTGACCTCCCCTGGCGCGGAGTCGTCCTCGCCCGGCCAGAAAGAAACCCTGGTCCCTACGGCCTTGAGGGCAAATACGAGCCCGGAATCCGCAGGGCTCATCTCGTCGAAACCGGCGATTATGACCTCGGCCGGGAGCGCGTGCCCGCCTTTCCTGATAAGACCCGCTACCCTTACGGGTATGGAGGACGGGTCGAGGAAGCCGAGTCTTTTAAGCTCATTTTCATATGCGGCGGCCCACCTTTTTAGGGCCTTCGCCTCCTCGGTAAGGTATATCTCCTCCGGGAGCGTTATTCCGTACTCGTTTACAAACCCGTATGCCTCATAGGACTTCCTGACGACCGCCGACCCGAGATTCCCGTTTCCTGGGCCGGAAGCGGAAATGGACCTCTCCCAGAGCGCAAGCGAGGCCGCGCTGCCCAAAACCGGCCCTTCCCCGCGCTCTTCCCAGAAAGAGGCTGTCCAGGATGAAAACGGCAGCACCTCCGGCGTGGGCCAGCAAAGGAGCCCCCTTTCGGCCATCTCGCGGTCGAAGGCGGCCCGGAGATGCCTCGAAAGCCTCGAGTTCGCCGTAAGCACTACCGCCCCCTTTTCCATGGAGGCTATGAGCCTTTTTACGCGCCCATATTTCACAGCGGACAATATACTATTAAAAAGCTCCAAATCAAAACCGAATCAGCCCGCGCAATATCCAGCATTTGTATTGACACCACCGGCCCCTTGTGTTAAAAATTTTAGATAACCTTCCTTTTATCAGCAGTATCCATGGTGGACGTGGCTCAACGGTTAGAGCACTGGACTGTGACTCCGGGGGTTGGGGGTTCGAATCCCCTCGTCCACCCCAGTTTTTTCCTGAAATTCCCTGTATTTTTCACTTGTTTTCCAGCCTGTCCAGCACGGAGCGCCCCCTCTTTTTTCTGGAAAAAAAGCCCCTTTCCGTGGTAAAATCAGGGTTTGAATTTCCGCCCTTGATTATACTCCCGGGCTTTAGACCGAATGTCGGAAGAAAGGAAGAGAGTCATTGAAAAAAGACCGGACCGACGAAATCGAAAACCCATCCCCGAACGCGGCATACGACGAGAAATCCATTAAGGTGCTCGGGGGGCTCGAGGCCGTAAGGAAGCGGCCCGCCATGTACATAGGCTCGACCGGCGCCATGGGCCTCCACCACCTCGTCTACGAGGTAGTGGACAACTCCGTCGACGAGGCGCTCGCCGGCCACTGCAAGAACATCGACGTGGTGATACACGAGGACTGCTCCGTAACGGTCATCGACGACGGAAGGGGCATACCCGTAAAGATGCACCCCGAGAAGAAGAAGCCCACAGTCGAGGTAGTCCTTACGGAGCTCCACGCGGGCGGAAAGTTCGAGAACAAGGCGTACAAGGTCTCGGGCGGCCTCCACGGCGTGGGCGTTACGGTCGTCAATTTCCTCTCCGAGTGGCTCGAGGTGGAGATAAAGAGGGACGGCCAGGTATTCACCCAGAGGTACGAGCGCGGAAAGCCCATAAAACCGCTTGCCGTCGAGGGGAAGACAAAGAAGACCGGCACCCAGATAACCTTCAAGCCCGACGCCCAGATATTCGAGACTACCGAGTTCAGCTTCGACACCCTCTCCCAGAGGCTCCGGGAGCTTTCGTTCCTCAACGCCGGCATAAGGATAACCATAAAGGACGAGAGGTCGGAGAAGTTCCACGAGTTCCAGTACAAGGGCGGCATCGTGAGCTTCGTCGAGCACCTCGCCAAGTCCAAGAACCCAATACACAACAAAGTCATCTACATGTCGGGCGAGAAGGAGTCCGTCCAGATGGAGATGGCCCTCCAGTGGACCGACTCCTACAACGAGACCATTTATTCCTACGCCAACAACATTAACACCACCGAGGGCGGCACGCACCTGGCGGGCTTCAAGTCCGCGCTCACCCGTACCATAAACAGCTACGCATCGGACCGCGGCCTCACCAAGGACATAAAGGAATCGCTCCAGGGCGAGGACGTGAGGGAAGGGCTCACCGCGGTAATAAGCGTCAAGCTCCCCAACCCCCAGTTCGAGGGGCAGACTAAGACCAAGCTCGGGAACTCCGAGGTCGAAGGCTATGTAAAGATGATAGTCAACGAGGTACTGGCCACGTTCCTGGAGGAGAACCCCACGGTCGGGAAAAAGATAATATGCAAGGCGGTCGAGGGCGCCAGGGCCAGGGAGGCGGCCAGGAGGGCAAAAGAGATAATAAGGCGGAAGGGCGCTCTCGATTCTACGAGCCTTCCCGGGAAGCTCGCAGACTGCCAGGAGACGAACCCCGCCCTCTCGGAGCTATTCATAGTCGAGGGCGACTCAGCGGGCGGCTCGGCCAAACAGGGCCGCGACAGGCGCTTCCAGGCAATACTCCCCCTTAAGGGCAAGATATTGAACGTCGAGAAGGCCCGCTTCGACAAGGTCCTCTCGAACGAAGAGATACGGACCATGGTCATGGCCCTGGGCTGCGGCATCGGCAACGACGACTTCAAGCCCGACAAGCTACGCTATCACCGCATAATCATCATGACCGACGCGGACGTGGACGGGAGCCACATAAGGACGCTCCTACTTACCTTCTTCTACCGCCAGATGAGGTCGCTTGCCGAAAACGGGCACCTCTACATAGCCGAGCCGCCCCTTTTCAAGGTGAAGCGCGGCAAGGAAGAGCGGTATTTGAAGGATGATTCCGCGCTCGAGGAGTTCATATTCGAGCAGGCCCAGGACGGGATATCCATCGTCCCCAAGGGCAGGAAGGCCCCGGTCCAGGGGAAAAACCTACTCGCGATGCTTAAGAGCATCTCCAGGTGGCGGAGGTCGCTTGCCCGCATCGAGAGGAGGGGCAGGGACTCCGAAATTATAGAGGCGCTCGTCCTTAACGACGGCATAGGACCGGATTCGCTCAAAAGCGAGGCTCAGGCCAAGAAGATAATAGAGGGCGTGAGCGCATATCTCAAATCCCTCTCGCTTGAGAACCTTCCCTCGTTCAAGCACGAGAAGGACCCTGAGCACGAATCGTACACGATAAGGTGCGTCTCCAGGCGTAACGGGGTCTCTACCGAGACCGTCATCGACAGGAACCTCTTCCACTCAGCCGAGATACAGGAGCTTAAGTCCCTTGCGAAGGCGCTCAAGGAAGCGGGGGAGCCGCCCTTCACTGTCACGAACGGCGAAGACGACACCGAGATCCTCACCTTCAGGGGCCTCGTTGAGCACGTGATAGAGCTCGGCAAGAAGGGCCTCTCAATACAGAGATACAAAGGACTTGGAGAGATGAACCCCGGACAACTCTGGGAGACCACCATGGACCCGGAAAAGAGGGCGCTCCTCCAGGTAAAGGTTGAGGACGCCGTAGAGGCGGACGCGATCTTCACCAAGCTCATGGGCGATATCGTCGAGCCCAGGAGGGAATTCATCGAGAAACACGCCTTAGAGGTCTCGAACCTGGACATTTAAGCTGAATCATAAAAGGCTGCTAAAAAGGACTCTCCCGTGAACAGCAAGAAGGCGCAAAGGATAGGGCTCTATATAGACGTCGCCAACATCACCCGTAACGGCGGCTACGGCATGCGGTTCGACGTGCTCCGTGACTTCGCGTGCAGGGACAACGGCGAGCCAATAAGGCTCAACGCCTATGTAGCCTATGACGAAGAGCGTGCAAGGACCGACTCCGACTACAGGGAACGGACCTTCAACTTTCATTCGACATTAAGAGACTACGGCTACAAGGTAATAGAGAAGACGGTAGCGTGGTACACGGACGAGGCCGGGAACCGCTTCGGCAAGGCCAACGCCGACCTCGACATGGCCGTTGACGCGCTCCTTCAATCCGAGAACCTCGACAAGGTCATGATGGCGACCGGCGACGGCGACTTCATCCAGGTCGTCCGTGCGCTGCAGAACAGGGGCTGCAGGGTGGAGGCGGTCGCCTTCCAGAACGTCTCATCCAACCTCCGGAGGGAGGTGGACCTTTTCATGTCGGGCTATCTAATCCCCAATTTGCTTCCCATACAGGACTCGGAAACCAGGAAAAACTGGGGCGACGTCGGCTCCCGGGTAAGGGGCATCTGTTACACCTACAACCGCTCCAAGAACTTCGGCTTCATGAGGTACTTATCCAAGATAGGCCCAGGCCTCTGGATAACGGACACCAGGAGGGCCGATTCGCCCTATGGCACCGCTTTCGCTCACGAGTCGGGCTTCGCCCCGGGGACCGAGATAAACCTCCTCCCGAGCAGGGACATGATCTTCGAATTCGACCTAGTGCAGGGCGAAAAGGGGATGCAGGCCTCTAATATCGTAAAGATACACCCTTCCGGCTACTGATTGCCCGAGGCCCCTGATCGAATCTGCAACACAATAAAAAAGCCCTTCGTCCGAAGGGCTTTTTTATTTGCTTGCGGGAGTTTTTTTTCACTCTCCTTCCGCACCATCCGGCTGAGCTTCTGCCTCCTTCTTTTTCCCGAAAAGCCATGCCACGATTATGCCGATGCCATAGAGGACCGCGAGAGGCCCTGCCATGAGCATCTGGTTGAATATGTCGGGGGTGGGGGTTATTACCGCCGAGGCGATCAATATGAGCACGAGCGCGTATCTCCACCAGCCCACGAGCTGGCGGGCAGAGACCAACCCGAGCCTTGAAAGTACTAGTATGGCGAGCGGGAGCTGGAATACGAGCCCGAATGCCACGAGGAGCCTCGTGGCTATCGAGAAGTACTGACCCATGGAGAGAAAGGGCTTCAGGCCCTCGGTAGAGTAGCTAAGGAGGTACTTGAACCCGAACGGGAAGACGACCCCGAAGGCGAAGGCCGCGCCCCCGGCAAAAAGGACGACCGAAAAGAAGACCGTGAAAATAAACCAGCGCCTCTCGCTCCTGTACAGCCCCGGCGCGATAAAGGCCCAGGTCTGATAAAGGACGACCGGGCTCGCGGTTATGATCCCTCCAAGGAGCGCGACTTTGAGATATATGAAGAACGGCTCCACTACCCCCGTAAAGACCATGAAGTCCTGCCCCTCGGGAAGGGCTCGGATAAGCGGCGAGGCCAGAAACCAGTAGAGCCTCTCGGAAAAGTAATAGCAGGCGAGGAAACCGGCCGCGACGGCCGCAACCGAATAGATGAGCCTGCGCCTGAGCTCCCCGAGGTGCTCGGTAAACGACATCCTCCCGTCTTCCGGCGTCATGCCTCTTCCTTATCCTTCCCCGGCACGGGCTTGATACCTGGCTCCGGGGCCTGTGCCTTTTCCGGCCCTTTTACGCGGGTTTCTGCGGCAGCCTCCCTGAAGCTCTTCTTGACCTCTTCACCGGCCTTCATGAACTCGGTATACGCCTTCCCGAGCGTCTTTGCCATGGCCGGGAGCTTTTCCGGGCCGAGGGCTATCAAGGCCGCGATGAGGACCAGTATCAGTTCGCCTATGCCTATCCCGAACATCCCATTACCTCGGCGGCGGCACCACGAGCACCGGGCACGGCGATTTCCTCATCACGCGCTCGGTGGTGCTCCCGAATATGACCCTGTCCACGCGCGCCTTGCCGAAGGTGCCCATGACCACGATGTCCGGGTCGACAGCCTTCACCTGCTTGAGTATTTCCTTGTAGGGCTCGCCTTCGAGGAGGTCGGTCTCGACGTCCGGGAACCCCTTGAACCTCGTCTCCACGAATTTCCTGAGCATGTCCCTGGCGCTCGCCCTCATTTCCTCGTCGAGCTTTTCGAATGGAAGGTGCGGGAGGTAGAAGCCCCTTGCCTCGCGGCTCGTCTCCATTACGTGGACCACCCGGAGCCTGGCTCTGTATTTCTCTGCGAGCGAAAGGGCGTATCCCGCGGCGTGTATCGAGGCCCCCGAGAAGTCTGTAGGGAAGAGTATCACCCGTATCCGGGGCTTTTTAGTTTTGGGCGGCATGGGGCTCCTTTCTCCGGAAATGCAACTCACCGCTGAAATCCCGTTCTTTTTCAGTATCTTATATTAAGAACACCGTGTTTTCAATAGCATTCGGGCAGAGATCAGAGGCTAAGTCCGTTTATCCGCTCAAGGACCCTCTCCCTTATCGCGGCAGGCTTCGGAAGCTCCTCCGTCACTTCCCCTTCCCTCAGAAACGGCTTAAGGAGCATCTCGAACTCGCCCCCGCACGCGCATTTTGCCTGCTCGCCAAGCGGGAATACCGCCCTCCTTCCGCATGCAATGCACCTCCCGACTTCCTTGGCGCCCGACCACTTGCCCCTTTTGGCGGCAGGCTCCCCGTCGATCTCCATTATGTCCATGGCGAAGTCCACCACAGGGGCATTGCTTATGGCGGTCCCGACCCCGAAGGCGTCGACGAGCGGCTTAAGATTTGAGACCTCATCCTCGTCCAATCCGCCCGAGACGAATATGCGGACGTCTTTAAAGCCGCGGAGGTCAAGTTCCCACCTCACCTCTTCGCAAATCCTCAAGAAATCGCCGCGCCTCGATGCGGGCGTATCCAGGCGGACGGCATGGAGGCGCCCGCCCATGCCCTCGGCACACCGGATAGACTCGAACTTCTCGTCGTTGAAGGTATCGACCAGCGCCACCCTCTTTACCTTCGGGTCCACAACCTCATCAAAGGCCTTAACTGCCTCGACCGTGTCCCCGAGGACGAGTATGAGCGAGTGCGGCATGGTGCCCATCGGGTCCATATCCAGGAGCTCGGCGCTCACGATGACGGCAACCCCGTCGCAGCCGCCGACGTAAGCGGCCCTCTCTATCATGGGCGCTACGGCCGGGTGCATCCTCCGGGCGCCGAAGCTCACGATGGTCCTCTCGCCCGCCGCTATCCTTATGCGAGCGGATTTCGTGGCCACTCCCGTAGCCTGGCAGATAAGCCCCAGGAGCGCGGTCTCGAAGACGCAGAACTCCTGGTATCTCCCCTCTATTTCCATTACAGGCTCCCAGGGGAGGAATACTTCTCCCTCCCGCATGCACCTCAGGTTCACTTTTTTCCCTTTCATGAGGTGCGCCACTTCCTCCACCCCGGCGAGCACGCCCCACCCGTACAGGTCCGGGAGCTTTTTCGCAAAGAACTCGGCCCTTACGCGCTTGTCGACGCCCTTCGCCTTCAGTATCTCAAGCGTCCTCGCGAAGTATATATCAGTTACCCTTCCGCTCCTTATGTCCTCCGGGTCGGAGATATGGAACATTCGGCCTCCTTACTGGTATCTGACCCGCCGGAACGCCTTGTACATGAGCGCTACAGCGGCCCCGGCAACGAAGCCGCCTATGTGTGCGAACCAGGCGACACCCGCCCCTGCGGACAGGCCCGAGCTCAATATTTGAAAAAGGAACCAGAAGCCCAGGAACGCCACGGCCGGGAGCCTAGCCATGCTTATGAAGAGCGGAAGGATTACGAGGGTCTGCACCTGCGCTCTCGGGAACAGCATGAAATAAGCGCCCAGGACCCCGGCTATGGCGCCGCTCGCGCCTACCATGGGCACGATCGACCCCGGCTCGATGAGGATGTGGACCATGCTCGCGGCAATGCCGGCCGAGAGATAGAAGAAAAGGAACCTGAAATGGCCGAACCTGTCCTCGACGTTGTCGCCGAATATCCAGAGGAATAGCATGTTCCCTCCGAGGTGGAGGAGCCCTCCGTGGACGAACATGGCCGTAAGAAGGGTTAGCTCTACCGGGAGGACGTCTACGGGCCTTACCTCGGCCATGCTCGTTAACTCGGCGGGTATGGCGGCGGTCGCGTATATGAAACGTTCGAGCCCGTTTACGTCGAGGGTAAGCTGGTAGATGAAGACCGCCACGTTCAGGATAAGGAGCGAGACGGTAACGTACGGGTAAGTCCTCGATGGTATGTCGTCCCTGATAGGTATCATGACGGGGGACCAGAACCGGGCTGGACCTGGAATTCATTTCCCCTGGCAAAGCCCATTAGAGCTATTTCGGCCTGGTATATTATCTCGAAGGCCGTATTCTTGTCCTTGAACACGAACCCTCTCTTAGCATTCACGGACATCCTTGTCAAGGTCGGGGTGAGCCTTTCAAGGGTAATATAAATGGTATGCACCCTCGTCGTTGCCGTTATCTCCGTCATGTTGTGTTTCCTTTCGCGCCTTATGACCTTGAGGGCCATCCATCTCGAGGCTTCGAGGGTTGCGCGCTCGACCTCCTCTATGGGGCTCGTTATAGTCCTGTAGGCGATGTTCGTGAGCGTGTACGAGATGCCGCCGCCCGCGCCGGCCAGGACCGCCGGGAGCGCGGCCGGCAGAAGCGGCGCAACGGGCACGGCCGCGCACCCGTTCATGAGCACGGCAAATGCCGCCGCCATCATCATGCATATCCCGGGAACCTTGCCCCTCATGGCCGCCCCTTTCCGCGCCCGGCTGGCGTTAAGCCCTGATTCATTATTATACCAGCGATACCAGCGGCAAGGGCAAAAAGCGCGTCTCTTCGGTTCGCCGCCGTCCGATTGACAGCCTTCCGTAATCTGATAACCTTTAGGTAGGCCCGCCAGGGCCATAAGGAGGGCAGGATGGATACGATACAGGCCATCAAGGAAAGGCGCTCCATCAACTTCTTCGACCCGTCAAAGGAACTTGCAGAGAGCACCGTCAGGGAACTCCTCAGCCTCTCTAACCTCGCGCCGTCCTCATTCGACCTACAGCCGTGGAGGGTGGTCGTGGTCACGGACCCGGAAAGGAAAAAGACCCTCAGGGCCTGCGCCATGAACCAGCAGAAGGTGGAAGAGGCCCCCGCCGTCTTGATAATCGTAGCGGACCCTTCCGGCGTAGAGGAGAACATGGACAGGGTCCTTGAAAGCTGGCAGGCGCTCGGGTACATGAGGGCCGAAATGCGGGGCGCGTACGCGGACATGATAAAGAGCCTGTACGGAGCCAGGGACAGCCTCACGCGAAAGTTATTCGCCGCAAAAAACGCATCCCTCTTCGCCATGACCCTGATGATAGCCGCAAAGGGCATGGGCCTTGAAAGCCATCCGATGGACGGCATCGACGAGGCCTGCATAAAAAGGGAATTCAAAATACCAGAGGACATGATAATCCCCATGCTCATAGCCGTAGGGACTCTCAAGCCCGGCGGGAGCCTACTTCCGCGGGCATTCAGGCGCGAGCTCGACGAGTTCGTATCCTTCCAAACATACCGAAAGTGAGGTAGCCATGGAAAGAGAAGCCAGGATAACGCTCTCAGGAAAGCCGGTTACGCTTATCGGCCCGGAGCTCAAGGCCGGTGACAAGGCCCCGGACTTCATACTCGTAAATAACGACATGAACGAGGTCACCCTCAACGACTTCCAGGGCAAGACAAAGCTCATAAGCGTAGCCATGTCGGTCGAAACAAGCGTATGCGACGCGCAGCTCAGGACCTTTAACGAAAAGGCGGCCTCGCTCGGGAAGGACATTGCCGTCCTCAACGTGACCATGGACCTGCCGTTCACCCTCAAGAAGTTCTGCGGGACCGCTGGCATAAAGAACGCCGTGGCGCTCTCAGACTACAGGTACTCCTCTTTCGGCAACAACTACGGCGTCCTCATGAAAGGCCTCCGGATACTCGGCCGCTCGGTCTTCATAGTCGATTCACGGGACAACATCGCTTACGTCGAGATCGTGCCCGAAGCCACCAGCAATGTCGATTTCGACAAGGCGCTCAAGGCCCTCTCCGGGCTCCCTGCCAGGGGCAAGGCGGCTTGAGTTCCATTCAATCCGCGCCATGATCGCGGTAAGGCACCCGGAAGATATCTACCAGGCCAGGGGAACCATCCAGGACGGCACCTTCACCGGACGCTGGCATTTCCCGTTCGGGGGATACCGCGACCCTGAAAACCCGGGCTTCGGCGCGCTCTGGGTCTTTAACGACGACACCCTCTCGCCCGGCGCAACCTGGCCCCTGCACCCACATCGCGAAATAGAGGTCGTAACATACTGCGCCGGAGGCGAGTTCCTCCACGCGGACGAGAGCGGCAAGGGCGGGGTCCTGAAAAAGGGCTGGGTGCAGCATACGACCGTCGGAAGCGGCATGCTGCACTCCGAGATAAACAACAGTCCCGACGAGCCCATGCGCTTTATCCAGATGTGGTTCCACCCCTCAAGAAAGGGACTCAAGCCCTCAGTCGAGCAGAAACCGGTCGAGAGGCGCGAGCGGACCAACAGGCTTCTTAAGCTCGTCTCACCCGACGATAGCGGTGCGCTACGCATAAGCTCCGACGCGAATGTCCTTGCCTCCTTCCTCGAAAAGGGAAAAAGCCTGACCTACGGCCTTGGCGCCGGAAGGGGCGGATACCTCTATGTCGTGGAAGGCGGGCCTGTAGCGGTAAACGGCAACGAGGTGGAAGCGCTCGGCGCGGCCAGGACAGAAGACGAAAAAGAGCTGCTCATAAAAGCCCTCGAAGATTCGGAACTCCTCCTCGTGGACGCGCTATTACCCTGAAAGGCCGCAGAGAGACTTGGGGGGAACTTTCTGTAGAAAGTTCCCCCCATACCCCCTTCAAAGACTTTTAGTTCCTGAGAGGACCCCTAATAGGGGTCCTCTCAGGAAGAATTAAAAATTTTTGGAGAGAGTTTGAGAGGACCTTTTTATAAAAAGGTCCTCTCAAGGTTTCTCAACGGGCCTATCAGGGCTTATAGTACATGAGCTGTCTTGCGTAGGGTTCGATCATCTGGGAGAAGCGGCGGGCTTCCTTTAGCTTCAAAGGCTGGAATGTGCTTGCGGCCTCGGCGTTCTCGGTGAGGTGGTCGGTATTATCGCAGCCGACGACGGCCGTTGAGATGGGCTGCGTGAGGGCGTAGCTCAAAAGGAGCCTCTTGGGGGCCTGGAAGAGGCCTTTCATGTAGACCTTCATCCCGGCTATGGCGGTGTCCTTTGCGCTCGCGATTGGCGCTATCTCATCCACGAAGCACTTATAGAACGGCTCAGCCGGGTTTACCGGGATAAGAACGGCGTCGAAATCGAACGCTTCGAGGCAGGACTTTATTACCGCAGGGTCCTGGTGGCCTGTTACGCCTATGTATTTCACGAGCCCCTTGTCCCTGGCCTCGATAAAGGCTTCGAGCGCGCCGCCGGGGGCGAGTATCCGGCTCACCTCGTCCGGGGTCCTTACATCGTGGATATACCAGAGGTCGAGGTAGTCGGTCTTCATGTTCCGGAGCGTCTCGCCGAGGTGATCGAGCGCGCCTTTCTTGTCTCTCGCGTGCGACTTGCTCGCCAGAAATACCTTGTCCCGCCGTTCCCGGAGCGAAAGGCCGAAGTAGGACTCGCTTCCCGAGTAGGCCCTGGCCGATTCCATGTAGTTTATGCCCAGGTCCAGGGCGGCGTTTATGAGCGCGTCCGCCTCCTTCTCCTTCCCGAAGGTCCTTAGGACCCCTTCTCCGCCGAGCCCGAGCACGGTGACCTCGGCCCCTGTCCTCCCGAACTTTCTTTTAGGTATCGGCCTTTCCATCTTTTAAGTATAGCACCGGTCCTTTCCCGTACTCCCCCTTTTGCCGGGGCCATGATGTTATATAATAAAGGTGGGCTGAGGTAAACCGGTTTTTTTTCTCCTTCAATCTGCATTTCTGATAAAATCCGCTCGGAGGTCTGGTGGAAAAGGAGATGAGGGACAAGGCTCCGCACCCTGTAGCCGCCATGCTCTTACGGAGGGGGTTCGACGTGCTCGTCTCGAACCCGACCGAATACCTCTTCTTCCCGCCGGACCTGGAGAAGCCTTTCGAGGACGAGCTCTACGGGATGCTCAAGAAGTATTCCTTCAGGCTTTTCGTGAGGGACGTCATAAAGAACAGGCGGTCTTTCAGGGCAGGCGACCTTTTGAAGTATTCGAGCCTCGAATGGGTCGAGAGGTATTTGAAGTTCCTCCTGGACAGGAGGGTGATCGAAGAGACCGGGGGCGGTGCGTACAGGTTGAAGGCCGAGGCGGTTTTCAGCTTCGGGGACACCCTCGAATGGTTCGTGGCAAACGCCTTCGAGAGGGAGTTCTCTTCCCCCGCGCTCTGGGGCGTGCGCCTGAAGGGCGGGGCGGCCGGAGGCGACTACGACGTGGTAGCCTCGGTCGAGGGGAGGCTCGTCTACGTGGAAGTAAAGTCTTCACCCCCGAAGAACATAGAAGAGCCCGAGGTGGCGGCCTTCATAAGGAGGGTGCTTGAGCTACGCCCCTCACTGGCGGTATTTTTGGAAGATACGCGTTTACGTATGAAGGACAAGATAATGCCTTTCTTTGAAGACCTTCTAAAGGGGAGGGCCATTGAGAGGGTCGAGGGCGAGACCTTCACGATCGAAGGCAGGATCTTCGTCACGAACAGCCACCCAGGGCTCGTGAATAACCTGGCCCTGTGCATCCGGGAGCATCTGAGGCCCAGGGCGTTCTGGACCGATTAAAGGCTGCTGAAAAAGCCAAATCTGCTGCGTCGTCTTCAAAATTCGTCACTGCAGCGTACAATAAAAGTACGCCTCATTCCTCATTTTTCGACTCCTTGCATCTTGAGCTTTTTGAGCAGCCTGTGAGATATTGAGTTAAGTCAAGTAGCCCTTACAATGAGGAAGGTATCCGATGGCCGACGTATCCATAACCAGATGCGCCTCCTACGAAAGAGCCGCTGTCATGAAGGCGGTCGCCGAGGCCGTCGGTCTCATTGGCGGCATTGAGCGGTTCGTAAAGAGAAGCGAGCGCATACTCGTGAAGCCCAACCTCCTGGCGGCAAAGCCTCGGGATGCCGCTGTCACGACCCACCCCGAGGTCGTAAGGGCAATGCTCGCGCTCATAAAAGAGGCAGGGGCAATGCCGGTAATCGGCGACAGCCCCGGTTTCGGGAGCGCCAGGGCGGTCGCGAAAAAATGCGGCGTTCTCGACATCGCGGAAGGAATGGGGGTGGAAATAATAGAGCTTGCAACTCTAGTCGTCGCCGAGAACCCCAATGGCCACACTTTCAGAAGGCTCGAGGTCGCAAAAGAGGCGATCGAGTGCGACGGCATCGTGAACCTCCCGAAGCTTAAGACCCACGTCCAGATGCACCTTACGATGGCCGTAAAGAACCTCTTCGGGTGCGTGCCAGGCAAACTCAAGCCCCAGTGGCACCTCTCGGCAGGGGTCGAGAGCCGGTACTTCGCCGACATGCTCCTCGACCTTTCCCTTTACCTCGCCCCAAGGCTCACGGTAATGGACGGGGTCGTGGCAATGCAGGGAAACGGCCCCGGTAGCGGAGAGCCCAGGGAGCTCGGCCTCGTATTCGCCGGCACGGACTGCGTAAAGATGGACTCAACCGCGGCCTCGATACTCGGCGCGTCATGGAGGGACGTTCCCATACTCAAGGCCGCGTCGAAACGGGGGCTTGAATGCAGGCCTGAAAAGGTGACGGTTGCGGGCGAGGACCCGGCAAGGCTCCGAATAAGGGACTTCGTCTTCCCCCCGCAGTCGAACGTGAATTTCGCCGCCAATTTCCCCGGCTTTCTTGACAGGTCGTTAAGAAAGGCCCTGACCTCGAGGCCGCATGTGGACGATAAAGACTGCACGCTCTGCGGCATATGCGTGGGCGTATGCCCGGCAGGCGTAATGGAGAAAACGTCCCGGATCGAGATAGAGTATGACCGGTGCATAAGGTGCTACTGCTGCCAGGAGCTATGCCCCGAGGGGGCCATCTCGCCGAGGGACGGCTGGCTCAAAAGGCTTATCCCCGGGTTCTGAGGCGTTCCGGATTGGCTCTTGCAGGCCGGGAATTTCTAATATATACTCAGAGCTTGTAGCGCCGTAACTACCCGAATAAACGGCAAAAGTACCGCGCGGTCCACTTTTCGCGCATAAAGGAATTTGCAATGAAAATAGGTTTACTTAAGCGGACCCATTCCAGAGCACTTCCATCGGCACGGGCCCTGAAAGCTTCATTCGCGGCGCTCCTGGGCGCTTCCCTCCTCTTCGGCCACGCTCTTGCCGGAGGCGGCATCGAAGTTCCTATAAAGCCGTCTCCGCAGGGGCCGCCAGAGGGCTGGCAGGTGAAAGAGTGGAAGGGCAAGGCCGATTTCAAAGTCGTCAAGGAGGATTTCGGCCCTGCGATACATCTGAAGAGCGAGAGGACCTCTTCGGCGCTTTACAAGGACGTGGAATTCGAGCTCAAGGACTACCCCTATCTAAGCTGGAAATGGAAGGTTACTGCACTCCCTCAGGGCGCGGACGTCCGGGAAAAATCGAAGGACGACCAGGCAGCCCAGGTCTATGTGATATTCCCGAAGTGGCCTGCCATGGTCAACAGCAAGGTGGTGGGCTATATATGGGACACCTCGGCCCCTGCAGGCAGCTCGGTCAGGAGCACGAAAACAGGGAATACGAGGTATATGGTCCTCAAGAGCGGCCCGGACGGGCTCGGCGCATGGCATAGCGAAACGCGTAACGTCTACGAGGACTATAAGAAGCTTTTCAATGAAGAGCCTCCGCGGATCGGGAAGGTCTCGGTCATGATAGACTCTGATGATACAAGGAGCTCGGCGGAATCCTTTATAGGGGATATCCGCTTCTCAAACGCCCCCCCTTCCGGGAAGCCAAACCCTTAAACCATCAACTTAGCCTGGAAGTCTTTAAGGCACCTTCTCTCGAAAGGCGCTGTCTTGGAAGACCAGACCCGAAAAAAAAGGCGCATACTCCCCTGGCTCGTAATCGGCTCATCCGTACTGACGCTTTCGGTACTGGTCTTTCTCCTTTTCATGCCGCTCGACCTTACCAGGTTCACGCCCAGGATAGAGTCCATAATAGAGTCGCGCGTTGACGGAGAGGTGCAACTCGGGAGGATCGTCCTCAAGGTGCTCCCGAGCCCCGATCTCGAGGTCTCCGGGGCAGAGGTGCTTCACGAGGGCGAAATGCTTTTTACCGTGGACCGCGCCCATGCGAGACTCTCTCTCCTGCCGCTCCTTCTGGGGAATGCCGTTTTCCAGAAGCTTGAGCTTGCAAACCCGGACCTTGTGCTTAAGAGGTACGATGACGGGACCCTGAATGTATCGAGGTTTTTAGGGATCGAAAGGCAGCCCGAGGAAGACCGCGAACGGGAGATGTCCGTAAAGACACTGGACTTGAGGAACGGGCGGGTGGTTTTTATCGACGAGCTTCCGGACAAGGCGGCTAGGTTCGAGGTCTCGGGGATAAACGCGATGGCGGAAAGGACCGGGGACGTATATACCTTCGGCGCAGACGGGACTCTCCTGCCATCCACGCCGCTCGCCCTCTCGGGAAAAATGGACGAGAAAGGGGCCGTAAACGGGCAAGGGTCGGTCGAGGGGCTTGCGCTCTCGGCCTTCAACCCCTACATACGGGAGAGGGTCCCGGGCGCTTCGGTCGAAGGCAGGGTGGATCTCGACCTCTCCTATGTCATAAACGACGAGGACATGCTGAGAGCGGACATCTCGTACAGGGGGCTCGAAGCCGCGCTCCCTTCCCTTTTCAAGGATCCGCTCGTATCGCCCTCCGGCTCGGGGACCATGAGGCTAACCCGGAGCGAGGAGGCGGAAGAGAGCGGCCTCGCCTTTGAGGAGATAGATATAGAGCTGGCCGGGTTCAGGGTGAAAGGCCGGTTCGAGGTAAGCGGCCCGGGCGGCGAAAGGACCTTCTCACTCGAGGCCTTTACAAGCCCGGTCCCGATCGAAAAGCTCCTCGAATTCCTGCCTGTAAGGGCCATGCCCGCGAGTGCCGCCGAAAGGATCGCTACGGTAAAACCGCTCGGCGGGACAGTGACGCTTGACGAACTCAAGATGGAAGGCCGCCTGGATTGGCTTGGATTAAAGCCCATCCTTGAGGGAAAGGTAAGCGCGTCCGCTTCCGCGTCCATCGACGACGCCGCATTCAAGTACAAGGGGCTCGAAAAACCCTTTCAGGGCATCTCCGGGAAGGTCTCCTTCAAGGACGCGGTCCTGACCGTCTCCGGCTTTTCCGGGCAATACGGCAAAGAAATGATAAGACGCCTAAGCGGCACGGCAAGGGAACTTTCAGGCAATGCCCCGTTCGACGCCTCGTTCGAGGCCTCAATGGACATAGAAGAGACCGCTGGCCTCATACAGAGCTTCGCCAGGGAGGAGATCAAAAAAAGGCTCTCAAAAGCTGAAGCTGAAGGGAGCATGCTTTTAAACGCCAGCCTTTCAGGGGCGCTACGGAAAAGGATTCCGCTTGAATACTCCGGGGACGCCGTAATAAGAGACGGCGCACTCTCCTACGAGGGCATCCCGGCAAAAATAAGCTCCCTTGACGCAAACGCCTCGTTCGACAAAGACACGCTCCGCGTCCATGAATCGAAAGCGGTCGTCGAGGGCTCGAATATCTCCCTTTCAGGCGTGGTCGAAGGCTACAGGAGGCCAGGCCCCCGCTTTAGCCTTGCCGCAAGCGGGGGCCTTGATGCCGAGACGCTCAAGGCGTTTCTGAAAAAAAGGGGAAACGACATCATGGTCGCCGGGGCCGTGCCATTCTCCCTGACGGCTGAGGGCAG
This sequence comes from Deltaproteobacteria bacterium, assembly GCA_019912665.1. NCBI lineage: Bacteria > Pseudomonadati > Myxococcota > Myxococcia > Deltaproteobacteria bacterium. Next base: position 283,043 of record JAIOIE010000008.1, read on the forward strand.
CCCCGAGGACTGGAGCGCAAGGGCTGAGGTCGACGCAACAGGCTCCCGGGTATCCTTCGGAAGGTTAGTCGAGAAGGCCGAAGGTTTCCCGCTCCGTGCTGTCGCCGTGGGAGGGCGAAGGGGCGGGGAGACGATTATCGAAGAAGCCCGCGTGAATATAGGAGGGTCGGCTGTAAGCGGAAGCGGCACGTTCAGGGGCGCGGGCGACTACGCCCTCTCCGTCGCGTCAAAGGAGCTTCTCATATCCGACCTTGACGAGGTATCCCCGCTCTTGAAGAGGGACTTCCCCTCCTCAGGCCTCGTCTCTTTTTCCGTAAGGACTGAAAAAGCTTCTGGAGAAAGGCCCGTATATGAAGGTGCGGTCGGCATAACGGAGGGGCGGTTCGAGACCGAGCTGTTTAAAAATCCGATAGAGAACGTGGAGGCAAGAGCCGAGTTTGAGGGGAACAGCGCCTCGCTCGTAATCGGGAACATCGCCACGGGCTCAACGCGGATGAACGGAAGGATAGACCTCGTCGATATCACGGAAAAAATCGTGGGCTTCTCAATCGACTTCCCCGGTTTCCATATCACTGACGTCCTCCCGAGGAAGAGAGAGGAAAGGGAGGACGGCCCGGAGGGGTTCCGGGAAAGGCTCCGGAGGGAAGTGGTGAAATTGAGCGGCGCTGGCTCGATAAGCGCGGCGGAAGGGACCCTCTGGGGCCACCGGTTCGAGTCCTTTTCGGCAAACGTCGAGCTCGGGAGGAAGATCGCCATTTTCAACCCGGCATCCATCAACATGCACGAGGGCACGATTTCAGGGAGCGCGATATACTTCATCGACAAGGACGAGCCCCTCGTCTTCACAGCTGACCTCAACCTCGCCAATATCCAGACGAGAAGCATGATCGAGGCCTTCGGCGTGAAAAGGAGGGTACTCTCCGGCGGCCTCGGCGGGAGCATACTCCTTTCGGGCACGAGGGGGGCCGAGCCCTTCCGGCAGGGCCTTAACGGCTACGCGGCGCTCTCCATGGAAAACGGCAGGCTCTGGCGTTTCGGCTTCATATCCGACATCTTCGCCATAGTGAACATACTCACGATAGACGAGTTGCTGCGCGGCTCGGGCCTGCCGCACAGGGGCATAGAGGGGCACTTCATGCTGACCGACGGCGTTATCTCGACAGACGACCTCTTCCTCGACAGCAACGTCATGCGCATGTCCGCCGTAGGCGAGATAAACACCCCGGCGCTGGCCATAGACGCGACAATCGCGCTTCATCCGTTCGTCACGCTCGACAGGCTCATATCCAACATACCGCTTGCGGGCTGGGTGATAACAGGGGACAATGACAGCACCGTGAGCCTCTATTTCGAGATGGAAGGCGACTTGAGGAAGCCGTCGGTCACGCCGATGCCCGTAAAATCCATAAGGCGGAACGTTTTCGGCATCATCGAGAGGCTCCTGAGGGCCCCGTTCAAGTTATTCGAATGACCTCCCCGCCGGAAGCTCCGGGGCATCTTTAAACTTTCCCTCCCCATTGCTTAATCAGGCGGGAGGGGCTTAATGGGAGGATGATATTTCTTCACCCCCTCCCTGCCTATCCCTAAGGGGAGGAGTCAAATACAAGCGCAGCGAGCTGCGTGGAATTCGACCCGAACATGATTAAGTGGAGGCTGGTTTGTATGCAGGGTTTCTGGAACAGGCTCAAGGCACGGTGGTACAGGAGGGGGCTCGATCATACCGATTTCCCCGAAAAGGCGCTCTCGGTGATACTCCCGAGGGCCGATGACGCGAAGACGTTCCTCGACATAGGCGCGGGATGCGGGACGCTGTCCATGCCGCTTGCCAAAGCCGGGAAAACAGTGACGGCGCTCGACTCGTCGGCCGCCATGCTTGAGATACTCAGGGAGGACATGGCAAGGGAAAAGATAAAGGGCATACGCCCTGTCCACGCGGAATGGGGGAAAGCGGAGCTAAAGCGCCACGACGCTGTCATTTGCGCGAACGTCCCGGCACTCCTTTCCTATCCCGAGGAGAACCTGAAGGAGATGGACCGCCTCGCGAGGAAGGCGGTTTTCGTTATAGAGAACGCGGACCCCATGGCGGACAAGTTCTACTACAGGGAGTTGTATCCCCTCCTTTTCAACAAGCCATTCGGCGAGAGGGCCGACTACTTCAAAACCTACTCGGCACTCCATTCTCTCGGCATATTCGCCAACGTGGAGATAATCGAATACGATTTCGACCAGCCTTTTGATGATATCGGCGAGGCAATCGAGTTCTGGAAGGAGTACATAGGCATCGTGACCGAGGAGCACGACCGTAAGCTCAGGGATTACCTGGAAGGCAAGCTCGTAAGAAAGAAGGGCGTGCTACTTGCGAAGTTCCACAAGAGGTCGGCTGTCATGTGGTGGAGGAAGGGAAAGACAAAATAGGCGTTAAAGGCCGTTTTCCGTTTTCCGCGCTCAGAAGCTGTGGCTGCTCTTCATGAGGAGCGATACTCCAAGATAGGTGAAAAGGACGACGAAGAAGCCGAGGACCGTCGCGATCGAGAGCCCCACGCCGCGCCATTCCCTCACGTACCACGCGTGCATGGCCCCGGCGTAGTAGAACCAGACTATGAACGACCAGATGACCTTGGGCTCCCAGAGCCAGTAGGTGCCCCAGGCGAGATACGCCCACACGGCCCCGGCGAACATGGAGGCCGAGAAGAAGAAAAAGCCCCATAGTATGCTCTTTGCGGCTATCTCCTGGAACTTCTTTATGTCCTCCGCCTGAATCCCCTTCCATTTCTTCCAGAGATAGATGACCGCCCCGGAAAAGGCGAGCGTAAATAGCGCGTAGGCCGCGAACGAGGATATGACATGCGTCTCGAACCAGACGGTCCGGAGGACCAGCGTAAGCGGCCCGCCCGGCTTCTCGTTCATGAGGGCGAATACGAGGGCGAGGACGGCTACAGGCAGGGTTATGACCTCGGTCTCCCGCTCGTCGTACCTGAATATCACGATTGCGCTCACGAGGACGGTCGTCCAGCTGAAAAAGACGAGCGTTTCGTACATGGAGGCCATCGGTGCGTGGCCCGTTGATATGATGCGCTCGATTAGCCCCCCGGAATGGACGAGGAGGCCCAGAACGAGGAGCCATCTGGAGATGCTCCCGAGCTTTTTCGAGCCGGACGCGTGGTGGATTAATACGGTGGCTGCGCTCAGGATATAGAGCGCGACCGAGGCTATTATAAAAGGCTTCATGGCGAGGCCGGGGTTCTCCTTATTCCATGTTTCCAGGAGGGATTTTACAGGCTGGAGCCGGGAAAGTAAAGCCTTACCTGCCCCGCTCTTCCGGCCATATGTAGGAATGGAGCTGCAGCTGGAGCCGCACCCGCAACCCGTCCCTGAGTATCCAGGCGGCGAGGTCCCTGGGACTCAAGTCGGGCTTTACCGGCGCAAAGAGCACCTTCTCGGTCCGCCCCCGGAGCACTTCCTCGATAAACTCCTTTGCCCAGTCGTAGTCGCCCCTGTCCGCGATCACGAGCTTTATCTCGTCCTCAGGAGTTATATGGGAGAGGTTCTCGAGGAGAAAGGAGCCCGCGTGCCCGCTCGAAGGGCACTTCACATCGACTATCTTTACGACCCTCTCGTCGAGGCCGGAGACCGGAACGGAACCGTTGGTCTCTATGAGCACCGTTCGGCCCTTATCCAGGAGCCTCCGGGCGAGCTCTTTCGTCTCTTCCTGGAGGAGCGGCTCGCCGCCGGTTATCTCGACGAGTCCGCAGTCCCCGTAGCGAGTAACCTCTCTCAGGACCTCTTCGATTAAGAACTCCGTAGCCTCGTCAGGGACCCTGGCGTAAGGGGTGTCGCACCATCTGCACCCGAGGTTACAGCCGGCAAGCCTTATGAAAACGCAGGGGAGCCCGGCATAGCTCGACTCCCCCTGTATACTCTTGAATATCTCACAGACCAGCATCTCTTCTCTCTCTCCCTGACCTCATACCCTGCGGCTTGCATTGAGGGGCAATCCCTCCGCCTCGACGAGGGATGGTCTCATTTTCCGCCCTTCCCGTCCGTTCCCTTTGCGGCCTCTCCCATTTCGCCGCCGGGCAGTTCCTTTTTGGCCGGGGGCCTTCCGAACTCCTTGAAACTCCTTGCAAGCGCCTCCAACCTCGCCTCAACAAGCCGGTTCACACTTCCTTCAGGGAAGCCGCCCTTTTCGTCCCTTTCGCCGACCGCCATGCCGGTCAATATTCCGAGCCCCTCATCAACGTGCTCTATGGGGAATATGGCGAACTTCCCGTCCCTTACCGCCTCTACTACCTCCCTCTTGAGCATCAGGTTCTTTACGTTCCTCCTGGGTATGATGACTCCCTGGCCGCCGGTGAGCCCCTTGGCCTTGCATATCTCGAAGAAGCCCTCTATCTTCTCGTTCACGCCGCCTATGGGCTGCACCTCGCCCCTCTGGTTCATGGAGCCGGTTACGGCTATGCCCTGGTCGAGCGGAATGCCCGAAAGGCTCGAATATAGCGCGTATATCTCCGTGCAGGTTGCGCTGTCGCCCTCTATATCTTCATAAAGCTGCTCGAAGGTTATGGACGCCGAAAGGGTAAGCGGGAACTTCTGCGCGAACCTCTCGCCCAGAAAGCTCGTGAATATCATCAGGGCCTTGTTGTGAATGCGGCCGCTCATCTTCACTTCACGCTCTATATTCACTACTCCCGCGTCCCCCATGAAGACCCGGGCCGTGACCCTCGAAGGCTTTCCAAAGGCGTAGTCGCCCGGGTCGAGGATGGCGAGGCCGTTCACCTGGCCGACCACCTTCCCGACGGTCGCGACCATAATGGTGTCTTCCTTTATATAGTCCCGGAGCTTGTCCGATATTTTCGAGTTCCTGTATATCCTTTCCGCGTCGGCCTTTTCTACGTGCGAGGCCGAGACGGTCCTGGCCCCCTCGATCCCGGCCCAGTAGCTCGCCTCTACGATGACGTTCGTCACCTCGTTGAACCTGGCCGAGAGCTTCTCCCTGTCGCCCGCAAGCCGCGCACCGAACTCCACCACCTTTCCAACCCCGGTCCTGTCAAAGGGGAGTAGCCCTTCCTCCCTGCACCTGGTGGCTATGAAGTACGCGTACTTCTCGATATTGGCGTCGGTCCTCGGCATGACGGTATCGAAGTCGGCCTTGACCTTGAAAAGCTTCCGGTATTCGGTATCGAGGTTATAGAGGAGGTAATAGATGAACGGCTCGCCTATGATGACGAGCTTTATGTTGACCGGGATGGGCGCTGGCTTGAGAGTCGTGGCGGATACGATCCTGTACTGTTCCCACGGGTCCTCTATGCGCGCCTCCCTGTTCTTTATCATCCTCTTTAGCGAATCGTAGACGAATATGTTCCGGAGTATGTCGAGGGCGTTGACGATAAGATAGCCGCCGTTGGCCTTGTGCACGCTCCCGGGCTTTACCATCGTGAAGTCGGTAGTAGCGCCCCCGAGCTGCACCTTGTACTCGATCCTCCCGAAAAGATTGGTGTATGTGGGGTTGGACTCGTAGATGACAGGCGCGCCCTCGGACTCCCTGTTGCCTACGAAGAGGTTCACCTTGTAGCGCTCGAACGATGGCTCGGGCTTCTGGAGCCTGAGGCCCCCTATGGCGAGCGGGACCTCCTCCTTGGGCCTGAAGTCGTCGATATTGTTAAGGATATTCTCCTTCACCTTATATAGATAATCCACCACCCCCTTGAACTCCTTGAACTTATCGAGGAGCTCGTTTATCGCGGGGTTCACCACGTATTGGACGACTTCCCTGTCCAGGGCGTTTATCCGCTCCTTGGTCTCCTTCTCTATGTTCCGGGCCTCCCTTATGGCGTCGGAGAGCTTGTCCTGCATGACTGCAAGGTCCTGCTCGATCATCGCCCTCCGCTCGGGAGGGAGGGACTCGAACTCCTCCTGGCTCATGGGCTTGCCGTTCTTGGCAGGCACGACCGCAAGGCCGCTCACGGTCTTTTTAAGGACGAGCCCCCTTTCCATGGCCCTCTGCTCCAGCCTGAAAAAGAGCGCCCTGGTGCGTTCCTGCTGCCCTTCAATTATCTCGTCCCTGTGCTTCTCATAGTCCTTGGACTCGAAGACCTTCGGGATGTCGCGCAAGAGCATCTCGACGAGCTCGTCCATGTCTGCGGCGAACTCGGCCCCCCTGCCTGGAGGCAGGCTTATGGCTGTCGGCGTGTCCACGTCCTCGAAGTTGAAGACATAGCACCAGTCCTCGGGAACAGGCTCGCCCTTGGCCTTGGCCTCTATTATGCCTTTTATCGAGGTGGACTTTCCGACTCCGGTGTCGCCCAGGACGAAAATATTATAGTTGTGGTTGGTGATGCCGAGGCCGAACTGGATGGAGCTCAAGGCCCTGTCCTGGCCTATTATCTCCTGGAGGGAAGGGAGCTCGTTTGTAGTGGCGAAAGAGAACCTCTCGGGGCTGCACCTCCAGGCGAGATCTTCAACCCCCAACCGCTTCTCTTGTGGCATGGCACCCCCCTGGGCTGGAATTGGGCTGGAAACATAATGCCTGCATTCAATTATACCACATCCGGCAATCTCGAAGAATCAGAGGTTTTTCACGAAATCAAGGAAGGCCGGGAATAAAAAGCGGAGCATATAATGCAAATATGTGAGCATTTTATTCCTGTAACTACCCAGAGTCCGGGAGAAAGATCAAATTCTTGAGGTTGCCGGATGTCAATGCAGGTGTCCGCGCCCCCTATGGGCTATTTTCCGGAATATGTCATTGGGCTCGCATCCGGAGCATTCGGCCTGCAGGGTGGTGTAGAATATGTGGTGGTCGTGCGCGAGCCTCTCGTTAATCTCGCTGAATATCTCCCCCATCCTCCACCTCTGTGTCGGGACTACGTCGATGTGCGCGCTCAGGGCGTAGACGTTGTGGCATATGGACCAGATGTGGAGGCTGTGCACTCCGGATACGCCCTCGGGCGAGAGTATGTCGTCCCTGACCCTGTTGAAATCTATATCCCTCGGCACACCTTCAAGGAGTATGTGCGAGGATTCCCTTATGATCTTTACCGCCCCGTTTATGATAAGCGCGCAGATGGCCATGCTTATGAGCGGGTCGATGGGATACCATCCCGTGTAATATATTACGGCCGCCGAGACTATGACTCCCACCGAGGCAGCCGCGTCGCCCACGACGTGTATAAAGGCGCTCCTGACGTTCAGGTCGGCCTTTGCGTGGCCGTGCAGCCATTTCGCGACGACAAGGTTCACGACAAGGCCTATGGAGCCCACGATTAGCACCCCCGCGCTCTCGACGGGCTCGGGGTTGAAGAACCGGATGAAGCCCTTGTAGAAAATGAAGCCGGTTATGAGGACGAGGACGAAGCTGTTGATGAACGATACGAAGACCTCGACCCTGTGGAACCCGTAGGTCCGTTTTTCGGTCGGCGGAAGCTCGGCTATGTATATGGCGAAAAGGGAAAGGGAGAGGGCGAAAACGTCCATAAAGACGTGCGCCGCATCGGTCATGAGGGCAAGCGAATTCGTAAGGAACCCGCCTATGAGCTCGGCAAGGAAGATGACGCTCGTGAGCGTTATGGATACGATTAGGCGCTTCTTGAGGCCCGAGTCGGCGTCAACTCCTTCATGCCCGTGCGGGTCGTGTTTATGTGCGTCCATCAGGACCCCTTTTAACTCATGAAAACCTTATTATCGGATTACCCAAATATTTTCCTTCTTTAATGATACCTTGATGCATTGGCCCGCCGCAAGTCCAAGTTTTCTAAGCACAAAATTGGGCAGCTCCGCCTTAAGCGGGGTACTGCCCTCACCTGCCTCAAGGTAGAGTATGTGGGTCGAGCCTCTGCCGACAGTGCCGGTTATCCTGCACTCGAGTATGTTGTCCTGGACCTTCCCGAGCACCCTGTCTGGCCTTATTACGAGTATCTCTTCAGGGCGTATGCAGAAAGAGACGTCCATCCCGGGGCTCAAGGCCGGACCGGGCGGCAAAGGGGCCTTAACCATGCCTATGTCCGGGTTGTCGATAATCACATGGATCCCGTCCAGGGCGGCTATTTTGCCTGAAAAGATGTTCCGCACACCCATGAACCGGGCGACGTTCCTTGTAAGGGGCCTGTAAAAGACGTCCTCTTGTGTGCCGGCCTGCTCGATGGAGCCGTTATTTATTACGGCTATCCTCTTACCCAGCATGAATGCCTCCTCGAGGTCGTGAGTGACGAGGACGGTGGTAATCGGATACATGCGGTGGATATTGAGGAGGTCTGCCCTGAGCTTTTCCCTGACCTGATAGTCGAGGGCAGAGAAGGGCTCGTCAAGGAGGAGCACCCTGGGCCCTGCGGCGAGTGTCCTCGCGAGGGCCGTCCTCTGCTTCTGCCCGCCCGAGAGCTCGTGCGGAAACCTCTTTTCAAGCCCCGAAAGCCTCATTACGGAAAGGAGCTCCCCTACCTTCTGCCGGACCTCGTCCTTGTTTCCGCCCCCTATGCCGTAGGCTATGTTCTCCGAAACGGTCATGTGCGGGAAAAGGGCGTAGTCCTGGAAGAGGTGCCCTATCTTCCTCGTCCTCATGGGCAGGTTTACGCCGGCACCCGAATCGAAGAGTGTCTCGCCCTCAACCGCCACCCGGCCCTCGTCAGGCGCCACGATGCCGGATATCATCTTAAGTACCAGGCTTTTCCCGGCGCCGGACGGGCCGAAGAGCACAAGGAGCTCCTCGTCAAGCTTTAGGTCCACCTCCACTCTGAAGCCGGGGAGCCTCTTTCTCAAGGATATCTCAAGCATCTCAGAACCTCACCCGGCTGAACCTCCCGGCAATGAAGAGGACAGTGAAGGAAAAAAGCGTTATTATGCCGACGAGCAGGTTGGCGGTCGCGTAATCCCCTGCCTGCACGGCGTCGTAAATGGCTATGGGTAGCGTCTGGGTAAGGCCAGGGATGTTGCCTGCTATCATGAGCGTTGCGCCGAACTCGCCGGTTGCGCGCGCAAAGGCCATGACCGCCCCGGCAAAGAGCCCCCGCCACGCGAGCGGCAGCGTTATGGTCGTTATGACCTGCAGCTCGGTCTTCCCGAGGAGCCTTGCCGCGTCCTCGAGCTCCGAGCCCACGCCTTCGAGCGCGGCCCTCGCGGGCTTGACGAAAAGCGGAAGCGACGAGATGAAGGCGGCTATCACGGCCCCCTTCCAGGTGAAGACGAGCTCGATGCCGAGCGTATCAGAGAGGAAGTTTCCGAGCCGGCCCGACCTTCCGAACGCGGTAAGCAGATAATATCCGAGGACCGTCGGCGGTATGACGAGCGGCTGCATTATGACGACGTCGACTAGACTTTTCCCCCAAAAGTCCCGCTTTGCCATGATCCAGGCCAGGACGACTCCGACGGCGACGGTTATGACGGTCGCGGTGAGCGAGACCTTTACGGTTATGTAAAGCGGGAAGAGGTCCATTTATTTAGGGCCTTCCGGCAGCATGAAGCCGTATTTTTTCATTATCAAGGCGCCCTTGGGCCCTTTCACGAACTTTATGAAATCCCTTGCCGCTTTAGCCTCTTTCGACGTGCTTACCACGGCGGCGGCCTGCTCTATTGGGTCGTGCAATTCCTCCTGCACGAGAATGTAATCTATCTCCGGCACGCCTGCTATGGAGAGGGAGACGAACCCGACCGGGGCGTTCCCTGACTGGACGAACTGGAGGGCCTGCCTGATGTTTTCGCCGTAAACGAGCCTGGGTTTCACTTTGTCCCAGATCCCTGCGGATTTCATCGCCTCCATCGCCGCCTTTCCGTAAGGCGCGTGGTCCGGGTTGGCGATAGCTATCCTGTAGCCGCCGGCGACGAGGTCTTCAAGTCCGTTCGCGGTTATCCCCGAGCCCTTCCGGACTGCCAGCACTATCCTTCCCCTGGCATAAGGCTCCATCGTCTCCGGAATCACCTTCCCCTTCTCCGCAAGGCCCTCCATGTGGGCAATGTCCGCGGCGAAAAAGACGTCGAAGGGCGCGCCGTGCTCTATCTGCTTGGCGAGCATCCCTGTCGAGCCCATTGAAAGCACCACCTTATACCCGGTCTCCTTCTCGAACTCCGCCGCAATGTCCTTGAACGCGAACGAAAGGGTGGCGGCCCCGGCGACCGTAAGCTGCCGGTCTCCCGCGAACGCAATGGGCTCGGACAGTGATAAAAAGAATATGGCCGGTAACAGGGCCGCGAGGAATGCCTTGAACATGCTTCTCATAAGAATATCCTCCATTCATATTATTAGATTGCGACAGAGCGTGTAAAGCACTAAAAGCTTGCTGAAAAACTCCGCTTTTATTCAGGCTCTCAAAAAGCTCCAGATGCGAGCGACGAAGAGAACGACCCACATGTACTTTTCAGCAGCTGCTAAAAGACCAGTATCGCCTGCAAGAGGAAGAGGTCCCCGATATTACGCCCGGTCGCGTTCGTCTCCTGCGCGGTGACTATGGGGTTTGCCCCGGCATCCCTGAAAAGGTAGTTCGCAGTTATCCTGTTCTTCCCGCTGATATGATATGTCGCCCCTACTGTGGTGGTCTTGAGACGGCTGTCCGCAGTACCCGCGTCCTTCTCGAAATCCTCGTACCTGCCGAGGAGCTCGATCCTTTCCTCAAAGGGGAGCGTGAACGAGCCCTGCGCGTACCATCCCCTCGGCTTCTGGGACTGCCCTGCCGAAGGCGCACCTGAGGCAACGCTCCAGTTCTCCCATTCCGCCGCCACGTATTCGGCCCGGAGGCTGAAGCCGTTTCCGGCGTAATCGGCCTCGAACCCGTATGCCGACTCGTTGACCTCCAGGAGGGCGCCCTCATCCCCTCCCTGGCCCCGATAGCCTGAAACGCCGACGGTCAATCCGTTTACAGGCGTAATAGTGACCCTGCCGACGACGTCCTTGTCGCCGTTATTGTCCCCGGTATTCAGGCCGCTGCCGTTTATTACGGAAACGCCGTATTTGAGGCCGTAAAGATCCTTGATTGTCCCGCTCACCCTCGCGCCGATGTCCCTCAGGCTGCCGCCCACGGTCCCGAGTTTCCCCGCTATCTCGTTTATGACCTCGGCCCGGAGGACAGGAAGCCTGGAGGTCGTGCCCTCGACCCCTTCGAGCGTGAAGTCGTACTTGAACTGGCCGAAGGTCAGGGACGCGTATTCGGAGACCGCGTATGTCGCATAGGCGTCGAAGAGCTTGACCGTCGAGGGAGAAGCGCCGGGGCCGGGCCCGTCGAGGCTGGCGGTGAGCCTGTAGCCGAGCTTCTCGTTCACCGAGCCGGAGGCCCCGAGGCGCGCCCGCCTCACCCTGAACTCGCTATCGACCTTTTTAGCCGCAGTCGTCTGCGAGGATAGGTCGCTCGCATCCGACCTGAACCAGCCCTCGACATAACCGCTCAACCGCGGCGGCTTTATCTCAACTTCACCGGCCTTGGACTGCGCTGGGAGAACTATCACAAAACATAATGAGGCCGCCAGAACACCTTTTAACCACATTGCATCACCCTCCCTCATTTATAATTTCGCTATTCCCTAAAGGGAATAGCGCATGCCAAAAAAAATCTATTCTCTCAGGAGCGAAATCATCTCCTCCCTGAACGACCTGAACTTATCGTCAATCTCCCTGAACGCCTTAATCGCCTTTTCCCCTTCGGCCGTAAGGGCCGCTCCGCCGCCGCCCTTGCCGCCGGTAGATGCCGTCACGAGCGGCCTGGCCGCCTGCCTGTTCATCGATTCAACGAGTTCCCACGCCTTCCTGTAAGACATGTCTATGGCCCTGGCAGCACCGGTTATGGAGCCGTATTCTCGTATCATCTCAAGCAGTATTACCCTTCCGATGCCTAGATAGGTGCCCTCTGGCCCCTCTACCCAGATATGCCCCTTCACGGTATAAGCCCCGGCGGGCTTTTCGTCTTTTTTAAAATCGCGCTTCATGCGATGCGTAATATACTGCGGGGAATAACCCTTGTCAATAAAAACCGGTCTGTCAGACCGGTTTTTCAAAAAAATCCTGTAGTGACTAGATCTTCATATTTGCAGGTTCAAAAGGGATCGTAAAGCCGAAGGTAACGCCCCTTTCTTTTCCGGCCTCGACCCAGACCTTTCCGCCGTGGGCCTCGACAAAGCTCTTCACGATGCTCAGGCCCAGGCCGGCACCGCCGGTCTTAATCCCTTCGGCGGTCTGGTAGAAGGCGTCGAATATCCTTTCAGCCTCCTCGTGGGAAATGCCCTTTCCGTCGTTCCAGACCGTAAACCTGAGGCCATCCGAATCCAACCCGGCCGAGATGTCAACGGTCTCGGAGGCGTGCTTGAAGGCATTGCTCAGGAGGTTGTATATGATCCTCCTCAACTTGTCCTCGTCCGCGTGGACCTCGATGTCGATTGTCCCCTCCGAAAAAAGCGCGCCGTTCAGGAGGAGCCTCTTTCCCGAGCCCTCGAAAGGAAGGGCCGCGTCCCTGACAGTGTCCGAGAGCCTTACGGCCTCCCTCCTTACGGCCAGCTTCCCGTTCTCGGCCCTGCTGAAGTCGAGTATGTCAGAGGTCATGGACTCTATCCTCTGGGCGGAGGAAAGGATCACGTCCAATTTCTTCCTGGCCTTTTCCGAAAACTCCTGGCCCATGAGGAGCAGCTCGGAATTTATGGATATCGAAGTAAGCGGGCCCCTTATGTCATGGACGATATGGTCGATATACATCTTCCGGAGCTTCTCGAGCTTTTTCTCCCTCGTCATGTTGAAGGCAATGCCGAGGAAGTTCCTTATCTCCCCGTGCTCGTCCTTTATCGCGTTTATCGAAAGGAGCACCGGCACCTCCGAACCATCCCGCGCTATATTTATTATCTCCCCCCTCCAGAAGCCTTTCGATGGGTCGAGTATGTCCTGCCACATCCTCTCGTAGAGGTCCCCGGTCGAGTGGTGGGACTTAAGGATGCGCGGGTTCCGTCCCAGGACCTCGTGTCTCTGGTATCCATAGGTATCGAGAAAGGCCGGGTTTACGTCTATTATGGAGCCGTCCCGGTCGGTTATGGCGACACCGTCATTGGAGAACTTGAAGATGCGCCTGAACTCCTCGGTAAGATAGGCCGGGAGCCCCGTTTTTTTCATCGAGAGCGTAAGGAGGACAGAATAGAGCGCGCCCGTGCGGTCCCGTAGCGGGTGTATAGAAAGGTAAAGCTCTGAAACTCTCCCGTCCTTCCGGAGCATGCCGGTTTTCCCGGAGGCGGGGCGGGCCTCCTCCTCGGAGCCGTCGAGAAATGCCTCCACAGGGGATTCCGCGCCGGGCGGGACGAGCATCGAGAACTCTTTCCCCATTGCCTCATCTGATGTGTAGCCGAGCATGTCCTCGAGGCTGTGGCTGAACCTTATTATGCGCCCCTGCCTGTCAAGGCTGAGGCTGCCTTCCTTCAACATCGTCGTTTACCTTTGGATGTAAAAGCCTTTAATGGAATACAGAAAAAGGGGCCCGTAATCAAAGCCCGGGGTGGAAACGCACCCCGACCTGCCTGCTCCCGCCGTTCTCTTTTACCCAGACCACATCCGCATCGAGGACCCTCTGCGGACAGCTGTCAGGGCTGAAACCCAGGGTCAGCAGGTCTCCGGGGCCAAGCTCCTCTGCGGTATTGAACATAAGCCCCCCCGAGCTTATGTTCTCGATTATCGAACTGAAAGAAACCGCATGGCCGGTTTTTCTGAAATCCAGCGGAAGCCCGGAGGCGAACCTCGGAGACGACCTCTTGTTTACTGAGAAGCCTGCCCCCAGATTTGCCAATGTGCTTACGGCCAGCGGGCTCGGCCTCGACCTGCCCTTTTCCCACCTGTTCACAGTCGAGAAGCTGACTCCGAGCTCTCGCGCCAGCCTCTCCTGCGACCACCCGAATAAATATCTTAGACGCTTGATATCGTCAGGACCCATCATCCTACCATCCCCCTTAGGCCCAAGCATACGCTATAGCGAGTCACATAGCTTAGTACCTTGCGATAAAAAAATCAAGGGTATTTCATGAGAAACGGGATGATTGTGTCTGCCGGTTCAAAAACATAACAGAAACAGCTACTTGAGGATATTTCCGAGGAAGGAGCTGCCGTTCAGGGGGGCTCTTACCCCGAGCGCGGAGGCGATCGTCGCGCCCAGGTCTGAGAAAGTCTCCCTCGTGCCGAGGTCCATTCCGGGCTTGACTGCGTTTCCATAGACCAGGAGAGGCACATGTTCTCTTGAATGGTCGGTCGAAGGGGTCGTTGGGTCGCAGCCGTGGTCGCCGGTAATGAAGAGGATATCCCGCGGGCCGAGCCTTTCCATTATCTCCGGGAGGCGCGCATCCATGCGGCTCAAGGCCTCCGCGAACCCGCGAGGGTCGTTCCTGTGGCCGTAGAAGGTATCGAAGTCGACAAGGTTCGTAAAGACGAGCCCTCGCGATTTCCTCTCCATCGCCTCGATTGTCCTGTCCATGCCGTCGTCGTTGCTCGAAGTATGTACTTCTTTTGATATGCCTTTATGGACGAATATGTCGCCGATCTTCCCGATGCCGGTCACATCGAGCCCTGCTTCGGTTATGTGCTCAAGGAGGGTCGGGCAGGGCGGCGGGACCGAAAAGTCTTTCCTTGCCGGAAGCCTCCTGAACGCCCCTGGCATTCCGGTGAACGGGCGGGCTATGACGCGCCCGATATTATAGGCGTCCGCAAGAAGCCTCGTCTTCTCGCATACCCTATAGAGATCCTCTACCGGCAGAACGCTTTCGTGCGCGGCTATCTGGAAGACGCTGTCCGCCGAGGTGTAGATTATGAGCTTCCGGGTCTTCAGGTGCTCCTCGCCGAAGCGCTCGATAATATCGGTCCCGGAGGCGGTCTTTCCCCATAGCCAGCCCCAGCCGGTCTCGTTCGTAAACGATTCCATGACCTCGGGCGGGAAGCCCTGGGGGAATACCGGGAATGGCTTATCCAAAACGACCCCCGCCATCTCCCAATGGCCGGTCGCCGTGTCCTTCCCTGGCGAGGCCTCGCGCATCCGTCCAAAAGAGCCGAGGGGCCTATCCACTCGGGGTATCTCGCTCACCCCCTCGATATGCCCAAGGCCGAGGGAGGCGAGGTTAGGCGCCTTGAGCCCGTTGACCGCGCGGGAGGTGTTGTCGAGCGTGTGGGAGCCTTCGTCGCCGTACGCCCTCGCGTCAGGGAGCTCGCCTACGCCAAGGCCGTCGAAAACGATGAGGATTGCCCGGTCAAAAGACGGCATCAGCCCTCGGCTCCTCCCTGAAGCCTGTAGCCCCTCGGCGTTACCATCCTCCCCAGGGCGAGGAAGGTGGATGAGTTCCCTATTATGAGGATGGTAAGCATGTCTATCCTGTCGTAAAGGGCGCTGACGTTATCGAGGGTAGTCAATACGGCGTCCTCGTCGGCGCGCGACGCGTTACGGACTATGCCGACCGGGGTCGAGCCCTTCCTGTGGCGGCCTATTATGGAAAGGGCCTTGCCCAGGCCCTCGATCCTCTTCGAGCTCTTCGGATTGTAGAGAACAAGTACGAAGTCCGCCCTTGCGGCCGCATCGAGCCGTTCCTCTATTACCTTCCAGTCCGTAAGGAGGTCGGAAAGCGATATCGAGGCGAAGTCGTGCATGAGGGGAGCGCCTAAAAGGGCCGATGCCGCGACAAAGGCCGGGACGCCTGGCACGACCTCGACTTCCATCTCCTCGCCTCCCGAGGCGGCAAGTAGCTCGAAGACAAGCCCCGCCATCCCGTAGATGCCGGCGTCCCCCGAGGAGACGACCGCCACCTTCTTCCCTTCCCTGGCGAACTCAATGGCCTGGGCGCAGCGCTCGACCTCATGGGTCATGCCCGTTGAGAAGACCTTCTTCCCCTCTGTAAGGTGCTTTATGAGCCCGACGTATCTCGTATAGCCCACGACGCAGTCGGCGGCATTGAGCATCTCAAGGGCCCTTTCCGTAAGGTGCCCGGCCCCTCCCGGCCCGATGCCTATGATGTAAACGGCGCCCTTGCCAGCGCCACGGTCACCCTGCCGCGTTTTATCTTCCTTAAGCATAGCTCCCTTACCCCTGATGAGATGAGGGCGGCCGGTTCCGCCACCCCCCATGTGCCTGCGATTTCTTTCACGAAAACGGAGCGCGGCGAAGGGATTCTGACCCTTGCGAGCCGCTTGCTCCCGAAATACTCCACACTTACCCGCATCTCTTTAGCGAGCGCCGTTATCCCCTTTTCGCCCCTCTTAAGCTCTATAGTAGCGAGGCCCCGTATCGAAAGGGGAGATATACCGGCTTTCCTGAGAGCGGCCCGGAGCGCCTTTTTAATCTCCTCTTTCGGCACCCCCTTGCCGCAGCCTATTCCGGCGACGACCTCCCTGGGCCTTAAGACAAGTGTCCGTTCCGTTTCCGGACCGGAGTTTTTTTGGACCCCGCTCGTTACGTGTATTACTGCCTCGCCCTCCTTCAGCTGCCGGGGCGCGCTCTTCGTGAATTTGAAACCGCCCTTCCCGAACCGCGCCTTAAGGGCCTTGAGCCTGGCTGAGCTGCTATCGGCTATATGCACTGTCCTTCCGTCCAGTATGGACGAGTTTACGGCCTTAATGCTGCCGGGGTTTTCGACCGAGAGGGAGAAGGCTTCCGCGATATCCTCTGCCGAGGGCAGGCCCCAGAGCTCAGTCGCAGTCGTTATGACCGGGGCCGCCTTTAAGGCAGCGGCTATTTCCGCTGCGAGCCGGTTGGCGCCTCCGAGGTGGCCGGAAAGGAGGCTTATCGAGAAGCGCGCCCTCTCGTCAACGACCACGACCGCCGGGTCCAGGTGCTTCGCTTTCATGAGCGGCGCTATGGCCCTTACCGCTATGCCCGTGGCGGAGATGAAAACGAGCGCCCCGTAGCGCTTGAAGGCGGAAGCGGCCTTTCTCTTAAGCCCGCCGTCCTTGAGCTCTTCCGGGGAGAAGACCTTAACGCCCTTAAGCGCGGACTCAAGCCTCTTCGAGACCTGAAGCCCCCTACGGGTCACCGCGAATACCGCTATCCCGGCCCTTACGTCAGCGCGCCCGCTCAACTGCCCGTATCACCTCTTCGAGTCTTGCGGTCATGAGCCTGAAGAGCCTTTCGCCCTTTTCCTTGGACGCCTTTGCCGGGTTTCCCCAGACCGCGCCGGGCCAGTATTTGAGCTTGTCCTTTACGATAAGCGGCCTGGGAAATGCAGGGTACTCTTCTTTTGCCCTGCCGTTTACGAGCCCGGGCGCGAGGTGGAGCATGAGAGACGTCTCCATCTCGCCGGCGTGGGAGTCGTTCCTTGTCTCGGCTATTTCGCCGGCTTCCTTTCCGAGGACCTCGTATATAGAAAAGGCTGCAAGCCGTAAACCTGGAAGCTCCTTTACGAGCCCCTCTGAAGCCTCCTTCATGGCCGACACATGGAGCCCGCCGCCGTGGCCCGAGGCGAGTATTATCTTCCTGAACCCCTGCTCATAGGCGCTACGGACCATATCCGTTACGAACGACCTCAGGGTCGGCGGGCTTATCCCGATTGTGCCCGGGTGCTCTGCTGTCGAGGTGCATACGCCGTATTGCAGAGGCGGGGCCATTATGACGTTCTTTTTTTCGGAAGAGACCTTTCGCACCGCCTCGCGTATTATGAGCGTATCGGTGTTCAAAGGGAGGTGAGTGCCGTGGGCCTCGATCGTGCCGAAGGGCACGACAAGGGTCGCTTTGGGCACAAGCCTTTTGAATTCCTTCATCGTCAACTCGCCAAGGAGCATGGCGTCACCTCCTTCGAATACAGCTTCCGCGAATCAAGGGGCTAACTTTATCACCTTCGGGCCTCAGGGCTCGTATGGGAGACTTTCTTAATAGGCCTTGCAACGCGGTACGCTATCGAGCCGAAGGCCGCGCCCATGCCGTTCGCGACCGCGTCATAGATATCAGCCGTGCGGGTATCGGTCAGGGCGGACTGGAGGAACTCTATAAACGCCCCGAAAACGGAGGCCGCTAAAAAGGCTGCCAGGACAGCAGAAGCCTTCCAGCCCGGCATAGAGGCGGAGAGCGCCCTCATGAGGAGCCAAGCCAGGCCTGCATAGGCGAGCGCGTGGTAGACCTTGTCCACGCCGATGATGTGCTCCTCTGCCTCGGATGACGGCAGAAGCGAGAGCACCATTATGAGGAGGGCATACGGCAGTACCGGCCCCCAGCCCCGGAAAGCGCTCATTTCCTGAACCCGTGGCTGAAGCCCTGGTCGTAAAGCCTCGAGTGCTCGACCGGGTCGTCGCCTATGGCCTTTCCGACTATTATCATGGCCTGCCTTTTGATGCCGGACTCCTCGACCTTCTCCCTTATGTCCGCGAGAGTGCTTTTTACCACCAGCTCGTCCTCCCACGAGGCCCTGTATACGACCGCAACAGGCGTATCCGGCGGATAGCCGCATTGAAGCTCCCTTACGACCTCGTCCATCATGGAAACGCTCAGGAATATGCAGATGGTCGCGCCGTGCGCGGCAAGCGAGTTGAGGCGTTCCTTTTCCGGGACCGGGGTCCTGCCCTCTAGCCTGGTGAATATGACCGTCTGCGTCACACCCGGAAGCGTTAGCTCCCTTTTGAGGGCCGCCGCCGAGGCGAAAGCGGATGAGACGCCCGGCACGATGCTGTAGGGGATACCCGCCTTTTCCAGGGCCTCGGCCTGCTCCCTCAGCGCTCCGTAGAGAGAAGGATCGCCGGTATGGAGCCTCACTACCTTCCTGCCCTTTCTGGATGCATCTATCATGAGAGAGACTATCGCTTCGAGGTCCATGGAGGCGCTATTGTGCACCTCAGGCCCCTTTTCGCACCACTCCAATACCTTCTCCCTCACGAGCGACCCGGCGTAAATGACTACGTCGGCGTCCTTAAGGAGCTTCATCCCCTTAACGGTTATGAGCTCGGGGTCGCCGGGGCCGGAGCCCACGAACCATACCGTAGAAGGCTCTTTATTATTCTCAGGCATTCTTTCTCACTATTATCATTGAAAAATAATCGGGCCTGCCGCCCTTGAGGGCCCTCAGGTCCGTAACCAGCTTTTCCTCGGGCCAGCCTGCCCTTGAGACGAAAAAAGACCTCTCCAGAAGCCCGGCTTCTGTCAAGAGGTCGATTACTCCGTCAACGGCCCTGTTCACCTTCATCAATACTATGGTCTCGGCAGAGCCGAGCGCCTCTCTCACCTTATCGAGCTCGTAGGCCGCAGGTATAATTATAACCCTCTCGGCGGTTTCCGCAAGGGAGGCAGGGAGCGCGGCGGCGGAGGCCGAAAAGGAGGCGACGCCAGGCACCACCCTTATCTCCGAGCCCGGCGAAAGCTCCTTTACGAAAGGCATAAGATAGCTGAAGGTCGAATATATGAGCGGGTCTCCCAATGTCACGAAGGCGGCATCGACTCCCTCCCTGAGCCTGTCTGATATAAGCCGGGCAGCGCTCTTCCGCGACTCTCTGAGGGCCTCGGGATCCCTTGTCATTGGAAAGGGAAGCTCAAGAATCTTTTTGCCGCCGAGGTCCACGGCCTTCCTGACTATCGAGAGGGCGAGGCTTTCGTCCCCTCCCTCGGATTTCGGCACAGCGAGCACGCCGGCCGCCCCTATGACCCTCACAGCCTTGATGGTCATAAGCTCCGGGTCGCCCGGCCCGACACCTACTCCGTAGAATACGCCCGGCTTAATCAAGGTTTTTTCCCGCTTATTATGAATACCGGGTTGTAGGCAGCGAGCATGTTCAAGTCCCCTGCGGGCCTTGCCTTTGAAATCGACATCTGGATAAGCTCCTTCTCCCAGCCCTTTTTTCCGAAAAATTCGAACGCGGCAGAGGCGGTCTCAATCGTTACGGCGTTCACAACTACCCTGCCTCCGGGCTTAAGCCTGCCTGCAGTGTAGGACAGTATCATCTTTATGCCTTTGCCGCCGCCGCCGACGAAGACCGCGTCTGGCGCGGGAAGGCCTTTTAGCGCCCCCGGCGCCTCGCCCTCTATTACGTCGAGGTTACCGCAGCCGAACCTATTTTTGTTCTCCCGTATGTCTGAGACGCGTTTTCTGTCGCGCTCTATGGCGAATACTTTCCCACCGGTAAGCCTCGCGGCCTCTATCGCGACTGAACCGGAGCAGGCGCCTATGTCCCAGACCACGTTGCCTTCCGTCAATCCGAGCCTGGAGAGGGAAACGACCCTGAACTCCTCCTTGGTTATCATGCCGCCCGAGTGGGAGAAGAGCCTGTCCGGGATGCCGAAACCGGTTTCCCGGATAATGGATTCCCTATCCCGCATGAGTATCAGTATATTGAGCGGGGCGAAGGACCTCCTTTTCGATATCGATTCGAGCGTACCTTCGGTTATCCTTTCATCCTCTCCGAGTGACTCGCAGACAAAGGCCCTCCCGCCGATACCGCGCTCTTTAAGTTCCCTGCATATCCGGGCGGGAGTATTTACCCCGTCGGTAAAAAGGGCGAGCTTCGCGTTGGAGGCCGCCTCTTTCGAGAGCAGCGCATAGTCCGCCTCCCTGCCGTGGACGCTCAGGATCTTTACCCCGTTCATGTCCTCTTTTATGCGCGAAAAAGCCTCCTGTATCGCGCTCACGTTCGGGAGCACCCGGACGCGCCTCTTCCCGAACCTCCTTATGATGAACGAGCCTATGCCGAATATGAGCGGGTCGCCGGTTGCGAGTACCGCGACCGGCCGCCTCTCTTTCCTCGCGAGGTATTTCTCTATTGCGGACGCAGCCTCCTCAAGGCCTCCGAGCTGGACCTTTGCGGCCGGAAGCTCAAGGAATTCCGAAAGGTGCCTTTTCCCGCCGACCAGGAGGCCCGCCTTTTCTATTGCGCCGAGCGCCTCGGGAAGGAGGCTCTCCCTGCCCTGTATTCCTATACCTATTATGTGTATCATCTTATTGAAGGCAACCTCTAAAAATCAGAGATTTTCCCCGCAATCCAGGAAGGCCTGGAATAAAAAGCGGAGGATATAATGCGAATATGTGAGCATTTTTATTCCAGTAACTACCCAGAGTCCGGGGAAAAGATCAATTTTCAGAGATTGCCTGAAGCTATTTCTCCGTCATACCCGATGAGGACCGCTGTCACGGACTTCCCCTTTCCGAGTATCCTTCCGGCATTCTTTTTAACCAGATAGCAGACCTCGTCCAGCGCCTTCTCAAAACCGTTTTCCTTGAGCATGAAAAACGCATGCCTTGCGGTATTTGCATTCTTTATCCGCCCGGCCAGCTCCTTCCCAGCGCCGAGCCTTTCGCAAAGCCCGGCCAGGAATTCAAGCTCTATAGGGGCGTCATCGCAGTGCGTTTCGAAATGCCCTGACGCGAGCTTGGTGAATTTGCCGAACTGGCCCGCCACCACGACCTTTTTTATCTCCGGCCTCGAAGCCGCGTCCTTGAGCGCATAGCCCATGTGGTCGCCCGTAAGGACGCAGGCCGCCTCCGGAACCTTGAGCCTCTTCTCGACGGCTTTCTCGCTCGACCGCCCGGTCGAGAAGACCACCTCTTCAAGGCCGCTTGCCACGGCCACGCTCACCCCGCAGGAGATGGAATGGGTGTACGCGGCAAGAGACATGGGCTCGACTATGCCGGTTGTGCCTAAAATGGAGATGCCGCCGGTGATGCCGAGCCTGGGGTTCATGGTCTTGGCGGCAAGCTCGGCTCCGAGCGGCACTGATATCGTCACAAGGAAGGACGCTTTCTTATGATAGAGGGCTGCCGCTTCCATGACCGCCCTCCTTATCATCGAAAGCGGCACCGGGTTTATGGCGGGCCTTCCTGGCCTGACCTTGAGCCCGGGTTTCGTAACGACTCCTACGCCAGGGCCGCCCTTTACCCTGACGGACGCGCGCTTCGCGTTCTCGCCGAGCAGCTCGACCTCGGCCACGAACTCAGCCTTGTCCGTCACATCCGGGTCGTCCCCCGCGTCCTTCACTATAACGGCCCTGGCAGAACCCTTCGTGCCGGTAACCGATTTAATCGGGACCCTCAAGGTCCCGCCGCGAGGGAGCGTCACATCGACGTGTCCAGGCCTCAGGCCGCCCAGAAGCAAGAGCGCCGCTGCCTTTGCCCCGGCAGCGGCGCAAGTCCCTGTCGTATACCCTTTCCTGAGCTTACGCCCGGGCATTCCCTGCCGCCGCCCTCTCCTCTCTCTTAAGGAGAAGGCCCAGTATGGCCCCAAGCGCCAGGGCCAGCAGGAACCCCTGCACCGTCTCCGGCTTTACGAGATGATATCTCTCGGGTTCCATCATGGAGAGGAAGTCCCCTGCAAGGCGAAGGAGGACCCAGAGGGCCGCCGAGATGAAGATCGCCCTGAAGACAGTCTTCCTGAACGGCAGGAACCTTCCCACCACAACCAGGAGGCCGCCCGTCACTATCCCGAAGACGGCTCCCCCGAAGGAGAAGGTGACGAAGTCCTGTGCGAAGCTCCCCTCGAAGGGGAAGACGCCGCTTACGAAATTCGCGAGATAGCAGAGCCATCCCCAGAGGACCCCGGCTATAGCGCCGGCCTTGAGGCTCTCTTTTAGCGGAATCATTGTCCCTCCGGTCAGTGGCACGGCATCCCGAGAACGTGCCTGAAGTCATGGAGTGCGTCGTGCACGCCGGGCGCGACCGACTCCATCCCGAACGCTATCACGACCATTGCGAAAGCGAGGGCCACGAGTACCGCGCCGGGGATTAGCGCGCCCATTCCGCCCTTTTCAAGTGTCCTTTCCATATACAGAGCCTCCTTTTGTGGTTAAATGTGTTTTCTCAGCCGCTACGCTATATAAACTTCGGGACTTAAGCCCCTAATCGTGCTCGTCGTGAGTGGAAAACGGCCCGTGGCTGTGCCTGTGTACTATCTCCCCGTGCCTGTGCTCGTGCTCGTGTATGATGTTCGCAGCAAGGAGCAGGTCCTTGTCCTTCAATATCTCGCCTGTCGGCCCTTCCGCCGCCACGGTGTGCGATTCTCCGAGCACCAGGACCCTTTCGGAGAGGTCGCCCGCGAGGCTCAGGTCATGCGTTGCGATTATAACCGTTTTCCCGAAGCCTCTCAAGGAGAGAAGGAGCTCGTAAAGCCAGACCTGGCTCCTCGGGTCGAGCCCGTTCGTTGGCTCATCCAGGAGGAGCACCCCGGGGTTTATTGCCAGGACCGAGGCTATCGCGACCTTTTTCTTCTCTCCGCCGCTCAAGGCATAGGGCGGCCTGTCCCTGAGCGCCTCTATCCCTAGCATACGGAGGAGCTCCCCCGCCCTTTTCACCGCCTCCTTTGCCCCTAGCCCGAGCTGGAGCGGGCCGAACGAGAGCTCATCGAAAACAGTAGGGCAGAAGAGCTGCACGTCCGGCTCGGGGAAGAGGAAGCCCACGCTGGATCTCAAGCGGACGAGAAACTCGCCTTTCAATCCATCTTCCGTGACCGGCTTTCCCTCGAAATAAACGCATCCGGCGGACGGGAAGATGAGGCCGTCCAGGAGCTTAAGTAACGTCGACTTTCCGCTCCCGTTCGCCCCGAGTATGGCCAGGCATTCGCCCCTGCCGACGCTCAGGCTTACATCGGAAAGGGCCGGGGCCTGCCCGTACGAGAAGCTTACCCCTTCGGCCCGCAAGACCTCTTCCGCTACGCGGCTCACGCGGCGAAGGAGAGGAAGAGGACGAAGCTCGCGAACCCGAGCCAGAAATAGTCCCTTCCCCGGAGCGCCCGGGCCGGAGCGGTCTTGAGCTTCCCGTCAAAGCCCCTTGATACCATGGCCATGCCCACCTCTTCGGCAACGCCGTACGCCTTTTTAAGGAGGAGCGCAGCCCTTCCCGCAAACCACATCCGGGATTCAACTGCGCGGGCTCCGGTTATGGTCCTCGCCTTCCGGGCGAAGGCCGAGTCCTCGGCGATCTTTATGAGCACGAACGAATACCTGAAGGTCAAAAAAAGCGCGGTAGCGAAAAACGCCGGAACGAACCTGCCGAGCCCCCGGAAAAAATCCGTCTCCCTGGTCGTAAGCGAAAGAAGCATCGTAATCGAGACCATTGCAGTGACCCTCAGGAGAAAGAACCCGGCGTTATGTAGCCCCTCGCCAGTGACCGACGCCCCGAAAACATCCAGGACTTCTTTTCCGGGCGTAACCGCGCCGAAAGCAAGGGGTAGGACTATTATGAGTGTAAATATAAAAGCCGGAAGCGTCCTCTTCACGAGCGGGCCCGGCCCGACCCGTGATATGAACGAAAGGGCAACTGCCAGGACGAGCACTCCCGAAAGAAAAATCGCGCTGTGCGCAAGCGAGGCGGCTATTATGATGAAGAAAAGACCCGCAAGCTTCGCCCTGGGCTCGATGGCCTGGAGCGCGCCTTTCCTTGAAGAATAGTCTCCTGAAGTATAGACCCTTTTCATCGCCGAAGCGAAGTTAGCGAGGCTCCTTTTGAGAAAACCGGCGCTACCGGCATTTAGGAAGGCGGGCGCCTCTGCCCGGCCCTTGAGCCACTCCGGTAGAATCACCTCCGCCATAGCCTGCCCCACGCGTATACGGCCGCAACCAGGAGCGCGCTCCCAAGGAGGGCCGAGAGCATATAGACAAAGGGCTCAGGCAAGCCGCTCATCCGCGGAAGGCTATAATCCGGGACAAACCCCTTCCATATCTCTCCGTACTTCTCCATCCCGGCGGGCACATAGCCTATGAGATTTATAAGCTCATCCTTGCCCCATTCGCCCCAGGGCGTGCCCGACGCGATGAGCCCTACGGGCGTAAGCACGGCCAGAACGGCCATCGCGATCCATAAGGGCTTAAGCGACCCCTTCCTTCCCGCATGGAGGAGGCCCCTTTCCATCCCGTGCACATAATTCACGACAAGTGCCGTCCCTATAGCCTCGATGGGGCCGAAAAAGACGAGGTGAGGTAGCATCATCGCCGGGACCGCGATGGAGAGCGGGTACGGCGCGTAAAGGGGCCTGCCGTCAGGCCCGGTGGCCAAGGCAGGCTGTATGCCAAGCTCCACTGCCGCCGCGAGGGCTGCCAGGTTGACCGCGACATACGCCGCGATTGCCGCCGCGAAAAATCTCCTCTTGGAGCCAGGCTCCCCGAAGGCGAGCGCCCTGTAAATGACGTACCCTGAAAGGCTCATCACAACTGCCATGTTAAAGCAGTTGGCCGCAAGCGTAAGAAGGCCGCCGTCGCCGAAGAGGAATGCCTGGATTGCGAGCGCGAGGCTCATGGCAATGATCCCGGCCCAAGGGCCGAGAGCTATGGCCACTACCGCCCCGCCCACCATGTGCCCCGAAGAGCCGCCAGGGAGCGGGATGTTGAACATCATTATGACGAATACGAAGGCCGCGCCGAGCGCAAAGATGGGCATCTCTCTAAGCTTGAGCGCCTTTTCCGCCCTCTTCGAGGCGAAATACCAGACCGGGGCCATCGCCGCGTAAAAAACGCCGCATGTCGCCGGGCTCAGGTATCCGTCAGGTATGTGCATTCTCGCTCCCATTGAGATCAAAACAGGCAGAAGCCTGATTCAAGGCAACCTCTAAAAATTAGAATTTTTCCCGCTTTTCCCGGAAGGGCGGGAATAAAAAGCGGAGCATATATGTGAACATGTAAGCATTTTTATTCCCTAACTACGCAGAGTCCGGGGAAAATAGCAAATTTAGAGGTTGCCTCGATTCTATGCCGGACTACCTGGCCCTGCCTTGAGCGAGTTCGGAGGCGAGTATCGCAAGGGCGTTCACTATGGCCACGGCGACCGTGCTCCCGCCCTTACGCCCTCTTGTGAGTATATGAGGAACGCCGCTTTTCGCGAGCGCCTCCTTTGACTCGACCGCGCCAACGAAGCCCACAGGCACGCCAACGATAAGGGCGGGCTTCGGCCCGCCTTCCTTCACAATCCTTAAAAGCTCAACGAGGGCGGTGGGCGCGTTTCCTATGGCGACTATCGCGCCGTCCATCCATTTCGAGGCCTTTCTCATGGAGGCCGCCGTCTTGGTAAGCCCCTCCCTTTCAGCCAGCAAGGCGACGTCCCTGTCCGAGGAGAAGCAACGGACGGCCGAGCCGAAGTGAGTAAGCCTTGCCTTCGATATCCCGGCCTCTATCATCCTTACATCGGTAATTATATCCCGTCCGGCCCTCAAAGTCCCGATGCCGGCCTCCACTGCGCCGGGGCTAAAGCTCAGAATGTCTTTGTACTCGAAATCGGCTGTCGAGTGGATGACCCGCTTTATTACGGGCAGCTCAACTGCTGAAAAAACGCTCTCGTCCATCTCGGCAGAGAGGATGCTGAAGCTCTCCTTCTCTATCGGGTGCTGGCAGGGAACGCCAGCGGCCCGGGGGGCCCCGGCCTCTATCCGCTCTATGGTTATGTCAACGAGCTTCTCATGGAACCCCAGGTTGTCCTTGACCGTAATCCTGAGCCCCTTGTGCTTCTCCTTGGCCCGCTCTATCTCCTCAGGCAGGTCCTTGGTCACATGGAGGCCCATGTAGAGGAAATACGGCATGACCGTTATGTCAGTAAACCCCTTCCCGACCATTATATCCACGGCATCCTGGAAATCCGGCCTCTCCATCTGAAGAAACGCGGGCTGGACCATGCCGTACCCGCCCCTTTCCTCCACTGCCCGCGCAACCCTTCTAAGCGTCTCGTTAGCCTCGTCGGCCTTGCTCCCGTGGCCGAGAAGCAATACAGCCTTTGACCCTCTCGCATCAGACATCACAAAATGCTCCGTTTCAGATGTACGCCCCGGAATCCAGGCGCTCTCAAAAAATCACCGCTACCCCGTCGAATATAAAAATAAAAAAAAACCCTCTCTTCTTACGAAGGGAGGGTCTGCGGAGACTCGAAAAACCAGTGCGACCGCCCTCACCTTCTTTACCGTCGAAGATCCGTGAGGCATATCCGGGCAGGTCTCCTGACTCGCGGATTAATAACCTAATCCCCGCGCCTTCCCGGCTCTTAGGGCCAGTGGCTAATGCGGGTTTCGTATCCGCTCACAGTGGCGGGTCCGTTCCCGATTTTCCGCCCATGGCGGATCACGGGATTCCCTTGACAGGCTGGTGAGGACTTTTCGGGGAATTTTATTTTCCCCAAAAGTTTTCAGCCGGCCTGCCAAGCCCTTGCGGGCTTACCAGGATATGTCTTTATGAATTCCAGGCTGATGATTGCATTTTTCGGAGCCGATTGTCAAGCGGCAAGGGTCAAATGGCTGATTCTGTTCTGTTTATGTGCTTGGCGAGCGGCTTTTCGAGCTCGAGGAGGACCTTGCCTTTCCTGAATATCCGGACTATGCCGGTCGAACCGGAGATGGTTATGGCCGCGGCGCCGGTCACGTCGGTTATGCCGGCTGCCGCCATGTGCCTGCAGCCTAGCCCGGGCATGAGACCCTCTTCTTTCAGGGCCGCGTCAAGGTGGATCCCGGCGGCCATGACGACACCGTCCTCCCTTACGACGAACGCGCCGTCAAGGAGGGAGTACTCCTTTATGGTCTCGTGGATGGCCTCGTCGAGTATGTTCCGGGCCTCCTCGGGGTAGCCCTTGAAGGGGTTCATTATGAGGGGGCGTGATAGCTCCATGACCTTGTCGTTGTCGCCTATGACGAAGGTAGTGCCGACGGTCCTCCCCTCGCGGCCCTCGCTCGAGAGCTCGAGCGCGATGTTCAAGACCGCTTCGAGCACCTCGGGCTTGACCTTCCTGAGGAGGTCCATTGAAATGCCCATGGCGCTGAAGACCTCGGCCTCGCGCTCGAGGTCTATTATCATGAGGGTGTCGAGGACGCCGTGGACCGGCAGGCCCGTAACGCAGACGACCTTGTCCGAGCTTTTTATGATACCCTCGGTTACTCCCATGATAAGGGAGAGCTTTACCTGTCCTACCCGGGTTAGCCTTACTACAGGGAGCTTGAGGACCGCCTTCACCTCTTTTTTGAAGCATTCGAGGATGGTCGCGGTATCCGCGTCCTGGGTTACGAGGATAAACTTCTTCTTGGCCCTGGATCTGCGCCAGAAGGTCTTATCCTCCACCGCGTCCACGAAAAGGAGGAGCGCCTCGGCCCTCGCATCCTTCAGGGCCGCGGACGCGCTCTCGAGCATCTTCCTGTTAAGCTCCTGCCCCTGCATGCCTTTTTTCTCCGTCCTCCTCAGGGTTTATCGTTCGCGCCTCTATCTGCGTGAACACTCCCCTGAGCATGTTGACCTCTTTTTGCATGAGGCCGGTCCTGCCGAAAAGGCGCCTGAAGCTTCGCATCATGGCCTCAAGCAGGTACTCCCCGCCCTTATCGCCGTAGCCTATGCCCCGGAGCGTCCTCTCCATGTGCTCGTACATCTGCTCGAGCTCCTCCCTTGGCGCGACCTTTATGGTGGGAGCCTTTGGACAAGCGGCCGTGTACAGGTGATGGCAGACCGTAAAGACCGCGTGAGAAAGGTTTATGGACGGGTAATCGTCGGACGTTGGTATCTCCACGAGCATGTCGCAGAGCGGTATCTCTTCGTTAAGGAGCCCCTTGTCCTCCCTGCCGAAGAGTATGGCTACCCTGTTTGAAGAGGCTAGCCGGAGGATCTCCGGGACAGCCTCGGAAAGGGTTAGGACCGGGTACCTGTGCCTGCCTATTCTCCGAGTTGTCCCGACGAGGACGCGCGGCTCAGGGATGTACGTTTCAAGGTCCGTGAAGACCCGGGCCTCTGCCAGCACGCCGTCGGCCTTGCAGGCCATGGAATAGGACTCGTTATTCCTGTAGTCGCAAGGGTTTATGAGCACCAGGTCGGAAAAGCCGGTATTCCTCATGGCCCTCGCCACACTGCCGACATTCCCGGAACTCTGCGGTTCGACCAGCACTATGGATATATTCCGGCTGACTGCCGGGGGCGCCGCCTTGGGCCTGGACCTGCTCTTCCGTCTCATTGATACGGACTCTCCTTTAATCGAAACGACGATTAAGAGTATAACAAAAAGGAGGTATCTTTGAAATGGCTGACGGGGGCGGGATGGTAGTAAAACGTGAAAGAAAGTGGGTGGTCAGAAGCGTTGTTAAACTATAAGGTCTATCTGCTGGACTGTGCCTGGCGTCAGGTTTTCGGCCAGGAAGAGGCCGGTACGCCTCACCTGTCCGAGGGCGTTATTGCCCTGGTCCCTGACATCGAAGTCGCCTTCGGCATAGCCAAGGTAAACGGCCCCGATACCGAGCTCGCTAAGGCTTAAGAAGGTGTCGTTACCCGGCGCGTCCTTGGTCCAGACGCGGAGGTCCTTGAATACAGGATCGGCCTCGTCTATCCAGTTATTCCCGTCGAAGTCGTATTTTGAAAGCTCTTTAAAGCCGTGGCCGGTCATAGGGCCGAAGAGCTCGCTTCCGTCGTTTACGATACCGTCGTCGTTCTTGTCCAGGGCCAGAAAGCCCGAGCCCGGCCCCGCGAAGGGGATAAGCTCCTGGTTGCCGTCGGCGTCGAGGTCGAATGAGAAGCGCATGGATGTAAGGTCCGCGGCCTTACCGCCATAGTTTATGACAAGAGGGTCAACCGCGTTACCGGCCCTTATGGAGGTGTCGGTCATGGTTATGGAGGCCCTTGCCATGACAAGCTCGAGCGAGAAGCCTATCTCGTCCCCCTCAGCGGTCTTTATAGTGCCTGAGGCGCTGAAGGTCACGGCCTCGAAGCTCGCGGATACCGTGCTTGATTCGTAGGACATGCCCCATTCGCCGCCCCTGCCGGCTTGGCCGGTTTGCGGGTCTTCCGCCTCGGTGTTTTCAGGCGCTTTCGGGACCAGGTCCTTAATCTTTATCTTTGCGCCGGTGAGCGCCTCTATGAGGAGCTTCCTTATGAAGGTCTCGTGGTCCACGCCCCCGGAAATATCTATTTTCCTTTCCAGGCCCCTGTAGAGGGCCTTGGACTTCTTCTTGATAGCATCGAACCTGGTCCTGGCCTCGTCGGAGATATTGAGGACGTCGCGCGCCGGAAGCGGGCGGGCCTCTCCCCTTCCGCCTTCAGGGGGCCTGGGGCCAAGCCAGACCTTGAGCTCGTTCTTTGTCTCCCTGTGTTCCGCCTGGGAGCGGGCAGCGCCCATCTGTATGTCAGAACCCGCGATTATCATACGGTACTTATATCGGAAATAATGGGGCCGGTCTTTAGGTAAAAGACCCCTGCGGCAAAAAAAATGCCGAATCCGGCTTTTGCCTTCGCCCTGACCGATTCCCGATTCGGGCCGGACAATATTCAAGGCGCACATAACGATTCGGTTGCATTTCATTTCAGGAAATGCAACACTGCACGAACTTACGACATCCGGCCTGCCTTTGGCTTTGCTAATGTTTTAGAAGCGTTTTTTCAAGAGAACATGACACAGCATCTGCGCCTACTTGCTTTTTCAGCAATCGCCCTGGCTGGTCTCTTGCCGGTCTTGTTTTATTCGTTTTTCGCCCAACCGATAGACAGCAGATTCCATGAGGCATTCAAGACGGCCTTATTGGCCGTCCCGGCATTCGCAGTCCTGGCCTGCTACAGATCAGACAATTTCTCCCGGAACAAGAGGGCCGTTTTTTTCCTGCTGATACTGCTGACCCTGATGCTTGTCGATATCCACTACATGGATATAGACACAACGAGCAGTTACTTCGGGAATACCACGAACCATTCATGGCAGGTCCGTGGTCATGAAAAAATACTGCTGCTGGCCCCCGATTTCATACCGCATTCATACCGCTTCCTGCCCAATTCGATGATCCGCCTGATCGAATTCCTTACAGGCGACTTCAGCTATGCTCGCTCGCTCTACAGGCATACCTTCATGTTCCTACTGCTGTATTCTATATATTATTACGCGAGGATGTACTGCAGTCAGCCGGCAGCCCTGGTTTCCGTACTGTTCTATGCCGCTATCTATCCCGTAAGCATACGGTTCTATGCAGGGCAATTGACGGACCCCATGTCCCATCTTCTTTTTGTATGGAGCTTTATCTTGATGAAGCAGGACAACTTCGCCGGCTTTTCCCTGACGGTGCTCGTCGGGATCCTTGCGAAGGAATCCATTATCATAATGCCGGCTTACTATCTCCTGTCAAAGATAGCGGCAAAAGAACCGGCTTCGAAGCAGGTCCTCTTGGTTTTGGCCTCAGCCGCATTAGTCTTCCTGGTCCGGCTGCTGATAATTCCGGATCTGGGATACTCCCGCATAAGCGGCGTAAGTTTCTCCCATATATCGGGCAACCTGGCCCAATATCAGATCTGGCCGCGGCAGCTGGCATATACTGTCGGAGTTTTTCTACCGTTTTTCATCCTGTCGTGGAAAACAAGTCCACGCGAGTTGAGAAATCTTGTTCTTTTTATTCTTCCGCCGCTTGTAGTTTCGAACATGATGTTCAGTTGGCTTCATGAAAGCAGGAATCTGATCCCGGCAGTAATACCCATGGCAATAATCACTTCCGAGTACCTGCTTGCCTTGAAAAAACCGCACAGTGATAAATGACACTCGCAAATTTCTGCCCGATCCGCTAGCGGCCCCCCATAGCGGGCACATTCGAGGGCATATCCCGCAAATCTTTCTTCAAAAGTAAATAGCCTTCCCAAAATCAATTAGGCGTCCTTCCTGCCTTGAGACCGGAAAAACAAGGGCAGGTTGCGCAATACTGTTGACAAGAACGTCAACGAGGAGCCCTGGTTTCAAGAAGGAACGGGTTGTACAGGCCTCGCTCAATGGATTCCGTGAGAATATGATGTGCCCTTTCCTTATCCTGACAGAGGAGCGTATCGGCTCCCATCGTCCACAAAGTGATGCTGTTCCTGAACAGGGCGTTTATGGTCTGGATTTTCCCGAGCCCGATGATATTGGCGTTGATATTGAACATAAGAGACCCGGCCAGTACCGCCGGAAAGAACACCTTCGCCAGTATCCTCCTGCCCTGCAGATGCTCAAAAAACGCCATGTACAAAAGTATCGGGAATAACGCCGAGAATATTCTATATCTCGACGAAAGCGCCTGCTCGACACCGAAGCCGGAACGGGTCACGGCAGCTACGGCCGCTGTCAGGAAGACCAAGACAAGCCCGCAGTATACGGCCGGGTTCTTCCTGTAGTAACCCTTGAAAGTAAGGAAGACGAAGAGAAAAATGATTATCAGTCCCGCAAAGAAAGGGAACGGGAAGGACGCGCCGGTGAATGTGACGAAATATTCGAGGGCAATGTCCGGGACCTCCAGGACAGTTTTCATTACGCTCGGATGATGCGCAGGCCTCTCGTAAGACCAGAAATATGAGGCCAGCACGGCGAAAGAGAGAGCGCACCAGACGGCGAGCCCCCTGAAATCCCTCTTAAGGGCAAGCAGCAGTGCGCAGGCGGCAAAGGAAAATATCCCGCTCCCCTGAGTAACGGACGAGAGTGCGGCCAGCAAAAAGGCGGCGGCAAAAAAAAGCCGACCTCCCCTTTGCAGCAATAGAAGCGAGGCAAACGAGAATGGGAGCACATAAAAATTTGAGACCGAAGCCATAGCCCACAGCATGTTATCGCAAAACTGCGGCTGGAAAAGAAAAAGGACCACGGGCATGAAATAAAGCGGCTTCCACTCGGCTGGACGGAACATCCGGTAAAAGACCAGGACGAGGCCCAACAGGGCGGCATTTCCGAAAAAGACCATCGCCCGGAAGTCAACCATGCCCGTGAGCTTGTACATGGCTACCGTAGCAAGGTTCCCGAACGCTATCCTGTGCTCGTTATTCTGGGCGAAAAGCAGCAAGACCCTCTGGAGCGCTCCGTCAGCGTCCTGGTACCTTATCAGAAAATCGAGTATTGCGGAGTAATCGTCCCAGTAGGGGACGTTTACGGCATACTTGTAGATTATGGAATAGAAATAAACCGGGGGCGCCGCGAGCGCGGCAATAATGAGCAACTTGAATGCAACAGCCCTTGTTCTATATATCTTGTACGGCCATCCTCTTTTCCAGCCCTCGTTAGCCGTAACGGCATCAGCATTGCGAATCACACCTTTACTCCCCCGCAAAGTCGCTCACAGAAACACTATAAAGCAATTTAATCAATTTTGGCTTCCATTCGCAACACAGGACTTCAGCTTGAAAGAGATACTGGATTAAATCACGAGTCATAACGTCCGGCGTGCTCACCTGAAATCCGGCTTGTAAATGCCCCGCTCGATGGACTCAAGGAGTATCCGGTTCGCCGTCTCCTGGTCAGGGTACTTGAGCGAGGGCGCCCCGGTCACCCACCATTTCATGCCTTCGGTCAGCAGGTGATAGAGGTTCCGGGCCTTGTGCGTCTCCATCACATTCGCATGGATATTGAACACCAGCGCCCCTGCCATGACCGCCGGAAAGAATATCCGTTTCCAGGGCGTCTTCTCTTTATTGTGCTCAAAAAAAGCCATATACATGAGAATGGGCAAAAGGACAGAGACTATCTTGTACCTCGACGAAAGCGCCCCTTCTATTCCGAAACCTGAGCGCGCAAGCGCCGTTACTGCAAAGGTAAGAAAGACGTATACGAGGCCGCAGTAAAGGGCGGGGTTTTTCCGGTAATAGCCTTTCAAGGTAAGAAAAATGAAAAGGATGGCGAATACGAGGCCAGCTAAAAACGGTAACGGGAAGGACGCGCCGGCCAGCGTAAAGAAATATCGGATGGTATTGACCGGCTCTTCAAAAATAGCCTGCATCACGCTCGGATGCCCGGGGGGCTTCTCGTAAAATCCGAAATACAGGGCCAGCACCACCGCTGAGAGCGCGCCCCATGCAGACAGCCCCCTGAGCTCTTTTTTCAGTGCAAGGAGCAGCGCGCAGGCGGCCAGGGCGAATATGCCGCTC
Organism: Deltaproteobacteria bacterium; assembly: GCA_019912665.1. NCBI lineage: Bacteria > Pseudomonadati > Myxococcota > Myxococcia > Deltaproteobacteria bacterium. Next base: position 316,720 of record JAIOIE010000008.1, read on the forward strand.
CCCTGCGTGACTGAGGCGAGCGCGGCCAGAAGAAAGGCCGCAGTGAAGAAGGGCCGCCCCCCTCTCTCCAACAAGAGCAGAGCGGCGAAAGTAAAAAGGAGCACATAAAAATTCGAAACCGACGCCATGGCCCAGAATATCGTATTCCCGAACTGGAACTGGAAGAGGAAAAAGACCACGGGGATGAAGTAGAGGGGCTTTCTCCCGTCAGCATGGAACATGCGGTAAAAGACCAGGACAAGGCCCAGCAGGGCGGCGTTCCCGAAAAAGATCATCGCCCGGAAGTCGGCCATTCCCGTGAGCTTGTACATAACGACGGTAGCAAGGTTCCCGAACGCTATCCTGTGCTCATTATGCTGGGCGAAGAGCAAGCCGAGCCTCTGGAGCGCGCCGTCAGCGTCCTGATACCTTATAAGAAAATCGAGAATTGCGGAGTAGTCGTCCCAGTAGGGGACGTTTGCGGCGTATTTATAGATTATCGAAAAGAAATAAACCGGGGGCGCCGCGAGCGCGGCGAAAACGAGTGCCCTCCCGGCGATGTCCCCGACGCCTTTACCCATCCGGCCCTGCTCACGCCTTCCCCGGCCTTTTCGGAAAGGCCGCGTTCCTGAATGCGAAGAAGTACCAGTGCAGGTATCTCGGGAGCCATTTCATGAGCATGAACCTGGACTCGCCCTCCACCCTGTCCCTCCAGATGGAAGGCACCTCCGTCACGCCGTAACCCATGAAATGGGCCTTGAGGACGATCTCCATCCCGAGCTCGAAGCCGCCGGTGCTCTCTATTTCGATGTTACGGAGGAGCTCCTTCGAATACATCTTGAAGCTGTTGGTCGCGTCGTGGGTGGGGATGCGGGCGATGAGATGGAGCGTAAGACCGGCTGTCCTTGAAAGGGCCTTCTTAAGGAAGGGGCCGCCTATCTGTTTTCCGCCTTTCATGTAGCGCGAGCCGCAGACTACCCCGTAGCCGGCCTTGAGCTTCGCGTACATCCCGTCGACCACCGCGAGGTCGTCGGAGAGGTCTGCCATTACTACCAGGACCGCCTCCCTCTCGGCGCTCTCGAACCCGGTCTTTATGGCGTTCAAGACGCCCCTGCCGTACTTATTCCTGACGAGAGTAAGCCCCGATACCTCGCCCCTGGCCGCCATCTCCCGGACCACCGGGAGGGTGTCGTCCTCCTCGAAATCGTAGGCTATGAGGATGTTGTGCGGGGTCCTGACCTTGGCCTTTATTTCGTTCAGGGCCGCCCTGATATTACCGCCCTCGTTGTAAACGGGGATGACAATCGATATCCCGCCCTGCCTCTTACGGCTCATCAAAAGACACCCTGTTAAATTCTTTCCGGAAGCGGAAATTTAGGAGATAATAAAAACAAAAGCCTTCTAAGCTGCAAATAGCTCTGGATACTATGTAGGCAACCTTAAAAATTAGATATTTTTCCCGCAATCAAGGAAGGCCGGGAATAAAAAGCGGAGCATATATGAACAATATGTGAGCATTTTTATTCACGGCCTGACGCAGAGTCCGGGGAAAAGATCAATTTTTAGGGCTGCCTATATTCCGCCCACGGCTATCTGCTTCTCTATCCACGGTATTATCTCATCGAGGGCCTCGGAGAGCGAGGTCTTCGCCTTGAAGCCCAATACCTTTTCCGCCTTTTCTACCGACGGCACCCTTTTCCTTATGTCGTACCTGAAAGGCGGGTCCGAGGTGTACCTGAACGGGACCTCTCCCTTTATCTTCTTCCAGATGAGCTCGGCAAGCTCGAGTACGCTCGTCGATACAGGTGTCGAGAGGTTGAAATCGTCGTTTACGGCCTTCTCGCTCTCTATGCAGAGCCGTATGCCTTCCGCGAGGTCTCCTCCATAGGTATAATGGCGGACCTGTCTTCCGTCGCCGAGTATATGGAGCGGGTCCTGCCCCTTCAGTATCTTCTGCGCGAGGTCGGGGACGACATGGCTCATGGCCATGCTCACGTTCCCGGACATTATCTCCCTGTCCGAGAGGGCCCTCTTCTCGCCGATTCCTACGCAGTTGAAGGGCCTTATGATGGTGTACGGCAGGCCGTACTGCTCGTTCGCTCCCCTTGCGAAGTATTCGCAGGCGAGCTTCTGGAAACCGTAGGTCGAAAGAGGCGGCGGGCATCTCAATTGCTCGCCCTCGGGGGTGGGGAATGTATCCGAGTTCTCGAAGACCATCGACGACGAAAGGACGTTTATCTTCTTCAATTTCCGGTGCTTGTGCGCCCATATGGCGGCATCGAATGTGGAGGCTGCTATCCTCTCGTTCTCGGCAAGGAGGTCGTAGGCGAACTCGTGGAAATAGGATATGCCGCCTATCATGGCGGCGCCTGCCAGGACCTGGTCGCAGTCGGATATGAGCTCCTTCATGAGGGCCGTGTCCTTTGCGTCGCCCTCCCGGAAGGCGTACCTCGGATGGCTGTCGTAGCTCTTCTCCACCTTGCCGTATTTCGAGTAGTTGTCTATTCCCACGACCTCGTGGCCGTTATTAAGAAGCTCCTCAACCACGTAGCCCGCTATGAACCCGGCCGCGCCGGTAACGAGTATCCTCATCAAAAAAGCCCTCCCCTTCCGAAAAAGTTCCAGATGTCCACGAGCATCCTGCCCGATATTTCGAGCCCCTTGTACTCGCTGTGCGGCGTGCCGAGTATCACTATGTCGGACCTCCTCAAAAGCTCGTCAACGGAGACGAACCCGTCCTCCTTTATGTACACGTCGGAACAGACGACCTCCTTCGCCTCGACCTCGAGTATTTTCTTGAGCTTGTACGAGAGGGACTCGCGCTTATCGTCGTTATTGGCCTTGAACGCCATGCCGAGCACCCCGACCGTCTTGTCCTTAAGGCCGTGCCTCTCCTTTATCCTCTGCACGATGAAGTTAGGGAGGCCCTCGTTTATGAGCATGGCCGCGTGGCCCATGAAGAAGTTGTTGTTGTTGAACGCGGCGAGCTGCATGGTGTCCTTGAAGAGGCATGGCCCGGCAGCGAACCCGGCCGACGGGAAGCTCTTGGCGCGCGGGTATTTGTACGTTATCGCGTCGTATATCCTGTAAAAATCGAGGCCGTACTGGGTCGCCACCTGGTAGAACTGGTTGGAGATGGCGAACTGCATGTACCTCCAGACGTTCGTAAATAGCTTCGCAAGCTCCGCTTCTGGCGGTGAAAGGCGAATTATCTCGGCGGCTATATCGCCGAAGAGCGCGCCTGCCTCGGCCCGGGCCTCTTCATCGAACGACGAGACTATCTGCGGAAGGGTCTTGAGCTCCTCGAGGGCGTTACCCTGTGCTATCCGCTCCGGGCAGTAGGAAACCCTGACCTTCTTCCCCGCTTCCCGGAGGAGCTTCTCAACGAGCTCGGTCGTGCCCGGGTAAACTGTGCTCCTGAGGATTATATGCTGGCCGTCCCTAACGTTCAGGGCTATCTCGTCGAAGAATTTCTTGAATATGGTGAACTTGGGGTTAAGGTGCTCATCGACCGGGGTGCCGATGACTATTATGACGAAGCGGCTGTCGGAGATCGACCCTTTGTCGTTGGACACGAATAAAGTCTTACCGAGTACGGGCTTTAGCGCCTCCTCGCCGCCCGCCTCCTTGAAAGGGAGCTTTCCGCCGAGCACCAGCTCGGTCGCCCTCTTGTCTATGTCATAGAGAACGACCTTCCGGCCGGCCCTGGCAAAGGCAATGCCGAGCGGCAGGCCTACGTGCCCGAGCCCGCCGACTATGCATATGTCATGACCGCTTTCTTTTCTTTCCATTCAGGACTCCTCGAATGCCGTAATCAAAAGCGCTGGACGGCCGGTTTCATGCGCCGTCCGGTCCCGACATATAATAAACCTTGCAGCGCTCATATTCCACAATCTTTTTATACCGGTCCAGGCCCAGCCCGGACAGCGTTTCCTTCTGGAAAGACGTGTCGTCCCTGGTCTTTGCACAGAAGAGGACCGCGCCCGTCCTGTATCCGGACAGGTTCTGCGATATATACCTGAAGCCAAGGCCGGGGTTTCTCCTTCTCATCCACTCTGCCATCATGAGGCCGCGCCGCTCGAGGTAGAACGGGGCCTCCGACGACCAGTCGGCGCCGAACGCGATAATCACGTCGTCGGCACGCGTGTAAGCGCCGAAATCCGCCTTCATGTCCGAATAGCTGTAGCCGGTCCCCTGGACGGGCCAGTATTTGGCGGCATAGTGGTATACGGAAGAGACGTATATCATGGAGAAGAGGACGGCGCCGGATATCAATTTCAAGCGGCCACCTGACTCCATGAGCCCGGCGCACGCAACGCCAATGGCGGCCAGGAGGAAGATGCCGTTTGCGTAAGAGTAATAATCGTGCACGAAATAAAGGTTCGTAAATATGAAGAACGGAAGGGCGAAGAGGACCAGGAGCATAAGCACCGCCTTCCGCCTTTCCCGCCCGCAGAAAAGGCCCGCAAGAACGGCTGGCACGATCAGCAGGTAAGAGCCCATGATATTGGTCAAGTCCCTCACGCAGAACGTCCCGTAAGTCCCGACCGACAGCCTCTGCTTCAGGGTCCCGAAGTTCCAGGCCTTGAGCGCGGAAGAGGTCAGGTGCGACCCGAAGGGGTTTAGCGCCTTGTTCCAGTCGGCGTATGAGGTCCAGATGTATACTGCTATGACCGGGACCACGGCACCGAATAGAAGGAGGCGCCAGTTCCTGAGAAAAGCATGACCGTCTCTTAAGTCGCTCAGGATGCGGATTCCGAGTACCATGAGCGCCGCAGCCCAGAAAGCTCCGAAGGTGGTCACCTTGACCATCCCGGCAAGCGCACCGAATGCCGCTGAGAGGATCAGGAGCGCCCATTTGCCTGAAGACGAAGCCCGCCCTTCCGAATAGAGCATAACGAACCAGATATAATAAAGCGCGAGGGCCAGGACAGTAGACTCTATCATGAGGGTGCGTGACCAGAAGAGGTATTGCGGGCTTACGCAATAGAGGGAGAGGACTGCCAGGGCCTGATCTTTACCGAGCTTGAGAAGCCTCAGTATCCCGTAGAGGGGGACGAGGGACGAAAGGAAAAAGAGTATGCTTACTAATCTCCCGGACTGGACGAGCGGGAAAAGGCCTGCCTTGGCCGCCAGCGCTACCGCCCATTGGTAAAGGGGAAACTCGAAGGGTATCGACCAGGGCGGCCCCAGGACCGGGGTCTCATAGGCGAGCCACGGCCCGCCTTTGAGGATGTAGCTTGCGGATATGGCGGTCTGGGCCTGCCGGAAGCCGTGCATCTCGCTTACCGGCCCGTAAAAGCCCTTTGCGCCCGCGAAGACTACAAAGATGAGGCTCAATGCGAAGAGCGCCTTTACGGCCAGTCCCCGCGGACTCGTTTGTCGGGTTACACAAGACACGTCTCGTCAACCCCGGAAGACGCAATGTATTCAGGATTCCGGAATGCTAACACCATCCTGTCAGGGTTGTCAAACAGCTATTGACCGCTCCTTCGGACCGGCGGGGGGAGGCAGTTGTTTTTCAGGCAGGGTTTTAAAACGGTCCGGCCCCTTTTACGGGGCCGTCCGGCCGGGACCGCTATTTCATGAACCTTACGCCGTATCCGTTAACGCCTCCGGCCTCGTTTACCCTTACGACCTTGGCCATTATCTCGAGGCCTGAGGCTTCGTTGTCCGTAAGGACCGAAAGGACCGTTTCCTTGCTGACCGGGTTCTTTATTATTATGTAAGCGCCGTCAGGGCTTACGTTCTCGAAATAAGTCTGCTCAGTGAACTCCTTGCCGGTCTCGTCCTTGCCTTTTACCGAGACCGGGAGCTTGAAGTTGAGCCTGTCCACGCGGCGCCTCTCGGTATGGTTTTCGTTTCCCTCGAATTTCTTTATCTCCTCCATGTTCTTGAGGAAACGCTTTATTATGAGCTGGACAAGGTAGATGCCGAACTTCGGGTTCTGGTAATAGAGCTGCAGGACGGTATTTTCCGGAATGGTGAGAAAGACGGTATCAGCGTCGCATACGACCGTAGCCGTCCTTTTTCTGTTCGGCGAGAAGAGCCCTATCTCGCCGATAAGCTGCCCGTCGGTTATGAACGAGCCTATCTCCTGGAGCCGCACGAGCCCTTTCTGCAGGTAATAGAGCTTGTCCGCAGGGTCTCCCCTCCTGAAGACTATGTCTCCCTTTTTATAGCTCTCTCTTGTCATGAACGGCACAAGGAAGTCTATCGAAAAGTCGCTCGTGGAGGCCTCCTTGACCTTCTTTATGAGCCTCATCATCTGTACCATTCGCGTTATGTTCAGAGGGAAAAGCAGCCCATGGAGTATCAGGAGCGGATAAACATGAGCTATGCTGGCGTAGATGATAAAGACTACGTTTGCCGAGGCGCCCACCGCCCTCAGGGGTATCATCTTTTTCATATAAAAAGAGAGAAATACCAGAGAAGCCGCGAGATAGCCGATGAGGTCGGTCCATTGCATAAGGAAACTCCTTCGGTTTTATCGATCCGCATACATCCGGTACGCGGAGCTCTGCGCCAAACTTCTGACGCCAGAGGGCCTAATATATAAGGAATGCTTTATAATTTCAAATAAATTATTTAGGAAGCCATAGGCATCCCCACGCCCCCGCGTACGCCGGAGAGGGCTCTATTAGTCCTTTTCCTGGCCAGACACGATAAAATAATCTATTGAATAAAATAATCAAATGATGATAAATATTTTGTAAGCACCCCATCATTCTATTCAGGCAAGAGTTTTGATTATGAAAAAGTTCATGGCCTTTCTCGTCCTTGCGTTCCTGTTACCATCCGCCATTCCGTATGCCGAGACAGTCCAGGTGGAAAGCCTTGTGATTGAGCGCTACAGGAAAGCCCTGGAGTCTGACCCGGGGAACGCTGAAGTGCGCCTTCAGCTTTCGATAGCGTACCTCAAGGAGAAATTCTATGACAGGGCGCTCGACCACCTTCTAGTGCTCCGGAAGAGCATGGCCGACGACCCGGACATAAACTATTACCTGGGTATCGCCCACGCCGGGAACGGCGAGCCCGACGAGGCCTTCGCGGCATACAGCGCGGTCGAGAGGCTCTCGCCCCAGCGGGCCGTACCGTTCTACGAGCTCGATAAGGTCTTCTACAACCTGGGGATATCGTACCAGAGAGACGGGGTGCTGGAAGCGGCGCTCGCGGCCTACTCGAAATCCGTCCAGTTGAACGGCCGCACGGCCCTCCCGTACTGCAGGATGGGGGAGGTCTACTTCGAGCTCAAGGACTACGACCAGGCCCTTGAGAACCTGAGCGCCTGCGAACAGAAGTCCCCCGGCGAAAGCAGGGTCAGAAGACACATCGCGTCCGCCCGCCTTGCGCGGGGCTTAAGCCTCACCGGCGAAGGCAGGTACGAGGAGGCGCTCGTGGATTTCAGGAAGGCGTCCGAGCTAGACCCGGAGAACGAGAGCGCGGTCTACTTCACGGGCTACGTCCATTTCAAGCTGCTGGATTTCAGGCAGGCTCAGGCCGTGCTCGAGAAGCTCGACAAGCCCGAGTCGCCGGAAATAATCGAAAACCTCCCGGCTCTCCTCCAGAACATCGGGATCGAACTGCAGAAACGTGGCGACTGGGAAAAGGCCGAAAAGGCGCTCGGACAGGCGGTTACGCTCAGGAGAAAATCGCCCGACTTGCATTACCTGCTCGGCGTAAACCACGAGAACACTGGCGACTATGCCGGGGCCGCCTCCTACCTAAAGGAGGCGCTCGTGCTGGCCCCTGAGCACCAGAAGGCAAAGGTGGCCCTCGCGGTAGTGACCGAGAAGCTTATCGAGGGCCATATAAGGCGCGGCGACGAGGCGCTTGCGGCACGGGATTACGAAAGAGCGCTCCATTCCTTTGACCTCGCCCTTCAGATGGATCCCGTAAACATGAGGGCGGCCAATGGAGCCAAGGAGGCGGAGTCCCACCTGAAGGCCACCAAGCACGAGGTCCTCAAGAAACGGGCCGAGGAGGTGGCCTCGAAGCTCGGCACGGCCAATAAATACCTCAGGCAGGAGAAATACATAGAGGCCATAGCCGCATACCGCTACATACTCGCGTTCGACCCGGCTAACGAGGCCGCCGCGGAGGGGCTCGAGTCCGCGGACCGGCTCGCCAAGGAAAAGACGGAAAGGCACAGGCTCGCCGGGGACCGGTACGCGAAGGAAGGGAACCTGCAAATGGCCCTTCTCGAATACCGGAAGGCGTTCGGCTACGACCCGGGGAACCCGGCCGTGCAGGCCGGGATAAAGGCCGCCGAGGAAGAGCTGCGGGCCCGCGTAAAGGCGCTGATGGACAAGGGGGTCCAGTACGAGAGCAGAAATAACCACGCCGAGGCCGTAAGGGCGTACAATGAGGCCCTGAAGCTCATGCCCGAAAGCAGCGAGGCACTCGAGGCCAGGACCAGGGCCGCCGCCTCGGTCAGAAAGGTCGAGGCCGCAAAGGCGCCGAAGCCCGCCAAGGCCGACTTCGAAAAGCTCTATTTCGAAGGCATCGAGCTCTATACCGAAGGCAAGTACGTGGAGGCCATAAAGAGATGGGAGCGCGTCATAGAGCACGATCCCGGCCACGAAAGGGCCCGCCAGAACATAGATAGGGCCAAGAAGAAACTCGAGGGGGTCATGAATGTCAAATAGGCTCGCGCCGTTCATATTCAGCATAAGGACCAAGTTCCTCCTCATGGTCCTCTGCTTCACCGCCGCGCTCATGCTTACGGTCCTTAACCTGATAAACTACAGCGTGGGAGACATAGTGCTCGAGGAGAGCCTTGAGAAGGGGCTCGCGGTGGCGGCGGGCGTCGCGGCCACGAGCGCGGACCCGCTACTTACCCAGGACGACCTCACTCTCTTTACGAACGTCAAGGACGTCACCAGGAACAAGGGCATCCTGTACGGGATGATAATAGACGGCGGGGGGCGCGTTATGGCGCACAGCGACATCGCCCTCCGAGGGAAGGAACACCTCGATCCGCCCGGCGCGACAGTATTCAGGGAGGGGCAGGGGTACTCCGTCAGGACCTATGATGGGGAGGACGGGCTGGTCTACGACATATCCGTCCCGATAAAGAGCCTGCGCCTGGCGGACAGCATCGGATACGTCCGCATCGGCATGTCGAGGGGGTTCATCGACAGCGCACTTGAGCGCGTAAAGAAGCACGTAAAATACCTCACCTACCTGGGGCTCTTCTTCGGAGGGGTCGGGGCGGTGCTCCTTACGACCGTGGTCGTGAGGCCCGTAAAGGACCTCGTAAAGAGCGCGAAAGCCATCGGCTCCGGCGACCTCGACTACAGGATAGAGGTGAAGCGCAGGGACGAGGTCGGGGTCCTCATGAACGCCTTCAACGAAATGGCCGGCGAGCTCAAGCAGAAGCAGTTCATAAAGGAGTCATTCGGACGCTATGTGGCCCCCGAGGTCCTCGACATGATACTCTCCAACAGGGAGACGTGGTTCAAGGGCAGGAAGACCGAGGTTACCGTGCTCTTCGCGGACATAAGGGGCTTCACCTCCTTTTCCGAAAAGACCGACCCCGAAACGCTCATAAACATACTGAACGACTACTTCACCCTTATGACCGGGGTAATACACAGGAACAGGGGCTATGTAGACAAGTTTATCGGGGACGCCATAATGGTCGTCTTCGGCTCGCCCGTACATTACGATGGTCATGCCTTCCAGGCGGCACGCTGCGCCTGCGAGATGCAGGAAAAGCTCAAGGGATTCAACCGCGAACGGCTCCAGGGAAACCATATCGAGATAGGCATCGGGATAAACAGCGGAGAGGTGGTGGCCGGGAACCTGGGCTCCATCCAGAAGATGGAGTACGCCGTAATCGGCGACAACGTCAACATATCCTCGCGGCTCTGCAGCGCGGCGAAGAGGGGCGAGATAATCATATCGAAGAGCACCTACGAAAACATAAAGGCGAACGAGTTCAAATACTTGCGGCTTGACCCCATATCGGTAAAGGGCAAGTCCGAGCCGCTGGAGATCTTCAGCCTCATCCCCAGGAGGAGCCCGGACAGGCCCGTGGAAGGTGGCCCGTCCATGCGGAGGCAGTACTCAAGCCCCGAATCAGCAGCAAAGGTCTAGGCTGCTTAAGGCGCGCAGAGTGCCTTAAGCCAGTTGTCGGCCGACTTTACCGTCCTCGTCATGTCGCCTCTCGCCTCGCCAACGGCCAGCGCCATGTCTTCCTGGTTTATGCCCCTCTTAACGAAGATCTTCGATTCCGGGACTATGACGTCAGGGCTCTTGATGCGGGAGGCGTTATACCTGTAGAGTATGGGCCAAAGATAGGGGTTCCCATATACGTTTTCCCTTGAGGCTATGCCCCAGAGCGTATCTCCTCTCCTTACGACGTATTCCTCGAACGAGCCGTCCGCAGGCCCGGGAGGCATCCAGCCCCTGCCGCGGTCAGGAACGGCCGTTCCGTAGATGTCCGCCAGGGTCTTCATGTACTCTATCTTGCTCCCGAGCGAGCCGAGGTCAGCCCCTTTTATGGATGCAACCTTCACAAAGGGGTCCTCTTCCTTAATGCGCGCGTCTCCGGGCTCCCTCTCAAGCGCCCGGAGGCGCGCCTCTGAATACATTTTGTCGAGCTTCTGGGAGATGCTGGAAGTCTCGACCTCTATCATCTCGGTCTCGGCGGCCATGGTGTCCTTCATGCTCCGCCTCAGGGCCTCTATGTCGGAACGGAGCCTTGAAATGCTTGCGGTGCCGGCTTCTTCCAGCCCGTCAGGCCGCCCCCCGGCTGTAAGAGAGGCCTCCATGCTCCTGGCTGCGTCCTCCATGTTCACAAGGGCCTGCATGGCCTCGGACCATTTATTGTCGACCATACTCTTTTTCCTCGAAAGCGAGGAAAGCCGGACCTCCAGCTCCGTGAGCTCGTCGCGGAAGCCGCGCGCGCTCGCATCCCTCATGCTTTCCTGCATCTTCTCGAAAGAGAGCATGAACTCCTCGTTCTCGCTCTCCGTTTTGCGCTCTTTCCGGACCAGCTCCTCGTTAAGCTCGCCGAGTTTAGTCTCGGCGGTCCGGAGCCTGCTCTCAAGGGCGTCCCTCTCGGATGCGAGTACGGTCCTTTCGCTCTCTTTATCCTTCAGGGCCTGCTCGATTTCCTTGATGGCGCTTGCGAGCCGCTTTTTTTCAGCCTCGTAGCTGAGGTTCAGCTCCTCTATCCTGAGGTCCCTTGCCTCGATCTCTTCCATGAGCTTCACCGACTCGGCGTTGCTCCTTGAAAGCGCCTTCTCGACCGTGCCTTTTTGCGTGTCACTGATGAACCAGGTGACCGCCAGTATGAGCGATAAAGCAACTATAGCCATTTATCCGTCCGGAATTTAATAAATTCGTACACTGTCCGGCGCCATATTGAAATACGCCGGCCCCTCGCGCGCGAACCGCGCAAAGAAAATCAACGCAAGCGCCCCGAGATACCCGCACGGATAATCTCGCATGGAGGGCTTTTCAGCATTAAAAAAATTGGATTGGAAAGCGCAGGTGTTTAAAATTCTACATACAAAGGAGCCGCCGTGTCAAGTAATAGTTGCATCTCGTTTAAGATGACGGATTAAGGTCAATTTTTGATGTAACATGTTCCGGCGTCAGGAATTCCGCACAGAAACGAGCCGAAGGCCGCAACAACCCCACGCAAGCCGGTTACAGTTGCCATCCCGCTCCATTTTGTGATAAAAAAAAAGAATTGAATCCTGAAGGAGTCTTTGATGGCCGACGTCATAATAGACATAACCTGCCCGGTCTGCGAGAACGTCTTCAAGAAAAAGGCGCGCGAGCTGAAGGACGGCGCAGTCATAAAATGCCCGAAGTGCGGAGAGCAGACCACGATAAGAGGGAACATGTTCACGGACATGGTAAAGAACCTCGAAAAAGGCGGGAACGCCTGAGCTTTCCTTCCCGGGTACTGCCTTAACCTCGAGCGCGCGGCGAGCCTTCAGAGGCCCGGCCCCGCCATCCTTTCGCATTTCAGAGCGCCTTCCCGGCTTCTTGACAAACACCGTTCTTGCCATAGAATCCAATAAGGGTAACCGAGCCGGGTCTTGACCGGCAGCCAGCCCAGGAGCACTGCGTCCCGGTCCAGCGCCATACGGGACGCAATCCTTAACCCCCCACAGAGAAGAAGATGACCGGCCCTGCCTGGTCCCGAAAGGCGAAAGGGGCCCATGGAAAAAACGGGCCCGGTGCCTGGAAAAAGAGGAGGCCGGGATGGTACGATTTCTTATGCTGGCCGTCATCGCTGGTCCTGTCCTGAAGGCGCGCCCTGTCAATGGGTAAGACAGGGGTGTTCTTCATAGGCGTCTCTGGCTATATAGCGACGGCCGTCATCGCCGGTGCCCTGGCCCTTAAAAAGGGACTTTCCGACAGGACCGGCATGGTGACGGAGCTTCCGCACTTCGGCGGGCTCGCGCTCGCAGAGCCCGAGGAGATGGCCTTTGGCGGATGGGACATAAGGACCGGCTCTCCTCTCGAGAGCGCCATCTCCCTTTTCAAGTCAGCCGGACTCCCCTCCGAGCTACTCTCCGCCATCGAAGGCGGGCTCATCGAGGTCTCGCCTAACATCTGCCACGGCATAACCACGAACTGCGGGAAGACGATAGAGCTCCTTTCGGCCGATGCCGCAACAGAGCGGGCCATGACCCTCGAAGCGCAGGCACGTAAGCTCAGGAAGGACATAGCCGGGTTCAGGGAAAAGAACTCGCTCGACTGCGTGGTCGTCGTGAACCTCGCCTCGACCGAGCCGCCCCTCGAGGCGAAGCCCTCGCACCAGACGCCGGACGGTTTCGAGGAATGCATCGAGGAGGACCGTTCGGACGAGGTCCGCGCTTCCGCCATCTACGCCTATGCGTCCATTCTCGAGGGCTGCCCGTACATAAACTTCACTCCCTCGAACGCCCTCCTGCCGGCGCTCGTAGAGCTTGCCGGGAAAAAAGGCGTGCCGGTCATGGGGAACGACGGAAAGACCGGGGAGACTCTCGTCAAGTCCGCACTCGCGCCTATGTTCCTGTACAGGAACCTCGTAGTCCTGAGCTGGGAGGGGGTGAACCTCCTGGGAAACATGGACGGAAGGGTCCTGAGCGACCCGGAGAACAGGGAATCGAAAATAATCAGCAAGGACGGGATACTCCACAAGGTCCTGGGCTATACCCCCCACTCAAGGGTCCGCATCGATTTCGTCCCCTCGCTCGACGACATGAAGACCGCGTGGAATTTCATCCACTTCAGGGGCTTCCTGGGCTCCCGCATGACCATGCAGTTCATCTGGCAGGGATACGATTCACTGCTCGCGGCCCCCCTAATACTCGATCTCGTAAGGCTTTCGGAGCTTGCGAAGCGCAGGGGCGAGGGCGGCCCCATGACCCACCTCGCCTCTTTTTTCAAGGCGCCGGTCGGCGTGGACGAGCACCGTTACTACAAGCAGGCCGAGATGCTATTCAGGTACGCGGAAAAAGCAAAAGAGAGCGGGGTGCATACATGAGGTTCTCATTCAGCACTAACGCGTTCACGGATTACTCCGTATTCGAGGCCGTGGAAAAGATAGCCGCGGCAGGGTACGAGGGGGTCGAGATCCTCGCCGACATCCCCCATCTCTACGTGCACACCCTGAAGGAGCCGGAGCTTAAGAGGCTCAAGGCGGTCCTCGCCCGGACCGGCATCCAGGTCTCGAATATAAACGCGAATACCGTCCGGGGATACTACGAATCCGGGGCCAACGAGCCGCTCTTCGAGCCGTGCCTCGCGGACCCCGACCCCGGCGTAAGGGCATGGCGTGTGGACTATACCAGGAAGTGCATAGACCTCGCGAAGGCGCTGGGCTCCTCAAATGTAAGCGTGACCTCCGGGCCGATACAGCCCGAGACGACTCCGGAGGAGGGTATCGAGTTCCTGAAGGGCTCGCTTAAGAGCATCATGCGGTACGCCGAGGAGAAGAGGGTGTTCATAGGCCTTGAGTACGAGCCGGGTCTCCTCATAGAGTCCGGCTCCGAGCTATCGTGCCTCATAAGCGAGATAGGCTCGCGCTTCCTGGGCGCCAACCTGGACCTGGGGCACAGCCACGCGCTCGGAGAGGAGCCGGAGTCAACAATAAACCTCCTTGACGGCAGGATATTCCACGTCCATCTCGAGGACCTGAAGGGCAGAAAGCGCCTGCATCTCATGCCTGATACGGCTGAAATAGACCTCAAGGGACTTCTTTCGCTATTCGAAAGGCGCTCTTACCGCGGCTTCATAACCGTTGACCTCTACGACCCCAGGAGGCCCGAGGAGGCCGCGAGGAGGACAATAGAGTTCCTGCGTGCCTTGAAGCTCTGTAACGGCAGCATGCTTAAAAAGACGTCGCATTGAGAAGCAGGCGCGCGCTATTTAGAGCAACATCTGAAAATTTGAGAGTTTTTCCCTTTTCCCCGGAAAGCCGGGAATAAAAAGCGGAGCATATATCTTATATGTGAGCATTTTTATTCACGCCATGACGCCGAGTCCGTGGAAAAGATCAATTTTCAGAAGTTGCCTTTAAGGCCCAACATCCCCTTGAGCCTCAATGCATCCGCTGCCGCGTACCCGGCCTCGTCGTTATCGAAGTAGCAGTACACGGCCTTGACCTTGCCCTTCCATTTCCTTATGAACCCGGCCCAATCCAGGAGCGTTTCATCCGAATACCGCCCCCTGTATTTGCCTGCCGGGCCGTGGAGGCGCATGTAGATGAAATCCGCGGTGACCTCCCTGGGCGAGAGGAGGAAGTCGAAATCGAAGATGCAAAAGGCGCAGTTATGCTCCTTCAAGAGCCTGTAGACCTCGGGATTGAACCAGCTCGGGTCCCTGCATTCGAATGCGAACCTGAAATCCCGCGGAAGGGCTTCGAGGAAGATCGCGAGCCTTTCGGTATTAAGGTTCCACCTGGGAGGCAGCTGAAACAGGATGGGCCCGAGCTTTTCTTCGAGCACCACGGCGCGGTCCATGAAGTTCCTGACCGGCTCTATCGGGTCCTTGAGCCTTTTCACATGGGTTATGAAGCGGCTCGCCTTGAGGGCGAAAATGAACTTTTCGGGGCTTTTTTCCTTCCAGTGGGCGAAGGTGGTCTTCTCGGGGAGCCTGTAAAAGGAGTTATTTACCTCGACGGTATCAAATCGGGTGGAGTAGAATTCAAAGAGCTTCGATTTTGAGATATCCTCCGGATAGAACGGCCCGATCCAGTGGCCGTACTGCCATCCGGAAGTCGCTATATAGACGCCTTTCTCTTCCATGCAGGCCTCCTGTCCCTGCGGCCCGTACGAAACGCGACCGGAACCGGCTTGGGCTTTTTCGGCAGCCTGAAAAAAAACGGCGGATGTTCCGGGGGTCTCCCCCCTTCCGATCCGCCGTTTTCGGTAGAGACCAGGGCGGCTTGAGGCCGCCGGTCGGGTTTAGTTCTGGGCCGGAGCCTGCTGCTCAGCCGGAGGAGCGGTCTGGTCGGCAGGAGGCTGCTGGTCAGCCGGAGGAGCGGGCTGCTGGTCGGCCGGAGGAGCGGGCTGCTCAGCTGCCGGCGGGGCCGGCTGTTCCTGGGCCGGTTCCTGCCTCTGGCAGGCGGTCACGAGTGTCGAGAGGCCGAAGAGTGCTACTACGAGAGCGAATCCGAGCTTTTTCATTTTCTTCTCCTTTGAAAGTTTTTTGCTTCTGGTTTAACTGACCCTGGCAAAATCCTGATGCAACGGTTTTTCAAACCCCCCTGAAAGGATTCACCCGCCTCCTTCCCAAGGGGCCTACTTCACCTCGCAAAACCCGTAGGCACATATATTCTCCCTTATATAAAAAATCCTTTGCCGGACTGCTCCGAAAAAGGATTTAATTTAAAACCAGGCAAGATGCCGGAACTATCGGAATAATGGGCACGAGGATAACCTGAATCATGTCCGGTGTAAATAGAAAAAAAGCGGTTTCCGCCCTGTAAATGATTTTTTTATGCGCGCTCCCCTGGACCCTCCTCATTCGACCCTGATCCTTATCTCTTCGGAAAAAAGTATCCTGCCCGAAGGCCTCTGGAAGAATCCCGCCTTATCCGTATTTTCCGTTCCGTAGAGGAAAGCGGCGGCCAGCGTGTAGACGCCGGGCGAAAGCGGCGCCTTTAGCCTGTAAGTGACGGTGCCGCCCGGGAGGCTGTCTCTTTCCAGGTCGAAGCTCTGCCCCTCTATGGCCACATAGTTGAGGTTCGTTGGCAAGCCCTCGGACCTTTTCTCAAACCAGCTCCTCTGGGGCTTGCCGTCCTGCCCCCTGACCTCTGGTTCGCCCATCACCTGCCATCCCGCGGATGAGACCGGCCTGGACTGGAACCTCAGGGCCCTGTCCACGAGCATGATGCCGATTACCGGGCCGTTTCCTCCCCTCGCCTTGACCTCGACAATCATCTCGGCCCCGGCCTTTACGCTTTCCGGGGCCGAAATAGTCACAGACGACCGGGAATCTATGAGCCTCGCGACCCTTATGACCTCCTCTTTCTCCTCATCCGTAAGCTCTATATAAGGAGAGGGCGGCAGTTTGGCGCGCACAAGGCCATAGTGCTTGGCAAGAGGCCCCTCGATCTTCGCTAAATCAGGAGGTACCTCCGGCATGTACTCGGCCTTCATTGCGGAATGGCACGATGCGCAAAACGGGCCGGTATCTGTCAGGTACATGGGTGTGCCGTTCGGGTATGCGAACGCTGCCGACGGGGCGGCAACGGCGAAAAGCAAAAAAAATACGGCCTTTCTCATAATACCGCTCTCCTTCTTTATTTTAGGGGGGATTAAAATGCATTATGTTGAATCTACACCGATATTCAGGCCTGTCAAGCTTGACGAAAGCCAAGAAATACAGAATATTTAGTTCATGCCTTCCGCCTTCCCTCCCGGGGGCGGATTAACATACAGGCCGCGCGTAAATCTTCCGATTACGCCGAAGAGGGATAAACAGCCGGGAAGGACCTCGACCCCCATCGGTAACCAAGGATATTTATCCAGGAAAAGGAAAATGGAAGAGAAGACCTCACGCCAGGGCAGGCCAGAGCAGAAGACGGAAGCCCGGACCTACTCGCCGATGAAGATAATATTGATTCTTGTCCTGTCGGTCTTCTTCGTCGAGATCCTGATAATGCTGCTCCTCTATTTCTACAGGGACTTTCTGGAGCCCGTCCATGCCATCTTCATAGACGCCCCGCTCCTTGTACTTATCCTCTCCCCCATCCTTTATTACTTCATATTCAGGCCGCTCATTGCGCTCGTAGAAAAGCGCGCGGAGGCCGAGAGGGCGGCTTCGAGGGAAAGGGACCGGTTCCAGAAGTACCTCGAAGTCGCAGGGGTGATGGTGGTCGTACTTGACCGGGACGGGAAGGTGCGCCTAATAAACAGGAACGCCTGCCAGGCGCTCGGGTACAGGGAGGAAGAGGTACTCGGCAGGGACTGGGTGGAGAATTTCATACCGGCAAGGCTCAGAAAAGAGGTCCGGTTCGAGTTCGACGGGCTTATCTCGGCCGGCAGGGAGGCCGAGGGGTATTTCGAGAACCCTGTAATGACGAGAAGCGGCGAGGAAAGGGACGTCCTGTGGCATAACGCCGTCCTGATGGAAGACGGGGTTGTAGCGGGCACCTTGAGCTCCGGCGAGGACATAACCGAGAGGAAAAAGACCGAGCTGGCCTTGAAGGAGAGCGAGACAAGGTACCGCCTTGTCCACAATACCGCCTTCGACGGCATTATCATAGCCGACGCGAAGGACAGGATAATAGACTGCAACGAGAGCGCGGCCCGGATATTCGGATATCCCAGGGAAGGGCTCATCGGGCAGGACGTCTCCGTGATCGTTCCAGACAAGTACAAGAAGGCCCATAAAGAGGGGCTTGAAAGGTTTCTCAAGACCGGTGAGAGCACCGTACAGGGCATGATACTCGAATACGAGGGCGTGAGGAAAAACGGCGAGATATTCCCCCTGGAGCTCGCCCTCAATAATTTCACTCTCGGCGGGGTGCTCCACTTCACGGCCATGGTCCGGGACATAACCGACCGGAAGCGCGCCGAGCGCGAAAGGGAGCTAATACAGGCGCGCCTCAGCCAGTCGCAGAAGATGGAGGCCATCGGAAGGTTCGCAGGCGGGATATCACATGACTTCAATAATATCCTCACCGCGATAAGGGGGAACGCCGAGCTGGCACTGGAGGAAATGAAAAAGACCGACCCGGCATACCCCCGCGTGGACGGAATAATCAATTCCGTGATGCTCGCCTCAAAGCTCACCCGGCAGCTCCTTCTTTTCAGCCGCGGCCAGCCCTTTGAGCTCGTGCCGCTCAACATCAACAAGCTCGTCGAGGAGCTCCTGGTGATGATAAGCCATATAATCGGGGAGGACATAACCATCTCGACCGACCTGGCCCCGGACCTCTGGACCATTGAGGCCGACGAGAGCAATATCGAGCAGGTCATAATGAACCTCGCCCTGAACGCGAAGGACGCCATGCCGGAAGGGGGCACGCTCTCGATAAAAACGGAAAACGTCGTAATCGACGAGCGCCGGGCCAAGGCCGTTCCGGATGCGCGACAAGGAGAGGCGGTCTGCCTTACCGTGGCCGATACCGGCGTGGGAATAGAAAGGGAGTTCCTCCCCAGGATATTCGAGCCGTTCTTCACGACCAAGGAGGCAGGCAAGGGGACCGGGTTCGGGCTTTCCATAGTCTACAGCATAGTAAAGCAGCACCGGGGCTGGCTATCGGTCAAGAGCGAGCCCGGCAAGGGCACCATGTTCAGGATCTATTTCCCGGCCGTCCTCAGGCGCCGCGAAAGAGAAGAGGCGCGCGAGGGGAAGCACCTGAAAGGCAGAGGTGAAAAGGTGCTGCTGGTAGAGGACGACCTGCCGGTAAGGGAGTTCACGAAGGCCGCGCTTGCGAATAACGGGTTCAGGGTCGTCGAGGCCGGGAATGCGAAAGAGGCGATTGAGGCGTTCGAGAGGGAACCGGATCTTAAGCTCCTCTTCTCGGACCTCGTCCTGAAAGACAAGAGCGGCTTCAACCTCGCCGAGGAGGTCCTTACCAGGAAGCCTGACATGGCGGTTGTGATAACGAGCGGATACGCCGAGGAGACCACCAGGCCGCTCCTTAAAGAGAAGGGCTATAGCTTCCTCCCGAAACCCTATTCGGTTTCAAGCCTCATGAGAGCGGTCTCAGAGGCGCTCGAGCGATCGAAGAGGTCGGATTGAACAAGCGTAGACTCTTATTAAGGGCACCATGCTTAAGGAAACCAAAAAATCAGAGTTTTTCCCCTTAATCAAGGAAGGCCGGGAATAAAAGCGGAGCATATATGTCAATATGTGAGCATTTTTATTCACGTCGTGACTCTTACGAAGGCTGCTCAAAAAGCTCAAGATGCAAGGAGTCGAAAAATGGGGAATGAGCGTAAATTTTTGTACGCTGCAATGACGAATTTTGAAGACGACGCAGCAGATTGGGATTTTTCAGCAGCCTTTTAAGGCGACCTCAGGGGCTTGCGGCGATGCAGTTGAACGGAAGCCCCATGGACCAGCCGTTCTCCCTGGCGCTCCAGTGCCTGTCACTGCCGATTATCAGGTGGTCAAGCACCAGTATGTCGACGGCGGCGGCGGCCCTGTCCAGGACCCTTGTAAGCTGCCTGTCCTGGCTCGACGGCGTGGGGTCGCCGCTCGGGTGGTTATGGACGAAGATGACTGACCGGGCGTTGTGCCTGAAGGCCATCTCTATTGCCTTCCTCGGATATACGACGGTCTGGTTTATCGTGCCTTCGTGCAGGACGTCTATCGAGATGATCTCTTTCCTGAACCCCATGTAGACCGCCAGGAACTTCTCTACCCTCTCGCCGGAGAGCGTAAGGCAAAGATAGTCAAGGAGGTCCGCCATGCCTGCCTCAGTATCCTGCCCGATTGTCCGCTCCTTGAGATAGGCGCCCGCCATCTCCTTGAATAGCTTAACGAGGACTATGCCGTCTTCCCCGAGAGAGCCTTCCGTCCTCAGCTCTTCCGGAGAGGCGTCGAACACTCCCCTTATGCCCCTGAACCTCTTCAAGAGCCTCTCCGAGACGGCCCGCGGGTCTTTCCGGGGCGCGGCGTACGATACTATAAGCTCCAGAAGACGCTCCCTGCAGAACTCCGCAAGCCCATGCGGGCCGAGGAGCGCGCTGAAAGCGGACTTACGGCACCTCCTGTAATCAGCGTCCATACAAACTCCTTTCAGGATGCCTGTACGCCTCAAGTACCGGGTTTTGCCCTGCCTTCCCTCACACCGGAACGGCGGCATTATACAACATTTACCCGCCCCGGTCCCACTGGACTTTGGTACAGGGGTCCCGGAATTAAACTTTTTATTTTACAACTACGCCGCGTAAAAGTGAACTGACATACCTGCCAGTTACATGGCCCTGCCACTCCCTGCTAAAAAGGGGGCATGGAACTGATATTCGAAGATAGCGGCTTCATCGTAAAACCCGTATCGGCGCCCGAGGAGGTCCAGGCGGCAATGGAGCTCCGCCACCAGGTATTCAGGGATGAGCTCCGCTGGGTTCCTGTCTCCCCTGACGGGTCTGACAGGGACGACTATGACGGCTTTGCTGAAGGCATAGGCGTCTTTACCGGAAGAGGCGAACTCATCGGCTACGTGCGTCTCATACCCGCGCCCCGGCCCTACATGATCGAGAAGGAATTCGCGTGCCTTCTGCCTGAAGGCGGTTTCAGGAAAACGCTAGAGATGGCGGAATCGACGAGGATCTGCGTAAGGAAGGACATGCGGAAGGAGATGGTCGGCGGCTTAAGCCTCGCCCATCTCCTCTACAAGGCCATATACAACTGGTGCCTCGTGAACGACAGGAGGCACCTGGTGACGATAATAGAGGAGCGGTACTACATCTATCTCAAGAGGTATTTCCCGTTCGTGCCGCTCGCGCCTTTCAAGCCCCTCGGAGAAGGCGTAATGTCCGGCATAGTGGTGCTCGACTGGCGGGAATTCGAGGAGAGGGCCGGAAGGAGGCGCCCGGAGTTCCTCGGCTGGATGTCTACTCCAGTCGTCCATGCTCCATCAGTATTGCAACAGCATGCGCTTTATTGACCGCGTCGAGCTTCCTTTCTATGTTCTGCACGTGGAACTTGACCGTCCTCTCGCTTATATTGAGGATGACCGATATCTCCCAGTTCGTCTTCCCGGCCTTGACCCACCTTATTATCTCCCTCTCTGAGAGCGTGTCCACGCGGGGGTCCCTGCTGAGGGTCTTGCATACCCGGAGGAGCGCCTGGTGGAGGTGCGGGGAGAGCACATCGAGGATCTCCTTCTGGTGCTTCTGGAACCACTTGCCTTTTCCCGAAAAAGAGAAGAGCGTCGTAGTCTTCGACTCGGGCGCGTACATCCCGCCGCTCACGCCGTGCGATATGCCGAAGTCCCTCGAGGACATGAAAAGATCGGTAAGCTTGCCGCCGAATAGCGAATACGTCTCGTCCCATATCTGGGAGCCCGGGGTCTGCAGGTTCCGGAGCACTATGGGGTCCTGGAAATAGAGCTGGTTCGAGCCGTATATCTGCAGCCATTCCATGGGGTAATTCAGGTTTACTATGTGCGGCGGCGCGAAGAGCCCCTTCTGGTCACCCTTTCCCATGCCGCAGATGCCGTAGTCGCCGGAGACCAGCCCCCTTATCCTGTCCAGCAGGCCCCGGAGGTCCTCCTCGGCCCTGCACGCCAGCGCCGAGTCGATGACGTCCAGGATGTTTGTGAGCTCTTTTTTCGAGAATTTCCGGTAGTCAACCATCCAGCCCCTCCTTTAGCTCACGCTCAGGTCCTAAAGACTCGCTTATGTCGATCGCAGGCGAAGGGCTTATCGCCCTTACCAGCGCCCCGTGCAGATGGGCGGCAAGTATGTCTCCGAGCTTCTTATGGCGGTCCTTGAAGACGTCCCTGGAATCGGAGAAGCTGAAAACCGCTATTTTGTCGATGTCCGGCACGTAGACCGAGGCGGTCACACCGTGCTTTATGCGGTAATCGCTTGCGTTCTTGAGAAGCTCCCTGGACTTCGGGTCGTTGTAGCGCTTAAAGACGTCTGACCAGAGCTGGGTGACGGCGAAATTCGAGTGGAACCGGACGACCGGGTCGTCGCCCTGGTAATTGCAGGACATGTAACGGCTTACCCATTCTTCAGGGTAGTTCCCGTTCACGAAACCGGTTATGACGGGCCTGCCGGGCTCAAGCAGGCCGCACACGGCGAATTCGGCCCCGAAGAGGTCCCTTGAGTCGAGGATCAGCTTCTTCAGGTCCTCAGGCCCGAAACATTTCTGGGAAAGCTCGATGAGCTCGAGTATCCTTACCAGCTCTCTTTTTGAGAGATTACCGTACGGCACCTGAGCCCTCCTTCAGGGCGGCCTCTTATCGGGCCGCCTCCCTTGGGACGGAATGGCATTTGAAGCAGTTCCTGGTCGGAAAGGCCACCTTGTCATGGCATACGCCGCAGAACCTGCCTTTCCAAATGCCGGTCATGGTGATGCGGCTCGCCCCGGCCTTCTCCGCGAATATGCGTGGGTGACAGGTGGAGCACTTGAGCCAGTCGTTGTGGGCCGAATGGGGGAAGAGCACATCCGGCATGAATTCCTTTTTGGACCTGATGAGGATATCCCCGTCGAACCTTTCCCTGTCTGCCGGAGCCAGCCTGGGCGGGGAGCCGTCGATAGAACCCTTCGGCGCGATGATCCCGGATGAGATGGCCTCGGCCCAGTCGACAAAATCGTATCTGTCCTTGGGAAGATGCGTAAGGGAGATTACGTCAGGGGTGGGGTCCGGTAGCCCGTACTTGTCCTTCTTTATCTCGCCCGGCTTTCTCTTCTGTTCGAGAAACGGCCTGTCTGCCGGGGCCGGCTCCATTGAAAAGGGATCTCCGCTTGCGGAGCCCGGAAAGAAGGCAAGGAAGAGCGCTATGGTCAGTGAGGATCTCAGCATCTCGCGGCAGCAGATTCGGAATCAGTAGCATTAAATACAAGGGGGTACCTCAGGGAAGGCCCCGCCTGAACGCGCCTCACGTTTGGATTGCGGAATAATATCACAAGTGGAACTTTTCCGCAAACCAAAAAGGCCTGCTCCCATAGGAAACCAGTATAACGGAGTGGACGCGGGGAGAAAGGCTCTGACCGTGGCCAGACCTTCTCAGGACTTAAAGAGGGGCGGCGAACTCGTGCGCGCACCAGGGGCACGCTACCCAGCCCTCTTCCCGCTTTTTGCCTCACGAGGGGCATAAGGCGGCCTTTTCGTCCGACTCGCATTCGAGGCATTTATCCGTCCCGGCCGGGACGGTCTTGAGGCAGGCCGGGCAGACCGCTTCCTTGCCCATGTATATGACCCTTGCGAGTTCCTCAAGCGTCGTTATGCCTGAAGCGACCTTCTTAAGCCCGTCCATGTGCATCGGAGTCATGCCTTCTTCCAGGGCGGCCGCAACGACCTCGCGCTCCGGCGCTTCAGCGGCTATGAGGTTCTTTATCGTGCTGTTTACGGATATTATCTCGAATATCCCGGTCCTCCCCGAGTAGCCGGTATCGGCGCAGAGGTTGCAGCCCGCGCCCCTGTAGAGCTTCTTCCCGGACCACTTGAGCCCAGCCTTCCGTATCTCCTGCCCGGTCGGCGTGTACTCCTCCCTGCACCCTTTGCATATCACCCTCACGAGCCTCTGGGCCACTATGCCGTTCAGGGCCGATGCCGCCATGTACGACGGCACGCCGAGATTACGGAGCCTCGTTATAGAGGAGACCGCGTCGTTCGTGTGGAGAGTCGAGAAGACCAGGTGTCCCGTAAGGGAGGCCTGGTGGGCGATCGTAGCCGTTTCCGCGTCCCTCATCTCGCCGACAAGGATCACGTCCGGGTCCTGCCGGAGGACCGACCTCAGCGTGTACGAGAAGGTCAGGCCGGTCTTGTCGTTCACGGCGACCTGGTTTACGTCCTTGAGCTCGTACTCTATGGGGTCCTCTATGGTTATAATGTTTATCTCTTCCTTTTTTATGCGGGCCAGCATGGCGTAAAGGGTCGAGGTCTTGCCCGAGCCGGTGGGGCCGGTCACGAGCACCACACCCTGGGGGCGCTCTATGATGTCGAGCACCCTTTCGAGCTCTTTCTTCCCTATACCTATGCCTTCTATGTCTATCATGGCGGCCTTGGGGTCGAGGAGCCGCATGACTATGGTCTCTCCGTACTGGGTCGGGAGAGACGAGACCCTGACGTCCATGCTCTTTTCCCCGATCCGCACCTTGAACCTGCCGTCCTGGGCCGTCCTCCTCTCGGCTATGTCCATCCTCGCCATTATCTTTATCCTCGAAACGACCGGCCCCTGCACCCATTTGGGGAGCTGCTTTGTTTCGCGCATGAGCCCGTCGACCCGTATCCGGAGCTTCACGCCCTTCTCCTGCGGCTCGATATGGATGTCGCTCGCCCTGTTGTCGAAGCCGTGTATCAGTATGGAATCGACCATCTTGATGATGGGCGGCGCGGCGGACTTCTTTACCTGCTCGGATAGGTCCCTGCTCGATTCGGATTCATGGAATATCTCGACGTACCTGTCCTTCTTGAAATCGCCCAGTATCTCATCCATCATGGGCTCGTTCAGGTGATAGTATCTCGATATCGCGGCGTTGATGTCCGAAAGCGTGGCGATGAAGGGCTGTATCTCCATGCCCGTCGAAAACCTCAGGTCGTCTATGGCATTGAGGTTCAACGGGTCAGCCATGGCGATCCTCAGGACCTTCTTGTCGTGGTAGAGCGGCACAAGGAGGTACTTCCGGGCAAGCTTTTCGCTAACGAGCTTAAGGCTCTCCGGGTCCACTGTCGTGGAAGCCATGTCCATAAAGGGAATCCCGACCTGGTATGAGAGGGTCTGGGCTATGTCAATTTCTGTCGCGTACCCCAGCTTTACAAGCAGGGCGCCGGTCCTGGTGCCCTTGTTCTCCTTGCCTGCGGCAAGGGCCTCTTCGAGCTGTTCCTCGGTTATGAGCCCTGATTCGACCAGGAGCTCGCCTATCTTCTTTACCGCCATTTCCGCTCCATCCGGCTTGCAGCCAAACTTGTAAGATCAGATTTTAACCAGGGAGTACTCTCTCGATCCCAGCCCTCTTTTCTCGGCGTATGAGAGCTGTATTTCCCAGTCTACGGAGGGGTGGACCCCCCTGAACTTGTCGCCTCCGGGCCCGTGCCCGCTACGGAGGGCACTCTCCCTGAAGCCTTCCATTCCGTTTACGATGTCCGCCGCGGCCTGGTCTATAGCCACGGGGTCGGTAGAGGCCAGTACCCCGGCATCCGGCACTATGGGGGCGTCGTTATGGCCGTAGCAGTCGCATGCCGGGCTCACCTGGGTCACGAAAGAGATATATACGCACCGGCCCTCTTTTCCCTTGACGGCGCCCTCGAAGTGCTCGACCATCTTCTCCTGGAGCCTCCCTGTTGTCTCGTCCCAGCTTACCTTTATTGTACCCTCCGGGCATACGGCGATGCAGTGGCCGCATCCTATGCAGGCCTCCTGGTCTATTACCGCGGCGGTCCCGACCATTATGGCCCCTGAGGGGCACGCGGCGGCGCAGTCGCCGCAGGCAACGCAGCCTTCGGGGTCTACGACCGGGGAGCAGTTCGAGTGCTGCGCGAGCTTCCCCTCGCGGCTTGCGCACCCCATGCCGACGTTCTTCAATGCGCCCCCGAATCCGGAAAGCTCGTGGCATTTGAAATGGGTCACCACCACAAGCCCGTCGGCGGCGACTATCTCGTTCGCGATGCTTACTTCCCTGAGGTGCTTCCCTTCTACCCTTATCGGCGTTCCGGAGGCGCCCCTTAAGCCGTCGGCTATGACTAGGGGAGCGGAGACCACGGCGAAATCGAAGCCGTTCTCGATTGCCGTCCTCAGGTGGTCGACGGAGTTGCCCCTGGTCCCTACGTAAAGGGTGTTTGTGTCGGTAAGGAAGGGGTTTGCGCCTGTTTCCCTTACGCGCTCGACGATCCTCCTTACGAAAACGGGCCTTACGTAAGAGGCGTTGCCCTTTTCCCCGAAATGGAGCTTAAGGGCGATCAGGTGCCCTTTCCTGAACCTCTCCCTTATGCCGACCTTCAGAAGGAGGGAGTCGAGCTTGTCATGGAGGTTTCTTCTGGGGGTGGTCCTAAGGTCAGCGAAGTAGACTTTCGAGCTCATCTTGAAACCCCGGGTTCTGCCTATATTTCGATTATCATGGGGAGTATAACGGGTTTCCGCTCCAGGGTCTTATTGAAGTACCTCCTGAGAGCCCTCCTCACCTCTTCCTTTATCTCAAGCTGCTCGGTCTTGACCTCGGTATTCAATGTGTTCAGCGCCTCTATTACCACTTTTCTGGCGTCCTCGATGAGCTCGGGCCTGCCCTCTTCGAGGACCAGCCCGCGGGTCACTATCTCGGGGCCGTATACCATGTCGCCGGTCGTGGCGTTTATGGCAACGAGGGCGAGCACCATCCCGTCCTGGGCCAGGTGGTTCCTGTCCTTCAATACCATCTCGCCGACGTCCCCGACCCCCTTGCCGTCCACGAACACCCTCCCGGACTCGACCTTTCCGGCCCTCACGAACCCGCCCTCGGGGGCGAACTCGACCACGTCCCCGTCCTCGGCTATTAATACGTTCTCTTCCGGTATGCCGATCCTGGCGGCGAGCCTTGAATGGAGGACCAGGTGCCTGTACTCTCCGTGCACCGGGATAAAATACTTCGGGCGCACCATGTTGAGCATTATCTTCAACTCCTCCTGGCTCGCGTGCCCGGAGACGTGCACCTCGGAGACCTTCTCGTATATGACGTCCGCGCCTCTCCTGTAGAGGTGGTTCATCATGGTGGATATGGCCTTCTCGTGGCCGGGGATAAACTTCGAGGAGAGGATGACGGTATCGCCCTTACGGACCTTTATCTGCTTGTGGTTGTCCATTGCCATGCGGGTAAGGGCGCTCATGGGCTCGCCCTGGCTCCCGGTAGTAAGGAGCACGACCTGGTCGTGGGGGATGGAGTCTATCTCCTTGAGGTCGGCCATGAGCCCTTCCGGGTACTTGAGATAGCCGAGGGCGTGGGCTATCCGCACGTTGGCGACCATGCTCTTGCCGTTGAGTATCACCCTGCGCTTGTGCCTTGCGGCAGCCTCGATGACCTGCTGGATGCGGTGTATGTTGGAGGAGAAAGCGGCGACGATTATCCTCCCCTCGCATCTCCTGAATATCTCCTCGAGGTTTTTCCCTATCTCCCGCTCGGAGAGGGAATAGCCCTCCTTTTCGACGTTCGTGGAGTCAGACATGAGAAGGAGCACCCCGGTTTCCCCGTACTCGGAGAACCGGGCGTAGTCCATGACCTCGCCGTCCACCGGGGTCTGGTCCATCTTGAAGTCCCCGGTATGGATTACGGTGCCGACCGGCGTCCTTATGGCCAGGCCGCAGCCGTCCACTATCGAATGGCTCACGCGTATGAATTCTATGTCGAATGGTCCTATGGATACCCTGTCCCTCGGGCGGACTGTCTCGAATAAGGTCGATTTGGCGAGGCCGAACTCCTCGAGCTTCTCCTCGATGAGCCCGATGGTGAGGGCGGTGCCGTAGACCGGCGCGTCGACCTGTGGGAGGATGAAAGGCAGGGCGCCAGTGTGGTCCTCATGGCCGTGGGTTATGATATAGGCCTTTACCTTTTCGCGGTTCTTTTTAAGATAGCTCACGTCCGGGATGACTATGTCGATCCCGAGCATGTAGTCCTCCGGGAACATCAGGCCGCAGTCAACGACGATGATGGAATCCCCGTACTCGATGGCCATCATGTTGAGGCCTATCTCGCCGAGCCCGCCGAGCGGGATTATCCTAAGCGGCTCTCCCATAAAATTCCTGCTCAGGGCCTTCCTGCCCCGGCTTGCAAAAGTCCCTCTATATCCTTCTTCATCCTGTTCCGGAGCTCTTTCTCGTCAAAAGGCCCGGTTTCCACTGGCCTACCTATCCTTATCCTGACACGCGAGGGCCTTATGAGAAAGCCCCCCCGCCTCATTATATCCGAAGTGCCGTCTATGGCGACAGGCACGACCGGGACATCGCTTTTCTTGGCGAGGACGAAGGCCCCGCGCTTAAAGGGGAGTAGTTTAGCAGAGCCGGACCTCGTGCCCTCGGGGAAGATCAGCACCGAAGTCCCGTTCCTTATCTTCTCCGAGGCCTCTTCCATGTTCTTCATGGCCTCCGCCGGGTTGTCCCTGTCGATGCCGACATACCCGGCAAGGCTCATGCTCCAGCCTATGACCGGTATCCTGAAAAGGCTCTTCTTGGCCACCCAGCGGAACTGCACGGGCAGGAACGCCTGGAGCGCCGGTATATCGAAGGCGCCCTGGTGGTTGGAGACGAATATCACCGGCATGCCCGCAGGGATGTTTTCCGTTCCCTTTACGTTCACTTTAACGCCCGAGAGCGCGAGCACCACCCTCGACCAGAAGGCCCCGATGGAATGGACCGCCTTGCCCCAGCCGAACGGAAGGGATAAGAGCACGAGAATGAAAAGGGCTATGGTGATGGGCAGGCCCAGGAGCCATACGGCAAGGGTCCTCAGAACGGTCATAAGCGAATTCGCGCCCCGGCCGGGGCGGAGTCTCTCCTCGGTCCTTTATCGTCATAATATATCATGCGAAACGCCCTAATAAACACAAAAAAAATCCCGGGTGGCAGCCGCCTTGCAAACAAAAACCCCTCAATGATATACTGGCTGACTGATGAACTGTCCCGAGTAAATTCTTTAAAACTTGCAGGCAGTTAAAGCCAAAGCAGTCCTGCCGGAAAAGACAGCCTGCGATAAAAACCGCCTGGATCAGGAATGCAGGAAAAAAATTACCCTATAAAGCTTATCCTCCTTGCGGCTCTCATATCCGCGATAGCCGCATTCGCGCTCTATCTCCCTTCCCTCGGCTTCGACTTCGTCAACTGGGACGACCAGCAGTATGTC